>JANPHE010000292.1:0-34815 GCA_031424295.1 Segetibacter sp. | reverse complement strand
TTAGTTTTTTATAAAGAACTTGAAATTTCATTATTTAAAGTTTTTAAGTTTTGATTATTATTTCTCTTCAACATATAATGGTGAATTCTTCATGGCATCTATAAACTTTTTATCAGCAGTAAAAGCATAAATACCCATGATGATAAAAATGATAAAGAAGAGTAACAAAGAAGTCATTCCGTAAACATCCACACCAGTTATCTTCTCCAGATAGTTTATGAATTTCATTTTGAATTTTTTTTCTCGTTTTATGGGATACTAGCTGTAATAACTTTAGGCTCGCCCTTTATATCGGTTCCTACTCTTTGCAGGTAAGCTATTATTGCTACTATTTCCGTTGTATTACCAGTTTTGATTTTATCTTTCTTTAAATCTGCTTGTATTTTATTTCCCTGCTGAACCAGATCTTCATTAGCTCTCTTGTCATATCCTTCTGGATAAGGAACGCCCAATGTTTGCATAGCTCTAATCTTTGCAGCCGTAGAGGTCGTATCAAGCTGATTCTCCAGTAACCAAGGGTACGGAGGCATTATTGATCCAGGCGACATAATTCTGGGATCGTACATGTGGTTGTAATGCCAGCTATCCGGATACTTTCCACCAATGCGTGCCAGATCCGGTCCTGTTCTTTTGCTTCCCCATTGAAAAGGGTGATCATATACAAACTCTCCAGCCTTGCTATACTCGCCATACCGTGCTACTTCGTCTCTGAAAGGACGAATCATTTGAGAGTGACAGGTATAGCAGCCCTCTCCGATGTAAATGTCCCGACCCTGCAATTCAAGGGGCGTGTATGGCTTTACTGAGGTAATAGTTGGAACATTGCTTTTTATCAAAAATGTTGGGATCAACTCAAGCATACCACCAATGGCAACAGCGATTAAGCTGAATACCAACATTTGCACCGGTCTTCTTTCAATCCATCTGTGCCAGTGTTGACTATCGTGCGGAACAAATACTTTGGCAAGTGGAGCAGCTTCTGCGGCTTCATTGGCTTCCAGTTGTCCGGCCGTTACTGTTTTGTAAATATTATACACCATCACCAATACACCAACCAAGTACAATGTACCACCTAGGCTACGTGTTACATACATTGGAATAATATTGGTTACCGTTTCAAGAAATTGAAATTTCAATTGTCCTTCTTCAGTAAAAGACTTCCACATCATACTCTGTGTAAAGCCTGCCCAATATAATGGAACAGCATACAAAACAATACCAATGGTACCTATCCAAAAGTGTGTGTTTGCCAGTTTCTTTGAATACAATGGAGTCTTAAATATTCTTGGAATAAGCCAATATAATACGCCAAAAGTGAGGAAGCCATTCCATCCCAAAGCGCCAATATGAACGTGGGCAATAATCCAATCGGTAAAATGTGCCACTGCATTCACACTTTTCAAACTAAGCATTGGCCCTTCAAAAGTGGCCATACCATAACATGTAACCGCTACTACCATAAACTTTAGGATAGGATCTTCTCTTACTTTATCCCAAGCCCCTCTTAGTGTAAATAATCCATTCAACATACCACCCCAGCTTGGCGCAATCAGCATAACGCTAAATACGACGCCCAGACTCTGTGCCCAGTCGGGTAAAGCCGTATATAAAAGGTGATGAGGACCTGCCCATATGTACATAAAAATAAGTGCCCAAAAGTGAATAATAGATAGCCTGTAACTATACACCGGCCTGTTAGCTGCCTTAGGCAGAAAGTAATACATCATCCCCAAATAAGGGGTAGTAAGAAAAAATGCTACTGCATTGTGACCATACCACCATTGCACCAGGGCATCTTGCACACCTGCATACCAACTATAGCTTTTCATAAAAGAAACAGGGATCTCAAACGAGTTTACTATATGAAGCATAGCCACAGTAACCCATGTAGCTATGTAGAACCAAATAGCCACATACAAATGCCGCTCACGACGCTTCATGATTGTACCAAACATGTTGATACCAAATGTTACCCATATCAATGTAATGGCAATATCAATTGGCCATTCTAGTTCAGCATACTCTTTACCAGAGGTATAACCAAGCAACAGTGTTACTGCTGCAGAAACGATAATCGACTGCCATCCCCAAAAGTGAATTTTGCTAAGCACATCGCTAAACATTCTTGCTTTGCACAAGCGCTGCAATGAATAATATACACCCATAAAAATACCATTGCCTACAAATGCAAAAATGACTGCATTGGTATGTAAAGGCCGTACCCTACCGAAAGTGGTAGGCGCAAAATCGAAATTAGCCGACGGGAGAAAGAGTTGAATAGAAGCCAACAAACCAACCAACATCCCTACAACACCCCATAGAATGGTAGCATAGGCAAACATTTTTACAATGTTGTTATCGTAGTAAAACCGTTCAACCTTTAACTCCGATCTTGTTTCAGAAGATGCACTTACCCCCGAAAACCCAGTGCCTTTAGAATGATCTAGCATGAAGCAACTTTTTTTAATTATTATTTGATTTTGGTATTGTATCGTCGAATAACATTCTTACCGGTGGGCTATCTTCATCTTCATACTGCCCCTTTTTTACACTCCAAATAAAAGCAGCCAAAAAAATACCAGCAACTGTTATGCTTGCTGCTAATAAAAGAAGTATTACACCCATGGTTATTATTTAGTTTTCAAAAGTAGTCGCTAGCTGTAATGGCCAATTTGACACTACTCAACATCGTATATGATTATGATCATCTTTTGTCTAAACCAATCCCATTCTCCGTGCGAAATAAGTGCTGGATCCAAAAGTCACCAACAATATACTAAGGCTACTTGCAGGCATTAGAATAGCTGCTATCATTGGAGAAAGGGTTCCCTGAACTGAGAAGTAAATACCTATAATGTTGTATAAAATTGAAATGATAAAACTAAGCATCACTACCCGCTTGTTTATTTTACACAACCTGATAAACTTTGCAAGTTTGGGTAATTGATCAGCTTCAATTATTGCATCGCTGGCAGGGGTAAAATTGTTGCTGTTGTCGCTTACAGCTATTCCAACATCTGCTTGCTTTAATGCACCTGCGTCGTTTAATCCATCACCCAGCATAATTACATGGTCGCCGTTCGTTTGCATTTGTTTGATCACCTCAAGTTTGTCATTTGGTTTTTGATGGAACAAAACGCTTGCGTGCTTTCCAAACATTCCAGTTAAAAACTGTCGTTCTCCAGCATTATCCCCACTTAACAACGAAAGCGAATAAGACTTTCTTAATTGAGAAATCAGCATTAATACATTATGCCGGTATTGGTTTCTAAAAATAAATTTCCCATAATACTGTTCTTCTATTGAGAAATAAACAGCTGTTTCATCCAATACATCATTGTCATCGAGTATAAATTTTCGAGAACCTAAGGAAACGAGGTCACCTTCTACAATTCCCTCAATACCATGTCCAGGCCATTCAGTATAGCCTATAACATCTTCATGCACTGCCGAGCCAAAATACGATGCCAATGCTTTACTTAAAGGGTGAATAGAATGGCTTGTTAGAATAGCTAACTTACGCTTGTAAGCCAATGGTAAAGGTTTACCTACATATTCTATATCATGATAGCTTCCGGAGGTTAGTGTGCCGGTTTTATCAAATACAATATGGTTTGCATTGGCTATCGATTCAATAGTAGTGGCACTCCTCAGATAAAATTTATTTCTACCCAAAATACGCAAAACATTACCATTGGTAAAAGTGTTGCTTAATAGCAATGCACAAGGACAGGCTATGATCATAACAGCAGTTACACTATTCCATATTTTTGACGGATCGTTAAAGGACCAATAAATAGCTGCAATGGCAGCAATAGAAAATACTATCCATGTAAAATATCTGGCAATGAGATTTACAAAAGAATGTTGCTTTTTCGAATCTGTACTTTTCGACTCATCTCTGTTCCATAGCTTTGTTAAGTAACTCTGTGCAACTTCTTTAATAACCAATATTTCAATATTACTGCCAATTTGTTTGCCCCCTGCATAAACGATTTCACCCATTTCCTTTTTCACAGGAAGGCTTTCTCCGGTAACAAAACTATAATCAATCAATGCTGTACCTCTTGTAAGTATTCCATCAGCCGGAATTAGTTCTTCATTATGGATAAGCAAGGTATCATCCAACTTAATATCGGGAAGTGTAACTGTTTCTTCTTCCTGCTTGTTGAGGCGTGTAACAGCAATTGGAAAGTAAGAAGTATAATCCCTGTCAAAACTAAGCTGCTCATAAGTTTTATCCTGCAATACCCTACCAATCAACATGAAAAATACAATGCCGGACATACTATCAAAATAACCACCCCCCGTACCTGTAACCACTTCATAGACACTTCTACCAAATGTTACAATTACTGCCAATACTATTGGAGCATCAATATTTAAATATTTGTGCCTGATACTTTTCCATGCGCTTACATAAAACTCCGACGCACTATAGAAGAATACAGGCAAGCTCAGTAGCAAATTCAGATACCGAAACATATTCACCAGGATTTGTTCTTTGGTATCTATACCCAAATATTCAGGAAAAGACATCAACATAATATTGATAAAAGCAAAACCTGCCACCCCTAGTTTATATAATTTAGATTTGTCAAAATGTGGCTTATCTTTTTTTATATCCTTGAAACTGATATATGGCTCGTACCCAATACTTGCCAAAAGTTCTGCCACATTCCTTAGCGAAATCTTGTTGTGATTGAAAACGATATCTGCTTCTTTACGTGAAAAGTTGACTTTACTTGTTACAATATGTTCATCTAGCCTGTGCAAATTTTCTAGCAGCCACAAGCAACTACTGCAATGCATTTGAGGAAGGTAAAATGAAACATGCGTTTGTGTTTCACTACTATAGGTAATCAGCGATTGTTTTATTTTGTTGTCTTCTAAAAATAAAAACTTATCCTTTCTAACAGATATCTTTCTACTGCTTCCCGGATTCTTTGTTAGTTCATAATAATCGCAAAGACCTCCTTTGTTTAATATTTGATACACCAATTTGCAACCATCGCAACAGAAATTTTTCTGCTCCACCATTATGATTTGCTTGCCACAATCTTCTCCACAATGGTAACAGGTCGTCTTTTGGTGAACGGCTTCCTTCTTCATCGAAATGCTTGTTATATTTAAAAGGTTCAAAACTACCTTTATGGATGATTCCTGATTTTGACCAGACTCATTTAAAAAGATGACTATTGTCAGATTTTCTTCCTGCCTACCTGAAATTGATTAAAATAATAACAAAGCCTAACGATAATCAGGTTTTAGTGCATTGTCTGATTTTACTTTTGACAAATGGTCACAAAAAATAGGATTGATTCATTGCTTGTAAGAAAATACAACCAACCCATTCCAAGATATACCAGTTATCCAACTGTACCTATTTGGAAAGAAAAAATAGAGGTCATGGATTGGGAACAAAAAGTGCAACAGCAATTTCAATTAGAAAATCAATTGAATGGAATAAGCTTGTATGTACACCTTCCTTTTTGCGAAAGCTTGTGTACTTATTGTGGATGCAATAAAAAAATAACGACCAATCACAAAGTAGAAGAAGAATACCTGTTGGCAATTGAAAAAGAATGGAAACGCTATCAGTGTTTAATGAGTGAAAAACCTGTCATCAGAGAACTACATTTAGGCGGTGGAACACCAACATTTTTTGCGCCATCTAACTTAGACCGATTGTTAAACATTCTACTCAAAGACAGCAATATTCATCCTAACCATGAGTTTAGCATTGAAGGGCATCCAAACAATACTACCATTGAACACCTGCAGGTTTTACATAAATGGGAGTTTACTAGAATTAGCTATGGCGTTCAGGATAATGATCCGGATGTACAACGAGTAATTAATAGAATACAGCCAATAGAAAATGTAAAAAATGCAACAGAGCAAGCCAGAAAGATTGGATTTTCGTCAATAAATTTTGATCTTATTTATGGCCTCCCATTACAGACTTTGGAGAGCATTGAGCGAACAATCAATCAGGTGACTGAACTGATGCCAGATAGAATTGCTTTTTACAGTTATGCTCATGTGCCATGGACAAGCAGGGGACAACGGCTGTTTGACGAAAATGATTTGCCAAATGCAGAAGAAAAAATAGCCTTGTATATGAAGGGCAGCCAAATGCTAAATGATAAAGGATATCATGATATTGGCATGGATCATTTTGCCTTACCAACCGATGAGTTATACAAAGCCAAGCAAGAAGGAAGACTTCATAGAAACTTTATGGGATATACTGCTCACCATTCTGGTATGCTGATAGGGTTAGGAGTATCAGCCATAAGTGATGCTTTTACTGCCTATGCACAAAACGAAAAGTCAATTCATGACTATTATGCCCGTCTCGAAAAAGAAGAACTTCCAATAAATAAAGGTTATTTCTTGTCTGATGAAGACTTGTTGTTTAAGCAAAATATCCTGGATATTAGTTGCAAAGGACATACCTATTTTTCAGAGGAACAAATGCCGGTTCTTGAGGAAATTACATTTCCTGTATTGGATAAGTTATCTAACGATGGTTTGGTGAAGTATGACCAACGGATGTGTCGGTTAACAGAGCAAGGGCAATATTTTATAAGAAATGTTTGCAGTTCATTTGACCTGCATTTACAGCGAAATAAACTTAGTCAGAAGCAACAACTCTACAGCAAGGCTATTTAAAAAAAACAAAAACCTGACGATTGTCATATTTCATGCTGATTAAAATACGATTTTCAAAAAGCACCTAAGAATATTTTTGTCTATTATAAAGTATAGTCTCCATGATTAAAAAATAACAGATCGAGGACTATTATAAAATGTGTTATGAATCCGTTAAGAAGTGAAATAGTGATAGATAGTGATAGCCTGATAATGGATATTCAGCATCAGTTCAACATGCTATACCCATATTTGAAAATAGAGTTTTTTAACCCATCCAATAAAACTATTCCCACAACAAAACTGTCAACTGCAAGTCCTCAAAATAAAATAAAGGAGCTGACAAATTTAGAGACCACACAAAAACTAAATGTTGGAAAAACAAGGACTGTTGCAGAAATAGCTTCTGATTTTTACAGACAAATTGGTTTAAGTGTCAGGCTTTTCCGAAAGTCAGGAAACATTTGGAGTACGATCTCTCTTACAGAAGGATGGACTTTGGAGAATCAAAATAAAGCAGGTGAATTTATAAGTACTGAAATGAACTCATCGCCTGAATGAATAACAAAATCCTAAAAAGGAAGGTTTCTTAATTTCTTTTCGTCGAGAATAATAACCTTACCTGTCTGAATATCTATTAATTTTTCGTCTTTAAAGTCTCCCAATGTTCTAATCAGTGATTCTGTTGCGATACCTATTGCCTGCGCCAAATTCTCTCTTGACAGGTTAAGAAGCGGTTTTTGCTCTTCATTCAGCTTGTATTTATCATAAAACTGTATCAGACCAAAAGCTACTTTTTTCCTAAGAGAACTATAGGCGATATTTAAAAGGCTTTCTTCCTTCTCGATAATGTTGTGTGTAATGATTTTTATAAATTGTTTTGCAATTCCAATATCATTAGAAATGAGTTGATTAAAATCGTCCCGGGGAATTAACATAAGCTCGGTATCTTCTAAAATCTGTGCATCGTCTATATAGGGAACATCTTCGAGTACAGATGTGTAACCAAAAAAGTCACCTGGTCCATATAAATTCGTAATGAATTCTTTACCATCTTCATTTGTCTTGGAAACTTTTACTTTTCCAGATATTACCTGGTACACAAATCTTGGCCGTTGGCCTTCCTTGTATAAAATATGTTTCTTATTGTATGAATGTACATCTCTTTCATCCGAAACTAGCTGCACCTTGCCTGTCTGCTTTGCGTCTTCCAGAAATTTTGACATTGCTTCCGGACCAGCATAATGTTGCTTGATCAGTTCTTTTTTCTTAAGCCTGATCTCAATAGCATTCAATAATTCAATTCCATCAAAAGGCTTAGTAATATAATCATCAGCGCCCATTTCCATGCCCTTTCTGAAATCTGACTTTTCAGATTTAGCCGTCAGGTAAATAAATGGAATAGAAGATGTTTCAGGATGTTTACTCAACAAATGGAAGACGCCATATCCATCCAGAACCGGCATCATAATATCGCAAACGATTAAATCCGGCAATTCCCTTATGGCCATTTCTACACCTATCTTTCCATTTTCTGCAGTTATTACTGCATAGTTAGACATTTCAATAATTTCAGCAGTATTCTCTCTCACTTCAAGGTTATCTTCTATTATTAGTATTTTTTTCATAATTTTTTGCGTTTTACCAGGGAATATAAATAGTGAAAGTTGAGCCTTCATCTATTTTACTTTTTAACTCAATTCGTCCATTTAATAATTCAAGATATTTTGCTACTATATGCAATCCAAGCCCTGTACCCTGTATATTGTTTGCGTTTTTAGCCCGAAAGAACCGCTCAAAAAGATGTTGTTGATCTTCTTCTGATATTCCTATTCCGGTATCTGCTACAGTTATTACAAGACTGCTATTTTTAATTGAACATCCTAATAAAATATTTGAATTTTCTCCGGCAAATTTAATAGCATTTGACAGTAGATTAATCAAAATGTTTCTAACCAGATGTCCATCAATAAAAAGATCTACATCCACACTATTTGACAAAAGTATCTTTTGACCCGACTTAGCTACAGTTTCCATTTCCTGAATCAGTTCATTGATTTTATTACTGAATTGGTCAGGAGAGATTGCTTCAATTTGGGTCTGAACCAATCCTTCTTCCAGTTTGCCAAGCGATAAAAAATCTTCTAAAATACTCTTCATGCCACCCACAGCACTCTTTATTCTGTAAAGGTGCTTCTCTACTTTAGGATCAGGATTAACTTGATTATATTTTTCTAACAAATATGCAGATGACAAAATAGTACTAAGCGGAGTTCTGAATTCATGAGAAGCCATGGTTACAAATCGGGATTTAAGTTCACTCAGTTCCTTTTCGTTTTCATAGGCCTCACTCAATTCCTCCTTTGATTTTTCCAGTTCAAACAAGGCCTCACGAAGCATTTTGGTACGATCATCTACTTGCTGCTCCAAATGAGCATTCATTTTCTTTATTTCTTTTGTTACTCTTTCAAGCTCTTGCTTCTGTTCTATAACTACAATTTCCTGTTTTTTTCTAACAGTAATATCAATGACAAATGCGATTACATATGTTTCATTTTCAAACCTGTAATGAGAAAGGCTTACTTCTACCGGAAAATTAATTCCGCCCTTTTTACATGCTTGTAAATCCCTGCCATGACCCATTACTCTAGGCTCTGGATGAACATAATAATGATCCCGATATTGAATATGATTATGCTTCAGTGATGCAGGCAAAAGCATTTCTATTGTATGTCCCAAAATCTCCTCCTTTGTATAACCAAATTGCACTTCCGCAAATCTGTTGAAATTAACGATTTCACCATTACCATTAGTCACAACAATACCAATAGTGGCAAAGTTAAAAAGTGCTTCAAACTGCTTTACATTATCAATTGCTTTCAAATCAAACGTGTTTTAATTGCGAGTACATAAAACATTTTTCACCAACCTTTACAGAAAAAATACTCAAAGTATAATCGAAGATAAATATTATAAACAGTTTTTAATAGATTGAAAAATAAATCAATTGCACCCCATCAAATTTTGAATAAAAAAATACTCCAGCTGTTAATAATGCGAAAAATCATTTTTTACAAGCCATTTAATATTTTAACCATTGCTTTGGATAGTAGGAAAGGCTAATGATTACTTTTGCTTTAGTATTGTATGATTAAATTATTTTCCATTTGCCTGTTATTTTTATCAATGCATTGCGTTAGCGCATCTGCGCAATCGTTTATTACTAAAACAGGCTCCTCTGCTCTGGGCAAAAATGATGTTTTAGAGGTGGAATATATAGCTGATGATGTATCAATAGATCAATTTAGGATGCCTTCATTTACCAATTGGGTCGTTATTTCGGGACCCAACATGAGCAGTACCAACATTATTACTGGCAACTTGCTCAAACAACAAACATCGTATTCTGTTATTCTCCAACCCAAGATGCTTGGGAAGCAGGTAATTCCAGGCGCTACTGCCCTCATTAACAACAAACCAAGAACGAGTAACCCTGTAGTAGTAGAAGTAAAAAACGTAGAACATATTTCAAGAGCAAATCCCGTGCAACCGCAAGCTAACAATGCACTTGCTGATCTGCTTGCTATGACCGATGAAATACCTTCTACTCAATATTTAAAGAAAGGCGAAAACGCCTTAGATAAAATAAGAAACAACATTATTATAAAACTGGAAGTAAATAAAAGATCGTGTTATGTTGGAGAACCCATTCTGGCCACCTATAAGTTGTGTACCCGACTAAAATCGAAATCGAAGGTAGCCAAACAACCTATGTTTACAGGATGTACGGTTGTAGAACTAACGGAGAATGAAATTAGCTCGCAAATAGAAAGAATAAACGGCACAGAATACAATGTTTTTGTGATCAGAAAAGTTCAGTTAATACCTTTGAATGCAGGCGCACTTGTATTGCCTTCTGCAAGTGTCGATAATACTGTTTCATTTTTTGATGCATCAAAATTAAATAACAGAGATATATTTGGCGGTAATACAAACGTTCCGATAGCAGAACAATCTGTAACCCTTCAGAATAAACCTGAAACAATAGAAGTAAAAGAGCTTCCTGCATTTCCATCTGCTAGCCAAAAGGAATTTAGCGGAGCAATCGGCTCCTTCGATATTCAGCTTTCGGCAGGAAATGAAACACTAACAACAACAAGCAATAATTTTCTAACGGTTTTTGTGCTTGGGGTGGGAAATCTTAAAAATGTATCTGCACCGAATATTGAATGGCCAAAGGGTATGGAAGGATTTGATGCAATAGAAAAAACAGAAGAAGACAAATCGTTCTACCCCATTAAAGTTGTCAAATCGTTTACCTACCCTTTTGTTGCGGAAAAAAAAGGAACCTATATTATTCCTCCAATTACTTTCCCCTTTCTTGATCCTACAACCGGGCAATACAAATCAAAATCAACACAGCCATTTCGGTTACAAATTGAACAAGGAAGTAAGCATATTTTTAAGAACGCTTCGCTTACCAATGTACCGTTTGTTCAAAATCCATTGTACATGATTATCGGTGTTGCCATTCTGGGCATATTGATCATTATATTCTGGATGAATGCAAAAAGAAGTGCCCAAGTGCAACCAAAAATTCGAATCAAAATACCTACACCTCCTGAATCAATAGCAACATTTAAAATTACAGAAGAAGATTACCTTTTCAAAATCAGGGCACTTGACCCTGTAAGTAATGGGCCTGTTTTCTACAGAGAACTCTGCAAACACCTGCAAGGATTCGTAAAATCAAAATTCAATATCGAGCTCAACCAATTAGCAGATTATAGCAATCAACATCCAGAGAAATCTCAGTCATTATTAAGATTGAAGGAACTAACCGACAGGGGCAATATGGCAAGATATACACCCATATTTAACTTAGAAGAATCAATGCAAGACCGATTAAATGCAATAGACATTTTAGTACAGCTGGACAAGGATTAATCGCTTATTCTGCGTACTTATAACCTACACCTCTGATGGATTGAAAATACTTTGGATTTCTACTATCCTTTTCAAAATATTTTCTGAAGTTTAGAATAAAATTATCAATAGTTCTGGTAGTTGGATAGACATTATAACCCCATACAGATTGAAGAATTTTTTCTCTAGTTACAACCTCATTTTTATTTTCAATCAATAGCTTTAGCAACATGATTTCTTTCTTGCTTAGCGCAATATTTTTGTTGTTCCAGGTAATAGCAGACTGTGCTTTGAAGTCTATTTTATTAGCCCCAAACTCGTAAATCTCAATGATTGTTTCTTTCTCCAGAAATTTCTTATTCTTATGAATTAATTTTTCAACTCTTAACAAAAGTTCTTCAAGGTTAAATGGTTTCACCATATAATCATCGGCTCCTTTTTTTAAACCCAATACCCTATCTGAACTTGTATTTTTTGCGCTTAGTATTAAAATGGGTACATCATTTCCTTGAATTCTTATTGTTTCTGTCACTGTAATTCCATCTATCTGAGGCAACATGATGTCCATGATAATCAAATCAAAAAATTCATCCTTAATAGCTTTAAGGGCTTCTGCGCCATTATATGCTGAGGTTATTTCATAATTTTCCAGTTCCAGATTTAGCTTCAGTGCGTCGTGAAGATTTTCTTCATCTTCAACCAATAAAATATTTGCTTTCTTATTTTCTCTTACCATGCTATTTTATTATTTAAATGTAACAGAAAATATTGAACCCTGGGGTTTTCTGTTGTAAACAATAATATCTGCATTGTGGTCATTGGCTATTTGCTTACATAAAAAAAGGCCCAATCCTGTTCCCTTGGCAGTTCTCACAGACTCAAGCCCGACACGATAAAATTTTTCAAAAATTCTCAATTTTTCTTCGTCAGCAATTCCTGTGCCCTCATCTGCAACAGAAAATACGACTGACTTGATTCCATTCTTTAAAGTAACAGAAACAGGGGAAAATCGGGGAGAATATTTGCAAGCATTTTCAATGATATTGCTAAACAACAATTCGATCAATAATGCTTCGCCGTTTAAATAAATGTCTTCTGTTAACTCAATCGTAAATGGCCGTTCAGGATATCGGGCTACAAAATCATTATAAACTTTTCTTACCTGCTGGCTAAGGTTTATACTGCTCTTGATAGATTTGTACTCGCCTGCATCCATTCTGGAGGCCAATAAAATATTGTTGGACAACGTATTCAACCTTGACACTTCCTGCATAGTGGCAGACACTAATTTTCGTTGCTGTTCATTGGTAAGATTTCTCTTTAGTAAAGTTTCAAGATTGAGTTGTGCTACGGACAGCGGTGTCTTTAATTCATGGGTCACTGTCATCATAAAATTTTGCTGCTGTTGAGAAAGCCGCAACCTGCGCCTGGCGGCTCTGAATACAAATCCAGCTCCAATTAGCGTTACAATTAAAAAGGTTAATCCTTCCCCCAAATACTGTGTATTTTTTCTTTTTCTGGAGTCTTCAATTTTTTCTACAGTTGAAACATATCCTATATCGTCACGTTTCAATTCGCTGATCAACATGTCAGACATTCTTTCATTTTGCTGATGAAGTGAAATAAACCACCACACGAGTGCAGCTACTATGTATAGAAGTAAAAACCAAAAAACTGCAGTGATTGTCGAGAGCTTTTTTATCCGCAGCATAAATGAAGATTTATAGTGAACTATTGTTTGGCTTTCTCTACTCTTATTCCAGCACTTAAAATGTGATCCAACGGGTCTTCACGCATGTCCTGTTGTATGGTAAAAGTATATTTGCCTTTGGTCAATGCAGCAGCCTTTGAATTAAAAGGAACACGATGTTCAAAGATGTCATCCATTCCGCTACCCAACCAGCCTTGCTGGCTGTTACCCAAAATAAATTCACGGCGGATGGTTACAGAATCTGCCGGTCCTTTCATCTTTAATACTACCCAAATATTATTGTAATTATAAGCATCTTCGTGCCTTAGTACAAAGAACACATTGTACAAGGAAGTGGTATCTTTAATTTCAAAAGAAAATGTTGGCTTCTCCCTGCTGCTCCAACTGTGTTTTGGAAAAGTTTTAGTTTGTTCATATACATCTATTGTATTGCAAGACCCAACTAAAAAAGCAGCAATGATGATGATAAAATACTTCACTAGAGAATAATTTGAATGCAAAGGTAATGGTAGCAGTCTGCTATGAAAAGTGCATATTGTTGTATTTCTCCTACAATACATTGAGTACTTGTTCTTTTGCCTTCTCTAATTCATCTTTCATTAATACAACACTTTTCTGAACTTCAGAATCATATGCTTTAGATCCGGTAGTGTTTATCTCCCTTCCTATTTCCTGCATAATGAACGACAGCTTTTTACCCTTACTTTCCTCCGCCTCATTTAAAATAGTTAAAAAATAATCACAATGGTTTTTTAATCGAACCTGCTCTTCGCTAATATCTATTTTTTCTATGTAGTAAACAAGTTCCTGCTCAAGACGATTACCATCATAGCTTTCTTTGCCAACATTTTCATTCAGAATTTTAATAAGGCCCTCTCTTATTTTCTGCAACCTGCGTGGAACAAGAACAGCTATTTTTTCTGCATGCAAAGTAATATTGTCAATGCGCAGCAAAAGATCACCTTCCATTACTTTGCCTTCATCCTGCCTATGAGCCTTTAGTTCATCTATTGCTTTAATCAATATTGTTTGAAAAGCACCCCAATCAGAATCGCTTAATACTTCATTGGTTGCGGTTACTACTTCGGGCAATTTCAACAAAGCACTAATAACTCCGCCTGCATCCAAATTAAGTTCAGCAGCCAGTTCAGCAATTGGTTGATAATATGCTTTTGCCAATTCCTTATTGATAGCTACGGGTCTTGCAGAACCATTCTGTTTTATGAAAATGCTGCATTCAACACTGCCACGCACCAGTTTTTCCTGCAAAATATTCCTGATATGGAACTCGAAAGGTTTTAATAACGATGGGATATTTATTCTAAGATCAAACTGTTTACCGTTTAATGATTTTACTTCTACCAAAAAGACTTTATCTCCTACAGCCTGCTCGGCTCTGCCAAAACCTGTCATTGAAAATAGCATGGAACTTTGTTTGTTTTGAGTAAAAGTAATGGAATTACCATTTGTATTGCAAAGCAGCCCTAATATTCCATGCTTTAATCAGATACATTCTCTTTCTGCTGCCTTTTTATGGACAAAAGGATCATCAATGTCCCAAATATAAAAAAACCTCCCCCACACCAACTATTGATTGTTTTAGCAGCCATTTCACCTGATGATAACCCATAAACCATCAACATGCCTCCTATGATTCCAAAGAAAGAGCCTATTACAAATCGCAAATCCAATATACTTTTCATATAGTTTTTTTAATAGAGAATGATATTAAAAATGAGGGTAATGACCAATAAAATAATACCCAGCCAAAGTGGGTTTTTGTACCATACTTTAGCCATATCCTTTTCTCTCGGGGTCAGGCTATAAACCAGACCCTTCAGTTCTTCTTCCGGTTTTGGCTGCGTTACCAAACTAATCATGACCGTAAAAATGAAACAAAAAACAAATGCAATAGCGGCTATGTTAAAAGCGTGACTGGTACCAGAAGAATAGGTGTGAACATTTGCTATCCATCCTCCCTTACCTTCGGCCACCGTTAAACCATGCGTTAATGCCGCAGCACCTGTTCCGGCTATCAGGCCCCAAAAGGCTCCATTGGAGGTCGTCTTTTTCCAAAACATTCCTAAAAAGAAAGTGGCAAATAAGGGAGCATTTACAAAGCCAAATACCAATTGAAGCAAATCCATTATACTATTAAACCCCCTGGCTACATATGCAGTAGCGATAGATAATAATATGCCTACAAAAGTAGTCGCCTTGCCTACAAAAAGATAATGTTTTTCCGAAGCATTTTTCCTGATGTGCGCCTGATAAATATCAAAAGTCCAGACGGTATTAAAAGCAGTTACGTTCCCTGCCATGCCTGACATAAACGATGCAATCAAAGCAGTAACGCCCACTCCCAAAATTCCACTGGGATAAAGATTGGAAAGCAATAAAGGCAAGGTCATGTTATAATTTGGTTGTCCGTCAGCCTGATTTGGCAACTTAAAACCCGGTGATTGTTTTTGTAAAGCCAGTAAAAGAATGCCTGGCAAAATAACAATCAATGGCATAAATATTTTAGGAAATGCCGCAATGATCGGTGTTCTTCGGGCTGCATTGAGGTTATGAGAAATCATAGCCCGCTGCACCACTAAAAAATCTGTACACCAATAACCAAACGCCAATACAAAGCCCAAACCAAATACCATACTAAACGCATCCACACCCATAGGATTGGTAGTAGCACTACCCATTCCTTTCCATAAATGGAGTTTGGCATTATCTACATTGTGCATGATGCCTTCTATGCCACCCACTTGAATAAAACCAAGGTAAACAAGCGGGGCTATACCCAACACGATCAAAAAGAACTGAAGCACCTCGTTATATACTGCACTGGTAAGTCCTCCCAGAAAAATATAAACCAACACAATTCCTGCTGCCAGCCAAATTGATAAACTAAAATCCCAACCTAAAATGGTTTCCATCAACAAGGCCAATGCATAAAGCGATACACCGGAGGAGAAAACCGTCATGCATGCAAAGGTGAGTGCATTAAAGGTTCTTGTTTTTTCATCGAAACGCAACTTAAGATATTCGGGTACACTCCGGGCTTTGCTACCATAATAAAATGGCATCATAAATACACCCAAAAATACCATTGCCAATACAGCACCCAACCAATAATAATGTGCTGTATACAATCCATACTTAGCCCCACTAGCAGCCATACCCAATACCTCTTGAGCACCGAGGTTTGCAGATATAAAAGCCAATGAAGTAATCCACAAAGGGATATTCTTATTGCTCATCAAAAAGTCATTGCTCGTCTTAATCCGCCGTTTCAGCATAATGCCAATGCCCACAACAAACATGAAATAAATAATGATGATGCTGTAGTCAATCAGTTGTAGTTTTAAGTGCATGGTGCCATTGTTTGGTGAGCGTTGGTGCAAAGTACAAATTCTTTTTTTGTATTGCCACTTTGACCGGATTCCACCCATCATTGCGAGGAGGTACGACAAAGCAATCTCATCTTGCACCTTTTCAGACTCATACTTTTATGCAACGACTCCGCTTTAATTACCTGACTGCATTGATAAGATCAGATTACTTCACTTTGTTCCCAATGACGAATTGTGACCGACATTACGAGGAGGCACGACGAAGCTAACGTCATTGAGGAGGCACGATGAAGCAATCTCATCTTAAACAAAAACGCTGCTACCATTTACTAATATCTTCCCAAAGATCCCTCCATTCAGGATTGATCCTTTGAATAAGTAATATCTTCTTTGCTCTGCTTCCTCCTTTAATTCTTTTTTCTTCTGCAATAGCTTCCACTATTGTAAGAAAATTAACGAAATACACCAACTTGGTAACATTATATCTGCTGGAAAAACTTTTATCATATTTACCATCCCTGTGTTGTGAAATTCGGTTCACTAGGTTGGATGTAACACCAGTATACAACACTTGGTCATGTACGTTGGTAAGTATATATACACTTCCCCCCTTTTTCATATCGTAAAACTAAAATAAAAATTACACAATCAGACTAATTCACCCCGCCCGCAATGCCGGATAATGTACGTCATTGCGAGGAGGCACGACGAAGCAATCTGATCTACAACACTTACAAGCTTTGATTTCTATTGAACGCTTCAACTTTTATTAATTAACCAAAACTACAGAATCAGATTGCTTCACTGCGTTCGCAATGACGATTTCCGACCAACATTGCGAGGAGGCACAACGAAGTGAACGTCATTGCGAGGAGGTACGACGAAGCAATCTGATCTGGCAAATTTGTAGGCTTAAATTTTTATTGCATGTCTGCAAATCACTTTTTCCCAAAAATATACCGCTTACTAATTTCGTCATACAATTTTATCAACTCATTACTCTTTCCATCTTTATCAAAAACCTGTTCCCAGGTACTCAAAGGCTCCCAAATAAAAGTACCCGTTCCTTTATCATCCACTATGTTGAAAGTAATGTCATTTACTTCCTTTTTTAGTTGGGAATATTCAACCAATACAATGTATTGTTTATACCGCTTTGCCAAATCGTTCATATTATCGCTCAAATCTTCCAAAGTACCATGCCATTTGGGGTAATAGGATAAACCAATGACATCAAATTGAATACCTCTCGAAAGCATATTATTCAAAAAGAAAACGGTTTCATCGTGTTGTCCGCCAAGTGCCACATGCAACATAACAGGGCAATCCGGACTAATTTCTTTTACGCCGGCTATGCCTTCATCTACCAGTTGAGCTAGTGCCGTCAGATTATTGATTTCGCCATCGGGCCATATCATGCCATGATTGATTTCGTTGCCTACCTGTACCATATCGGGCAAGGTACCTTGCGCTTGCAAGGACAGCATCACTTGTTTGGTGTATTGTTTTACAGCGTCCCTCAATTGCGAATAGTTTAGCTCCTTCCATGCCAAAGGCTTGTATTGCTGTTGAGGATCTGCCCAATAATCGCTGTAATGAAAATCCAGCAGAAACTTCATTCCTGCAGCTTTTATCCGCTTAGCCATTTGGAGTGTATGTGTTAAGTCGCAATAGCCTTTGCCGGGTGAATAGCCACTATCTGCTGCCGGATTGTTGAATATCCTCAGTCTTATGTAATTTATGCCATGATCATGCAAAATTTCAATGGCATCTTTCTGTTTGCCATTATCAAAAAACTTCATTCCCTTATCTTCCAGTTCGGGCAAAAACGAAATGTCTGCACCAACCATTCTGTCTTTAATTTTTACAGGGGTATATTTATTTTGTGCAGACACCCAATCGGACTGAATGGGATCAATGGTCATAATTGTTGTTGAACCCGACCACAATCCTTCACTTTTTGCTTCAAAATATATCTGTCCTTGTTGCTTTCCCGACTGTACGATTACCTGGCATTTACCATTAAATAATTTTCTCTTACAAATGGTATCATTTACAAAAATGCCACTAGAAGGGCTAAATTGAATAGGGCGATCCGCTTCGTGGCTGCTTGGATCACCGTTACCCATCCCAATAATTTTACCACCTCCGCTAATAGAAAAAGTAACAAGGTTATCAGCATCGGGTACTGCTCTTCCTTCTTTGTCTATCACATTTACATTGATAACCGTTGCATCCTTTCCGTCTGCTATCATCGTAGTTTTATATGGGGTAATTACTACTTCCACAGGATCACTTGTAGTTGCTACTTTCGACGTAATTTTCTTCCCATTTTTATAAGCAACCGCTTCCAAAGTTCCAGCTTGGTAAGGCACACTCCATTGCAAATGGCTGTTTCTTGGCATTACTTTTTTACCCAAACTTTTTCCATTTAGAAATAAATCAACATTATCTGCATTGCTGTTGACCCATACATCGATAGGTTGTCCTTCTCTGCCTTTCCAATTCCAATGGGGAGATATGTGCAATACATCATTGTCCGTCCACCAGGATTGGTAGTAGTAATAAATATTTTTGGGGAAACCACACACATCCATCACGCCAAAATGGGAGTTTACATTTGGCCATTCATAAGGCGTGGGTTCACCTCTATAATCGAAGCCCGTCCAGATAAATCCTCCTGCCCAATATTTATTTTCTGCTGCCAACGGCCACCATTCTTCGGCTTTGCTTGCCCACCACGGCGCTGTAATATCCTGATCAGGAACGTATGCACGAATGGTATCTTTAAAATAAATACCGCGGGTAGTAACAGTACTACCCATTTCAGTTCCTATAATTGGTTGATGGGGATGATCTCTATGATAATCCGCGACTGCTTTCTGTCTGTAATTGAAACTCCTTACTGGAATGACTTCGTTGATGCCCCTATAGACATTTCCTAAATCAGCGGCATAGGTGCATGTTCTTGTTGGATCCAATTGCTGTTGCTTTGCAATGAAAGTTTGCGCCATTCTTTTTCCGGTTGAATTGGTTTGTAAGTAACCTTCTTCATTGCCAATAGACCACATAAAAACACACGCCCTGCTGCGGTCTCTTTTTATAAGCCTTTCAAATTGGTCCAGGTATTCCGGACTGCTGTTCAGCAATCGTTGTTCATCCATCACCAACATTCCCAAACTATCACATGCGTCTAGTAACTCAATGGTAGGTGCATGATGACTTGCTCTATAAGCATTGGAACCCATTTGCTTCAGTAGCCAAATTCGATAATATTGTAAGTAATCAGGCAATGCACTGCCCACACCTGCATGGTCCTGGTGATTGTTGGTACCTTTAATTTTTATGTTTTCTCCATTTAAAAAAAGACCATTGGTAGCATCAATTTTTATAGTACGGATTCCAAACCGCTGCCTAACACTATCTAATTGCCTTCCCGAAATTTTAATGACGGATACAATGCGGTATAAATATGGATTGTCTACAGACCAAAGTTTTGGGCTTGCAATTGAAATGGTTTGTTTTAAGACTTTATTTTCATTACCCGATAAAGTTATAGACTGATCCAAAGCTGCTCCTTTTTTTCGTCCTTCACGGTCGGTAAGGTAAGTTGAAAGCGTACCGGTTAAGGTAGCAAAGGCCTGATTTTGCACTGTAGTTTCAACTGTAATAGTTGCCCTGTTTTTATCTACTGAGGAATAGGCAAATATTCCATCCGTAGCTATGTGTAAGTTGTGGTATTGATTTAGCCAAACGTGCCTGTAAATGCCGGCCCCTTCATAAAACCAGCCTTCAGATTGAGAAGCATCAGCCCTCACAACAAGCACATTTTCTTTATCGAAATTGATATAGTCGGTTATGTCATAAGATACACCAACATAGCCACTTTTGTTATTACCAAGATAAAAGCCATTGAGCCAAATATTTGCATCCCTGAAAATACCGTCGAATTGAATTTGAAATCGTTGACCAGAATCTTTTTGAGGTACAGTAAAATGTTTTCTATACCAGCCAATACTCGTTTCAGGATACAGCCCCCCAACCGGTTTAAAGCCATGAGAAACAACATCAAAGTTTTTAGATTCTACAAATGGAAGTTCAACCGCCCAATCGTGTGGTAAATCCAAATTCCTCCAACCACTATCATTGAATTTGGCATCTATAGCGGTTTGTTCGGCCTTTCCGCTTTTAGAAAAAATATTCGCTATGGTATAGTTGAAATCTTTCGCTGCATTGGAGGCATGACCCAATTGAAATTTCCAATCATTATCAAAATTTCTATGCAAACGACCTTGACCAAAAGCACATGAAAAACTCATAACAATAATCAGTATTAAAAAAGGCCATTTCTTTTGCATCTCCAATCTTAGTTTTACTTTGTTTATTACCATTCTTATTTGAAAGCATTCAATGCTTTGGTTGGCTTTCCGGAATTATCAAATGCGCCCAAAGTGTACCCATTCCAGTTATTATATGCCTCAGGCTCCCAATACAAAACGCCCAAGCCTTTATTGCCAGCAATAGATTTTGTTTTCAAAATAATGTCATTTAAAAAATAAAGGCATTCGTTTGGGCTATCCCAACTCATCCCAACTTCCACAACCATTACTTCTTTTCCAAATCGGGTTATCATATCATTCATATTTGCCAGTGCCTGTGCATTAATGGTAGCCCAATTAGAAGGAGTGGGATATAACGACAATCCAATAACATCCCATTTACCTGCATTATTTTTCAAGCCGTCAAAAATCCAACGAAAGAGACCGTTATCCCAACCATTAGCAATATGCACAATTACTTTAGCAGATGGAAAAACATTCTTTACAGCATCAAAACCTGCATTAACAAGTTGAGCAAATGCATTTATATTTACCGATGCTTTACCTTCAGGCCACAGCATTCCATCATTGGTTTCGTTGCCTACCTGAACCCATTCAGGCGAAATGCCTGCACTTTTTAATGTAGTCAAAACATCAGTTGTGTGTGCAGCTAAAGCAAGATTTAATTCGCTTATGTTTTTACTCATCCATGCTGCAGGCTTTGTTTGATTACCAGGATCTGCCCAAGTATCGCTGTAGTGAAAATCAATCATAATGCGCAGACCAAGATTTTTTGCACGGATAGCCTTTGCCAGTACATCTGCTTTATTATTCCATCCACCAAAAGGATTTACCCAAACCCGTAAGCGAACAGCATTCATTCCTACTCCTTTTAGAATGGAAAGGATTTCTTTTTGGGTATTGGTGCTATCATAAAATTTCTTGCCCGAAGATTCCATTTCAGTTATCCAACTAATATCCGCCCCTTTAGCAAAAGAAAATTTAGATGTGTCAATTATTGGCGGGATTTGTTCCTGTGTTTTGGACTTTTTACAACTTAATAAAGTAGCCGATAAAAAGAATAAAAACAATATGCCTTTTGCCATTTGAAAGTTGCGCTTTACATTTTTAAATTGGAGAAATTGACTATGCTAATGTCGCTTATTCTACCGTAGTAATAAAATAAAAAGAGACTGCCAGGTAGCAGTCTCTTTTTATTTATAAACAAACAGCATTTGTTTAAGGAGCTATTGTCACTGATTGAGTGTGTTCGTTCAGTGTAATAGTATAAGTTCCTGTAGTAGTTGGAGTGGCAAAGTTTGAGCCACCGTCATACTTCAATTTTCTTTTGATGCTTGATCCTGCTGTTCCATTATCTCCATTGTCTTCATAATCGAAAGCACCCCAATCATTACCTGCAAGGAATTTGATTTCTTTACCACCAACTAACGTAAGCGTCTTTTTCCAAACGCCATTACCTTGGTAAGTCATTGTTGGGCTAACTGAAGGCGTCCAATCAGCAACACCCTGAATACCATTACCAACTATTCTCATTTCAATAGCCGGGCTTAATTCATATTTCACTTGTTGAGGGTCTGTACCATCCCAAATAGCTCTGGTTCTTGGCGTAGAGTTAGCTGTGATATCACCTCCTTGTCCATCGTTATCCAATGTGCCGGGAAGAGCACCTTTACCCCACCATCTTGCTTTGTCAGGCGTTCCATTATCCCATACCGGACCTTCATGGAATTTGAAATTATCCGTTCCACTAGAGTTAGCAACAATTAAAAATTTATCCCGACTTACATATCCACCGAAAATTGGTGCAGCAGGATTCCATGCTTGCATATTACCTACAATGCCTACTTGCTTTTGCTGTACATATGCAAGATTGCCGCCAATATCTATGGTCAACCGATAAACACCTGTAGAAGTAATTGAGAAATCTCCACCTTGATTGTAACCTGTAGCATATCCTGCACCAGACACACCTGCATTTCCATATGCAGAACCCCAATCTCCTACAGTTTTTACAAATTTGAAAGCATCACCTGCATTCAACATCACATAACTATAGTAAACTTTGTTTGACCTTCCCGGTCCTTTGTCAGCAATCATTTGTAATGGTGCGTTTATATCCCAACCATTGAGAGAACCAACTAAATACATGTTGATGATAGAAACAAAACTATTGATGGTTACTAAAACTGCATTTGAATAAGAAACAGCTCCTTGTGCTGTTACAGCTTTAAGCCTAAATGACAATTTGCCTTTAGTTCCACCTTTTACATTTTCATCTAAAGCCATTTGATTTATTTCACCTTTTGTAAAGGGCTTACTATAAATGGATGAACCAGCAGCAACTTCGTGTGGTGAAGCGAAATTTACACCTAAAGTGTCAAACTGAATGCTATAAGTCACGGCCCCAGAATATCCCTGAAAGGAAGGAGACCATGAAAACGTCAATGCGTTATCCGCAGCCGTAGCCAAAGTTCCGGTAACTGTGGTAGCTGAAGTTGCAAAAACAGATGGGTCATTAAAAGGAGTAACCGTTACAGTAAGTGTATTAGAAGTGTACTTCTCATTATTATTTCCATAAGAAGATATTACTCTTACATTCAACTTGTAAGGAGTTCCTAAAGCAAAACCATAATTCAGAAGAATGTTGTTCAACTCACGACCAGTAATTGCTTTCTTGCGATCGCCAATCACTTCCATGGTTACTTTATTACTGAAATTTCTTCCGGCAGAGTCTATCTCAACGATGTACTTAAAAGTAGCTTCATTAGAAGCATATTTTGGATCTGACCAGGAAAATTCAACAACAGCTTTGTTTGAATCTGCTAAAGCAGGTGTGATAGATGCGGAAGAAGCAGACAAGGTAACGGAACTACCATTTTCGTAGAACGGAAGGTCTTCTTCAACCTTTTTACAGCTTGCAAATACTAATGTAATTACTGTAGCGAGTAGAAGTATTTTATTTATATATTTCATATCAACGTTTTTTTATTTAATTATAATTTGACTACAGTAAACTTACCTTTTTGAAAATCAACTGTTATTTTATAATTCCCTGCAGAAGGACCACCTGGAAATCCTGGATCCGAGTCCTTCTTTTCAAAATCACCACCTTCCCACGTACCGCCGGCAAGCATATGATACTGGCTTCCCCAAACACCATTTTCCTGTATTAGCTTATAATTCCCGCCACCGGCCATTGCAACTGTCAACTCATAAATAGTAGGAGTAACCTGGGTGAACTTCTGAGATCCATCATAGGGTACAGGCAATGGATTATTCCATCCTGAGGCAAACGCATCTCCGATAACCCAAAGCGTACCAGCTGTTGGCGGAGCAACTTTAGGTGGTGTTGCATATGGAGTAACAGTAAATTGAAAAACATTTGATGGCAATGGTGCTGCCTTTCCACTTATTGTAGCTACAACTCTCAATTCAATTGTGTAAAGCTTGGCCGGCGTTAGATTAAAAGAGTTAAGTAAAAAATCATTCAACTCCTTTTGAGTAAATGCATATTCCAATGCTTTACTAATGTCCTTCTCAACTTTATTAACACTAGAAAAATTTGCTCCAACAGTATCTATTTGTATCGTATAAGTAACATCTTGCGAACTAACCCCAGTTGTAAACTTAAAATCTGGATTCGTCCAACTAAGTTTAATGGCTTGGCTATTTTCGGTTACAAATTGAAGAGGGATGCTACCGCTTACTGATGCTTTTAGAACAGGTTGCGTACCCCCTTCTAAATAGATTTTATTTTCTTCTTTCTTGCAAGAGATGATACTTCCTACTACTAAAAGAAGTGCCAAAAGAAGTTTAGAATTATGCTTCATAAATTATGATTTTAAAATTAATAACCAGGATTTTGTTTCAAATTTGGATTGGAACTAAGGTCTTGAGTTGGAATTGGAAATAGGTTGTACTTACTATCTACCGCAGTTCCACTTCTAACACCTCCTTTCCACGACCATAAATAACTTCCAGAAGTAAACTGTCCATATCTAATAAGATCAGTTCTTCTGTGCCCTTCCCAAAATAGCTCTCTTCCTCTTTCATCAAGAATATAAGGAAGCGTAAGAGAAGCACTACTTGCAGCACTAGGGTCTCCGGGTCTAGCTCTTTTTGCCAAATCTTTCAAATAATCAAGAGCAGTAGCATTGCTGCCACCAGTTCCACCTCTTGCCACTGCCTCAGCATAAATCAAATACATTTCAGCTAATCTAAACACAGGGAAATCTATATCAACAAAAACCCCATTTGAAGCTGCATATGAACCAGGCAATTGACCAGTTCTAGTTTTATTTCTGAACTTAAGAGAAGAATAGCCATATTTTGCGGTTGAAGCATCTCCAAGCAAAAAGTCCATATTCTTTTGCTGACCCGAGGTCCAAAATTGACCTCGAATATCTTTTACATCAAACTTATCAACAAACTGCTCAGTCAATCGAATGCAATTCCAAGTTCCGTTTGTACCTGTAGTATCTTTAAATGCGCCAGATAAACCGGCATCTGCACAAGCAGGTCCGTGAACTAAAAACGTTGTGCCGCTATAACTTTGAACTCTAACGCCATCAAATACTATAGACCAAATAAATTCATCAGTATTCAAATGGTTGTCCGCCAACATTAATTCTCTATACTCTGGATGCAATGAATATCCACCTTCGTCTATTACCTTTTTAGAGGCCTTAATAGCATCCGTATTCCTTTCAACACCAGTATAAACTTTTGCATTCAAATAAAGCCTTGCTAACAAAGCCCAAGAAGCTGCTCTATCTAGTCTCCCATACTCATTGGTTTTAGGTGCTACTAAATCAGCTTCCATTGCAATCAATTCCTTTTCTATGAAATCAAAGATATCTTTTTTGCTCTTTTGTGGAGGAAGAACTGATGATCCAATTACATAGTTATCATCTATAAAGGGAATGTTTCCAAACATATCTAGCAATGCCCAATAATTAAACGCCCTTATAAATCTGGCTTCAGCCCTGTAGTGACGAATATTTTCGGCATCAGTTCCTGAAATTCCCCTCTGACTCAATTTATCATCCGAAGATTCAATGATGAAATTGTTACAAATAGTTATGTTGTAATAGCCTCGATAATATGCGCCTGCAACAGCCAATGTAGAAGCAGACCATTTCATCTCATGTATTCCAATTGGATCAGTATTTCCAAAAAATGTCCAGCCCGCTTCATCAGTAGTTAGACATTGCATATACCAAAACTGACGTAAAAAACCAGTATTGCCTTCATCTGAAACTATTTCGGATGGAATATCTCTTCCATTAGTTCCTGTAACCGCCATTGAGGTGTAAACCTTAGCTAAAGCATTTTTGTATCCTGCAGGATCCTTAAAAATAGATTCCGCAGTCACATCATTTGTAGGAAACAAATCCAGTTTTTTCTGACAGCTTGGCAAAACAAGAGTTGCCAAGACAACTAATGCACCAATTATTCTCGAATAATATTTCATAATTTTAAAAAATTAATTTATTAATTAAAAATCCAAATTAAAACCAATAGTATAAGTTCTTGGTCTTGGGTAAAGATTGTTATCAACTCCATTATTTAGTTCGGGATCCAAACCGCTATACTTTGTAACAACAAATACATTTTGAATGTTTCCGCTAATACGTAATACAGCTTTACCTCTGCTTATTTTTCCAACATTGTACCCAATACTTATGTTATCCATTCTCAAAAATGAAGCGTTCTGAACATAGTAATCACTTCCTCCTTGAATTGCATTCTTGCCTGTAAATCCAGTTTCCAAATAATTAGCTGATCCATTTCCTACAGTATAACTTCCTGCAATCTGGTTTAATCTACCCAAATTACTATATACATTGTTATATACGTAGTTATTAAAGCTAGCCCTCATTACAAAACCAAAATTAAATTTCTTATACCCTAAATTGGGACTGAAACCTAAGAACAGGTTAGGATCTGCGGCTTGACCAAGGTACCTGTCATCTGGAGTGATAATTCCATCCCTATTTAAATCTTCAAACAGTCCTTCAATAGGCTTATCGTTTTGATCGTACACTTGCTTATACAAGTAGAATGTATTACGAGGGCCTCCTACTTGGCTAATAAGAATAGCTCCATTATATCCAGCAGCTCCGCTACCCGGCAATCCTTTATAAGTAGGGTCATTAGGTACAACTGTAAGATTTGTAACGGTATTCTTATTATAAGTTGCGTTGAAATTCAAGTCTAATGTTGTAATCTTATTCTGAATTGGTTGAACATTTAAATTAAATTCAACTCCTTTGTTTTCCATTGATCCCACATTACTCAAAATGTATAAAGCGAAATTTGTACCCGTTGGCTGAGGTACACTATTCAACAAATCCTTTGTTTTTCTCAAATAAAAATCTACACTACCATTAATTCTTCCTTTTGCAAAAGCAAAGTCTATAGCTGCATTATAAGTCGTAGTAGTTTCCCACTTTAGGGATGCATTATATCCAAATGGAGATGACGCAATGACTGTATCCTGACCAAAAATATAACTATTACTTATTCCCCCGATTCCGTATCGTGCAATATAATCGTAGAATCCTATTCCTTCTTGCTGACCTGTAATACCATATCCAACCCTCAACTTCAAATCAGAGATAAGGGTACTATTTTTAAGAAAAGGTTCGTTGTTAATTCTCCATGAAAGTGCCATAGATGGAAAAGTTCCCCACCTATTGTCTCTTGAAAATTTAGAGGAACCATCCCTTCTAACAGTTGCTGTAAACAAGTATTTATCATTATAGTTAAAATTCAATCTTCCAAAATAAGATACCAATGTGTTTTCAGGAAGATTAAAATCAAACTGAACAGGCTTAGAACTTGGGAATGTATCTCCATTGGCTTTGTAAGATCTGAAATTATAATCTTTGGTTTGGAAGTTGTTATAAGAATAGCCTGTAGTAACATCTATCCTACTTTTTATTGACTTAATATCTTTTACATAATTGAAATAGAAATCTAACAAAGTATTTGTTTTTGTTTGTTTGCCTTGTGATCTAACACCACCGGTTTCGTAATTACTGGCAGCACTATCAGAAACAAATCTGGTTCCTGTATTTTTACTTACGTCGTAACCAACATTTAAGTTTGCATGCAAATCAGGAAAGAAATGAAATTTGTAATCAATTTGTGCATTTCCAATGCTTCGCATAGGTTTTTGGTCATCAAATGTCTGCTCTAATAGCCCTACTGGATTGTTTCCTCTATTTAAGATTAGTGAGCCATCTGATTCCCTCCATTCAAAGAAACCACCATATCTTTTGTCTGTAGTTCTTACTGGTTGAGTGGGGTCAAAACTTACTGCTCCGCCAATTGCACCTTGATTTGCAAATCTTGTTTTTTGCATGATGCCTTTTAAATTGATATCAAATTTTAAATGATTATCTAAAAATGCTGGACTAAGTGCTAAAGCCAAAGATGTCCTTTCCAATTTGTCCGTCTTTAGAATCCCATTCAAGTGTTGGTACCCCAAAGTTACACGGTAAGGAAGGCTCTTAATTCCTCCACTAATACTTAGATTATTATCAGAGGAAATCGCACTTTGGTAAATTTCATTTTGCCAATCTGTATTTGCCTGACCCAACTGGGCAATTCGTGCAGGGCTACCATTCTCATTTACAATTTTCCTCACTTCATCCCCTGAGAAAACGTCTACCTTCTTTGCAATATTTGAGACTGATAAATTGGATGAAAAATTCAATTTCAATCCGCCACCTTTTCCCTTTTTAGTGGTAATAATAATAACTCCATTTGCAGCACGAGAACCATAGATGGCAGCAGAAGATGCATCTTTGAGTACAGTAAAGCTTTCAATATCATTAGGATTAATGAAACTAAGTGGATTTCCAGCCCCAGCAATACCACTTTGAGCCAATGGAACACCATCAATAACAATTAATGGATCGTTACTGGCATTTAAAGAAGAGCCACCACGAATTCTTATTTGGCTTCCACTTCCAGGTTGACCGCCATTGGAAATAATGGAAACTCCAGCTACCTTACCGGCTATTAATTGCTCTGGAGTAGTTATGTTGCCCCTCTGAAAATCTTTGGAAGTTATAACCGCCACTGAACCGGTAAGATCTTTCTTGCGAGTAGAGCCATAACCAATAACTACTACCTCGCTCAATGAAGTGTTTGCAGAACGTAAGGTAACGCTTAACGGACCATCTATAATGGGAATGTCAACACTACCAAATCCTACAGAAGTAACTGTCAATGACTTAGCACTTGCAGGCACTTTCAAAGAAAATGTTCCGTCTGCATTTGTCTGAGAACCCGTGGTACCTCCTTTTACTAAAACAGATGCATTGGCAATAGCGGCACCCGCGCTGTCAGTTACCTTCCCGGTAACTACTTTGTCTTGAGCCATTACATTACCTGTTAATAGGAGCAAAGGCAAGACCAAAACGTAGAGCAGTTTTTTAATCGTCATACTTTTTTGATGTTTAAAAATGATAGTTTGTTATCGAAATTTTTATTGTTTTAATAAAATGACACCTATTAAGACAACTTGTTTTTAATTATTGATGCTTTTATTATTAACTATTTGTTGTTACTGACAATTATTTGTTGATTGAATATTCCAACATTTGTTTCTGCATTTATTACATAGACACCATTTGACAATCCAGTAAGCGAAATGCCCATTGTTCCAATAATTCCATTGGGGTAATAATAGTTTTTCAATACTCTTCCCGTTACATCTTGCACTTTTAATTTTAAATATTGGACCGGTTCATTCATTTTCAGGTTTAGTTGTGTTCCTTTTACAGGATTTGGGTAAATTGCCATCCCTGACATTTTACGGATCGGATTAACGACCACCACAGGAGAATAACTGAACTTACCATCAATGTCCATCATTTTTAATCTATAGTACAATATCTGACCTCCTGAAAACGCATTAGCCTCAACATCTGCAAAATTGTATGTCGCTTTTGAAATATTTTTTGCACCTACTGTTCCTATACTTACGAATTCAGCTCCATTAAAAGATCGTTCCACCAAAAAAGATTTTACATTCTCCTCGTTTTCTGTATTCCATTCCAACGAAATATTAGCTGTTGTTCGCTTTGCCTTAAAGCTGATCAACTTCAATGGCAATGCATTTACTTTTGTAATGGCATCGGCCCTACTTACATAAACATAATATTCACCCGGAAGTAAAGATACACTCAAGGAAACACTTGGTAGCGTGATAGAACTTCCTGTTAGATAATTGTACCATACACCACTTCTAGGAAATGATACACTGCCGGTTGTGCTAGTCACTCCAAAATTTCCAAAAACAATAATTTTTAATGAATCAGAATTTACTTCCAAAGTTTTTAATGCTCCTGAAAGGTTGTATAAAATATTACTAGTAGTAAAAGTCGATAAAAAGTTTGGAACATTCCTGAGCCTGAACATTTTTGAATAAACATTTCTCAACGCAAGCCTGTTGCTATTGTTTTGATAATCCCACTTAGGGGGTTTATTGCTGAGGCGGCAATTGGTATTTACTGTTCCGTCTTCGCACCTGTTAATGGATAAGTCAAAGCCCAATTCTCCAAATTGCCAAACCATTTTTGGACCAGGAATGGCAGCAAAAAATGCAGTAGCCATTTCCATTCGCTTAAGCGCAGTATTCAAATCTTTAGTAGAATAAGAACCTGAGGAATTACCATACAGAAGGTTTTTATACATTAACCTTTCTTCATCATGGCTTTCCATGTAAGTAATTAGATTTGGTTGAGCCCACCCCCGATTGGTATAAATACCTGATGAGAAGTTGGATGTACTCACAAATCCCATGGTAGCTTCATTAAAACTGTTATTGGTATTTCCCCAAAGCAACATGCCGTAATTAGATAGTTCAATCTCTTCGCTGTTGGCTGCGAAATGCTCTAGAATACAATAAGATTTTGGCGCTACAGCCTGCATTTTATCTGCAATTCGTTTCCAAATAGTAATTCTGCTAGCATCATAATTGCCCCATGCACCTACATCATTTCCAGAATTTACTTGGGTAAACCCTTTTGAAAGATCCCAACGGAAACCATCTATCTTATATTTAGTCAACCAATGTTCAACAAATCTGTCAACAAGGTATTTGGTAGCAACCGATTCGTGATTGAAATCATATCCAACATTATAGGGATGTTTTGCATCCTGATTGTGCCATGGATTATTAGCAGCAGGTTTATTCAAGGTGCCGTCCCAATACATTTGGACAGTTGGCGAAAGACCAAAAGCGTGGTTTAGGGCAATATCCATTATGACCGCTATTCCATTCTTGTGGCATTCATCCACAAACTGGCGAAGTTTATCTTCGGGACCATACATTTTATCCGGTGCGAAATAAAAATCGGGATTGTAACCCCAACTATTGTTTCCTTCAAACTCATTGAAAGGCATTACTTGAATGGCATTGATGCCAAGTCTTCTGAAATAAGCCAAAGTGTCTTTTATCGTTTCCCATCTTTGAGTAGCTACAAAATCTCTGACAAGCATTTCATAAATAACAAGGTTTCTTTTATCAGGCTTTACAAAATTTTGTATTTGCCAATTATAAGTTGACTTCCTTGTTTGCAATATGCCAACTATATTGGATGTTTTTCCTGTAGGGTAAGGTTTTAAGTTTGGATAATTTGCAGCAGGAATATATTGATCATTCCAGGGATCCAGTATTTTCTCACAGTATATATCGGCTACCTTAATAGCCCCGTCGATAACATATTGAAAAGCATACTCGACCCCAGGAGTAAGGCCAGTAACACGTATCCAATAATAGGTACTGTCAGGTGTTCTTTTCATTTGGTAATTAGAAGTCTCCAACCAATTGGTAAAGTCTCCAATCAATGCAGCACGTTTCTTATTGGGAGCATACAAAACAAGGGTTGCAGATGTATCTCCCGATTCATAATTTATTCCGGGTTTTACGCCTGAAGGAAGCGGTGCAATGGTTTGCGGAGGGGTAACAAAAAATCGAAGGGTATCAAAGGTATTACCAGAAGAAGTTGAGGCTTGGGCGACTATCATCTGATCGCCATAGGTTGAAATTGTAGCTGTTCTTGTGATGATGACAGCAGTACTACCCGCACCTATAGGAGACCCGTTAAGAAATAATTTTATAGCTGCGGTTTCACTCGTTCTGGCAACAACAATTAAATTATCTCCAATTGTTTTTGTAATGGGTTCTGCCGGTAAATTATATTTAGGCTCCCTGAATGGTTGATCTATTCTAACAGCTAGTCCAGTAGTATAAACTGGAATATACATATCAGAGCCGTCCGTATTTCGCTGTACAGTTGTACCTGCGCCATTGCGAAACAAAATTGCTATTTTGAGTATTTTCTCAGCAGGATTGGTTAAACCAAAAAAAGTTCTCAAACCTCCGGTGATGCTATATTTCCACTTGTTATTGCCTAAAAAAGTTGCTTTACCTGCTGCGGGAGAAGTAGCCCATGCAAACTTTGAATACTTCCAGTCTGAAGCTCCGGTACTTGCAGAAGTAATTGCTCCTATGTGTAAAAATACATCAGCCGTGTTGGCATAGTTTAATAGGCCTGCATTTCCTTTTGATGCATCTACAGTGATATCAATAGTGGTAGAAGATTCTGTAATAAATGTGGGTGACCACGTAAGAAGTTGAGCCTTCGCAGCAGCACAACACATGACCATGACAAGTGTTAACAATTTTTTCATATGCAAAGCAAAACCTACAACAGAATGTGTAAATAATACACAATATTAATGAATTTTTCTGTCCGCCAAAATAATGTTAATCATTTTTTTAAAATAAATCGCCTAAAAGTCTATCGCAAACCACTTTCGTTTATTCTTTTCGTACTTTTCGAAGTCAAACTTGTACAGTTTTCCAGGTCTGTGGGGTACGTCCTCTTCAAATTCTTCCAAATCAATCAGAAAATCCATTGTGAAGAACTTTTTCCTAAAATTTCTTCTGTCCAACTCTACACCCAAAATGGCTTCGTATAAATTCTGTAGCTGCCGAAGTGAAAATTTTTCTGGTAACAAGTTAAAAGCCAAAGGATGTTCCTGTATACGCTTTTGCAACCACCGATAACATTCATCTACTATTTCCTGGTGATCAAATGCCATATTACAAAGCCCTTTTACATTGTGCCAATGCAATTCATTGGCATAAATCTTTAATTCATGGTGGCGAATATTCAACAATGAGCAATAAGCAATCGTTAATACCCGTCCGCCTGGATGACGATCCAATCCTCCAAATGTTTTTACCTGCTCCAAAAAAACATCACTCATTCCTGTTCTTTCGCTCAATACACGATAAGCAGCAGCATCTAATTCTTCGGTTGCCTTTATCATATCTCCCAAAAGTGACCATTTGCCTTCAAAATGTTTTAGGTCACTTCTTATTAAAAGCACCTTCAGCTCATTTTCTTCAAACCCAAAAATGGCACAGTCCACCGTAATAGGAACTGTAGGGTAATCAGCCACTAGCCTTTTGGCATCAGAAATCAATACAACATTGCTATTTATCGATAATTTATCTAAGGTATCAGAACTAATCATATAATATTAATGAACAATTTGGACGTTAAAGTAACAAGATTTTTTCAATTGCGTACATTATACACAAATAAAAATCCCATCAACCTTCACTTTTAAAAATGTAAAATGTTCATTTAGCATTGAATTAGGTCAATTAGAATATTCATTTGAGTTTAGAAATGATATTAATTTTCATCAGGAAATTCATTGCTCATTTTTCACAAATAAATCAATTCTTATTTGCCCCAAACAACTCATAACATAACTTTACCTGCTCCAACACTTACAATATGTTCACAAAGGATCAAACTATTGAATTACAGAAACTAACAGATAAGATAGTTGCAACTCACTACATTCAAAATTCCGTAGAGGTACTAAACGACCTAAGAACAGTATTACAATTTCACGAATACAGGTATTACATTCTAAACGACCCTTTGATTGATGATACAACATATGATCAGTTGTATAAACTCCTGGAGAATATAGAAAAGGCCCATCCGGAACGCGTCATTCCTTCATCGCCCACGCAGAGGGTAGGCAATAGCCTGAATGCAGGATTTGCAACCGTACCACATTTGGTACCTATGCTTAGTCTGGAGAACAGTTACAATGCAGAAGATCTGATAGATTGGGATAGAAAAGCAAGAGAAGCAGCAGGCAATGAAAAGCTGGAATACTGCGTAGAACCCAAATTTGATGGTGCAAGCATTTCTTTGATTTATGAAAACGATCAATTGGTAAGAGGCACTACCCGAGGCAACGGCGTGGAAGGTGATGACATTACCACCAACATCAAACAAATTCGTTCTGTTCCTTTGTCTGCTCCCTTTTCTGAATATGGAATTCAGCAGGTAGAAATAAGAGGCGAAGTGCTGATGAGCAAAAAATCTTTTAATGCATACAATGCTAAACTAGCTGAACAAAACATTCCTCCTTTAGCCAATCCACGCAATGCTGCTGCTGGTAGCCTGAGAATGAAAGACCCCAAAGAAGTAGGCAGCAGAAAGTTGGAAGCCATGCTGTACAACATGAGTTATCATGTAATGACAACGGATAAATTACCAACCGAAAAAGAATTGCTACTGAAAAGACATTCGGGCATTTTGCAAATGCTATGGAATATTGGATTCAAGAGTCCGATGCAAGAATTGAAAGTGGCTAATAATATTCAAGAAGTGATTGAATATTGCAACGCCTTTGAAATAAAAAGAGATACCCTTCCTTATGAAATAGATGGCATGGTAGTGAAGGTGAACGATATAGCCCTTCAGGATAAATTGGG
>JANPHE010000291.1:0-13738 GCA_031424295.1 Segetibacter sp. | reverse complement strand
GGTTTAATTTAGAACAGTTAACACATATAAACAGCAAGGCATCCAATTCTTTTTTTAAAACCTTGCCTTTCTTGTTCATTTCCAGAAGCAATTGCAAACATTAGCTCTCCACTATGGCCAAAAGCCAGAATCTCATCTGCTTTTATAACAAACGATTTTACTTTGAATAAATTGAACATAAGACCATTTGATTGCGTGCCTAATCTAGTTGAGCATTCAATTCAAAACACATCTCCCTGTAGATTGGCATTTATTTTTGTAGGATAAAAAAGCTTATAACCTCGTTTTGCAAACTGTGCATTTCTGTCTAGACATAGAATACTATTGATGGAAGTTACCGTTCTTATTAAATGCGAGGTTCATGTTTTCAATCGTTGGGTGGCAAAGATAGGGTAGGAGCACTTGAAAGAAAATATTTCAGGGTGCTTCTGATCAGTGGCTTTTAAGAACAGTGGAAGGATAAAGAAAATTCATTCAAATTATTTGTCCTCAAGGTTCTCTTTAAAAGCCTAGTCGTATTGCAAGGGAACCTGCGATGCTATTTAAGCAAGCCCTTAATAATGTGTATACGCAAATTCTTTGGGTAGGAGGCACTAATTCGGCAAATCCCCTTTTGTGTTGCAAAGCTGTCTCAAGGAGAACCTGCCGAGACTAAAGCTGTCACATAATGTGGTCTGTTGGTGAAGAATACCAACTGCGAGGTAACGAGCAAGGTGAAGGCGGAAGCTAATATGGAAAAGGCTTAAGCCGAAATAGAGCAGGCGGAAATGAAAATGGAGCAGGCGGAAACGAAAATCGAGAAGGCGGAAGCCAAAATGGAGCAGGCGGAAGCGGAAATGGAGAAGGCGGAAACTGACAACCTGTCGGCGGAACCCAAAGTTGAGAAGGCGGAAGCAAACATAGAGAAGGCGGAAGCCCAAAATATCCACCAAAAAGCGACAAAATGGCAAAATATAGAAATTTAGCAGCATTTTCCGTCTTCGCAGTTGTTGGAACGTATCAGTGATTGGTTGGTACGTATCGGTTATGGATTACTGGTTATTTTTGACACACTATAATGGGTAGATTTGCAGGTGAAGATCTTTCAAAGGCGGAAAGTAGAAAAATATGTTTGATGCCGATTTGATCCTACTATAAATTGCATACCACAATACATCAAATGCTATACACCGTTTATGCTATTCACACATTTTGTATATTTGACTTATCAATGAGTTTATTCTCAAACTTTTGTTTTGTTTCATTTTTCAGCAACTTTTATTATTAGTATATGAAGATATATTGCCTATTCATTTGCCTATTGGTTGGAGTGATCGGAAAAACTCAAAGCATTAGGAATGACAAAAAAGTTACTTCAGTTCATTACTCTTGGTTTACACAACTTACAGAGTTCAGTTTAAATGTTGATAGTTCTAATATTAGCTACGTCATGACTTCGAATGACAACAAACCTATTCAGGCCTTTAAAGGAAAAGTGAGTTCAGGTTTTTGGGCGGATATTGTTATGTTCATTTCCTATATTGATTTGGAAAAACTTAATCAGTTACCGGCGCCGACGGATCATAGAGCAGCAGATGGAGCACCGTACGCTAAACTGAGAATTCGTACTTCTGAAGAAATTTATGAAACACAATACTTTGACGGTGGATTTCCAATGAAAGAAATTTTGAATGTTCTTCACACCATTAATCAAAGGTTAGACACTCACATATTGGACTGTTCTCATTCAAAATAAATTTTAATACCATTTTGCCATCCATCGTTTTGGAGACAGTCAAAATCCCCCATTCTCCCAATGGGTTCATTATAAAAAACACAAGATAAATGGAGGTCTATGATCTCCTGTATTTACAAAAATTATCCGGCCTTTAGGGAACACAAGCTAATTAGGGTATGTAAAGGCTTGTTTATATTGTCTTTTACTGTCTATTTGATAGAACTATGTATAATGAATACGCTATTTCGGATCAGGTGCATTTTCCAAAGACAACTACGTATAGAGGCATTTATCTTAGCTTCGAGGTGCCCGGCAGAACACTTTCGAAGAGCGGGGACATTTTCTGCTTCAAGCGTTGCTACCTTGCTTCTAATCTTTCTATTTTTTGCAGTAATGTTTGTAAGAGCGACTGAATATCCAATGTGAAATATTGAACTGTAAAGTTGAGTTATCAAAATGCTGTTACCTAATGCAGCAGCCAGTTGTATTCCACAAGGCCGAAATGTTACTCACAAAAAAAGCGCTCAAAAAGCCGATTTTTAAAAGAGCACCAAATTCATGCGTTAAAGCAAAAAAATAAACCCAAAAGACTAAATAATCGAAGAAGCTCGGGTAGTTTTAAGACTGAATAGTTGCAAAAATTTATTGAGAACCGGTGATCCATTAGCAAGCCGCTATGGCTTTATAACGATTAATTGCACAGTACAGTAATAGTTTGTATTTTATCTCCCTTAGATAGCTGTAACCGGTAAAGACCGGCAGGCAGCATGTTGCTTAAAGATATTTTGTATTTACCCTTACGACTATCGTGATATATATTTCCTGTGTAGACTGCCTGGCCATCTGCACCCATTAATCTTACGCTATACTTTCCACTTTCCAAGGTTTTAAATACCACCTGCAAAGAACTGCCGTGAACAGGATTTGGAAGTACGCTTATGCTTCCTTTATTGTTTGACAACCTGACTTTCACTATCTCACTGTATTTAACGGCCCCTGTTTTAGTAACAGATTTTACCCGGTAGTAATTATCGCCATCATACGGTGACCTGTCGAAGAATGAATACCCTGTAGCCGCATTGTAATTATTTTTCGCTGTCACTGTACCGGCTGTTTCAAACAGTTGTGTATCTGCAGACTTTTCTACGTTATAAGATCCAATATTACTCTCTGATCTTACTGTCCAACGCACTTCAACACCTTCATTTTTTGGGCTGGCTTCCAGGTTGTTCAACAGCACAGGCAGTGTAGCAGATGCGTGGAATACTATTCTAAAGCGATCAGCATCACGAGAGGCAGGATCGGCGATTAAATTGAACGCAATGAAAGTTGTATCATTAATATGTAAGGGCGTGCTTGTATTGAGGTATTTGTCCTCCATAAAACCGTTAAGCGTACTGTCGAAGTTTGTGAGCAAAACTTTTAAGATGTAGCTGCTTTGTGTGAGCTGCCATATTTTAAGGGGTATGGTATCAGCAGTTACTACAGGTTGCCGTCCTTCTATGCTTAACACGGCGCTGTCTCGTAAAATTCCAAAGTTCTCATCCACATTGGTCAACTTATAAGAGTCCTCGCCACTTAAGGCATTTGACAAAGCTGGAGAAAACACTACCATCGCTCCATCCGCAGCTTGATCTGTTCCCGCCTGTGAAGGCAACAAAAGCTGGATTGCCAATTTTGCCGACTGATTATTTTCCCTGAACACCGGCCTGTATACGCCTGACTTGTGTGTTTCTCTTACGATGAGCGAAGGATTAGATCCTGTGGTTTGTACAAAGAACGCCTGCCCCGATTGTATATGATTATTTATGTTTGAAGCAATGTTGTTATTTGAATTTAAGATGCCATTAAAAGCAACATAAGCCCCTTTGTTACCCGAACCAGAAACTGTTGGATCCCAGATATAAATTGTATTGGAGAGATCATTTTTTTCGACCGACAACCAGTTTAGAGCGGAAGCATATGGATTAGCAACAAAGTTATAATTACTCATTATAGAAGATAATACGGGCATACCTGCTGTGCCGCCTGCCCCAGCCTTTGCAAGCGTAATGGTACCAGTTTTTAATGTACCTCTTGCCCTGAGCGTTGTAATGGAAGGTGGGGGTGTATTGGTATTCAGGTCTGTGCTCCTGTCTCCCCTCACCATAATTCGGTAAGGTGATCCTGCCTGCATCACCACATTAATGTTGGTAGCAGGATACCATGCCTGGCTATCGTTGTTAAACATAAAAAGAGATGGATTATTGGTATTGGTAGCATCAAATCCATTCACACTTGATCCCTGTCCCGTAATGTGCGTTCCATATCCAGGGAACGGGTTAAGCCATGTAATGATGTCGGGATTGTTTACGCCCTCCATCCAGTTAGCTCTTATGTTGTCCGAACAATTAACAGGCGCCGTCAAAAAACGATAAGCTCTTCTGCTGCCCACAAACCTTTCTACTGTTACGGTTCCATTTATGCTATTGCCGGTGCTAAACCCGCCATTAGTTATATCCACCACACTGGCTGTTGATGAAGAATCAGAGCCGAGCGTTAAAAATCCACCAGTATTAAATGTGGCATTGCTTACCAGACCAAATCCGAAATTTCCTGTCACCTTGAGAGAACCTGACAATGTAACTCCTGCAGTGTTTGAAATATAGAGGTCTTTGGTTTTGTTTGCCAAAAAAAGTGATGCAGGAATTACCTGTGCCGTAGTGCCCGTAAATTCAACCTTACCGGTTGTGGAATTTATTTTACCGCCATTGGTTGTTACTGTTCCTTTTATTTTCAGGTTGGCATTTGATACTGTTAACATCGCTCCGGATTCTAATGTAAGGTCTTTTATCTCAATTGCTGTTCCTGCAAGTGTGGGATATAGAAAAGCGCTGGTGGGAATTACCACACTTGTAGTATTGGTTGGAATAGCGCTGCACTGCCAGTTGGCAGCATTATTCCACGAAGTACTTATAGCGCCTATCCACACGCCTAATGGTTTTATGACGAGGTTTGAAGTTGTTTGCAACTGAGAGCATCCGCCGGCTGCCGATACCGTGTAGGTTACTGTATAGGTTCCTGCGGTACTTGTATTGAGTGTTATGCTGCCAGATCCGGCGTTTACTGACAGCCCTGCTGTTGAAGAAAAAATACCACCTGTGGTTCCTGTTTGTGTCACAGTAGCGGTGCCGCCATTATTACAATAGGGACTACCTGTATAGGAAATTGTGCTTGACGGCGCGGCTGTAATCGTGATGGTAGTATTAACTGTTGCCGCACATCCGCCGCTCACGGTAGTTGTGACCGTATAAGTGCCCGCAGTGCTTGTTGTTGTATTTATGTCGCCTGTATTTGCATCAATGCTTACACCCGGGGTTGAACTATAAATGCCTCCCGTTGACCCGGTACGTGTTACTATTGCCGTGCCTGAAGAGCTACAATAGGGAGAACCTGTGTAACTTATTGCTGCCACTGGTGTTGAAGTGATAGTGACTGAAGATGTTGCATTGAATTGTGCACAGCCATTGGCGGCCCCTATGGTATAGGTGACAGTATATGTGCCTTCCGCGCTTGATGCTAAAGTTATTTCTCCGGTTGTCGCATTTATTGACAGCCCCGCTGTAGAACTATAAGTGCCCCCCGTTGTTCCGGTATGAGTTACTGTTGCTATTCCACCACCATTGCAATATGGATTGCCACCATAGCTTATAGTTGCAGACGGTGCGACAGTTATACTGATGTTTGCTATTGCTGATGCAGAGCATCCGTTGGATCCTGAAACGGCATTGGTTACGATATAGGCCCCTGCAGTGCCTGCTGATAAATTTACCACGCCTGTCGAGCCATTAATAGAAAGCCCTGCAGGTGTATAGGTAAATGCTCCGGCAGCACTTCCACTGTTGAGTGTTATAGATGCGCTGCCGGCGTTGGAGCAGTATGGACTTGCCGGGTAATTAAATCCTGCGGCGGCGTCACATACTTCACCAACAATAAAATCGCCCATTGATGTTATATTATTTGCTTGGATGTTTGTAACTGTTGGTGTTCCTGTAATCGTTGGCAAAGACCATGCTGCTCCTGTAAATTTTGCTACTCTAAGTAAAGAAGTTAAGAAGCTTGCATAGTTTTCAGCACTGTTCCAGGTAAGGCTTATGGTGTAACTGGTAAAAGTAATTCCGCCTGCGTTGGTTAGTCTCCAATACCTGGCTATATTTTTTGAAGCAGTGAAACCCTGCTGTCCTATATTAGGGTGATTGGCTTCGATCGTACTTGCAATAATATCTCCTGTGCCGGTGACCGATGCGAAAGTGAGTGTGATCGGGCTATAATAACTGCCGCCGCCGGTTTCAAAACTCCTGGACAGCGTACCGGCCGAAAAGCTTTTTTCTAAATTACCATTCACCCAGCCGGTAGATTGAGAAGCGCCATTCACAGTACCGGAAGTGGATATGGCTGTATAATTACCAGTATTAATTTTGCCCTGCGTAAAAGTTAATGTACCCGCAATTGTTATGTTAGCCGATAAAACTGCATCGGCAGATGACTTTGCAATCGTTAAGTTATTAAATATAAAGGCAGGTATATTTTGGGTAGCTATCCCATTAAAAGAAACTGTGCTGCCGGTAGTGGTAAAACTGCCGGTTGTAAAAGTTACGGTATTCGTAAAGTTTCCTGCAATACCAATTGTGCCGGTTGCTGCTAATGTTATGGTCGCTGTTGTTCGTGTACCGCTAATAGCTAAGTGACCATAGTTAACTGCGCTGATCGTTTGCGCTACAGTTGCATTGTAATCAACAGTTAGATTAGTGAGCGTTTTATTGGAAATAGAATACTGTGTGGAGAAATCTGGAGTTGCAGCAGTTCTTGTAACCTGTGCAGTACCCGTACCTGTTATTGTACCTGTAACCCCTATAGTGTTTGCGGCAGCAGGCGTTAATACAGCACCCGCATTAATAGTGAGTACACCACTTGCTGTGATATTAGCTGTAGTAATTTTGGAAGCAGTGCCCGATGCGGTGCCATTGGTTAGCGTTATATTGGAGTACGCCGGCGTACCATAAATAGTTTGCGTTACTGCATTTGAGCCGCTGTACTCCACCGTGCTGTTTGCAGCCAATGAAACAGTAGAAAAATTCAATGGAAAATTACTTCCTGTCTGTCCTCCGCTGTTTGCTCCAAGCATAAGCACAGCACCGCCAGACACAGTAAGTGTGCCACCCGATACAGACCTGTTGGCAAAATAAACATCAAGGTCAAGGGTGCCGGTGGTGACAGTAAGGTTAGCAGTAATTTTTACATTGCTTGTAATGATGGCTTTTCCCCCCGATTTATTTACTATAAAGGTTCCAAACGCAGTTGAGGCCGTGGAGACCGCGGAATAAATATTTTGATTGCTTGAGCCATTGAAAGTAATGGTACTGTTAACGCCGATTGCTGTTGTTGAATTATAGGTAAAGTCGCCGCGTACCAATATAGCGCTACTCGCTGCCACATCAAATTTAGGGTTGGCCGCTGCGTTGACCACAACGTTATAAAACTGATTTGTACCGGTTGAAAAAGTGGGTGATGAGGCCGTTCCCATAAATTGAATGGTTCCTGCTGTTGCATTAAATACGCCGCCGCTTTTATAATCTCTGTAAACAGACACAGTACCACCTGATTGTGAAAAATTACCTGCTGGTGATCCTGTATTTGTGCTAAGGTCCAGCACTTCGATAGTGCCCCCGCTTTGGCTTATAGTTGTATTGGCAGCAACGGTCAATGAATTGGTGGGACTGGTTCCAGTACTGCTGCTTAAATGCATTAAACCCGTAGCAGACATATTAATGGATGCCCCCGATGATAAAGTGAGATTGATAGTACTTAAAAATGTACCACCGGATTGGGCGATTGTACCAGAAACACTTATTGTACCACCTGAAACAAGGATGGATCCACCCGTAATGCTGAGTGTTGCTCCCGAAGAAATAGTAAGCGATGTAATGGTGACTGTTTCATAGCTGATGACTGGCTGATTGCCACCTGACCCAATGGTAACTGCATCGCCTGCAACAGGTAAAGTTGAGGAACTCCAGTTACCGGCATTGCCCCATTCAGTGCTGATAGAACCATTCCATGTTTTTGTAGCAGCGGACACTGATGCAGGCAATACCAACATAAAAAATATACCTGACAATAGCGAGAAGAAATATCTTTTTACAAAACAGCTAGAACCCAGTTTGCCTGTGTAATGTGGAGTATTTTTCATAAAAGATAAGAGGATTTTGTGCAAACAGTTAAGCAGTTGATGCGATTTGATGCAACGCCTGCATAATTATTTTTCAATCAAAAAAATTTTAAAAAATGGCCACCTCCAATCTTTTCAAGATGGCCAATTTTGCGTATGCTATCTATATACAGTAACTATCGTTGAACTACTACCTTTTCAATTTGACTGCCAGCGTCGGTAAGAACTTTTATGAAGTACATACCATCTGGTTGCTTTTGAATATCGAAGTCAATTAAATGGTTGGTCGTCGACAGTTCTATAACACGCTTTTCAATAATTCTTCCAGTTGTGTTAAGTAGTACGATCTCTGCCTTGGTTGGCTTTTGATTGTTCAATTTAATGGTGAACCTGCCGGTAGTAGGATTTGGAAAGACCTGTACCGTATTGTTTTGAGGTGCTGCTACTTCTGGTTCCATGCTTCTTCCCGAAATACAATTGCCTATATAATTACCGTTGCCTAAAAATGTATTTACAGCATTCTTAGATACGCAAATTGTTTTTGCCTTCGCTGGATCACCACTTGGCATGTGGCAGATAGCTACCTTATCGCCATTGTTACCACAGCGGAGATCAACCATCCTGATATTGCGGGTATGGGTTCCCGTATTAGCCTGCACATCAGTGATGACAACCGTGTATTCTCCCTCTGAAGTCACCACCAGGCTATCACTCTGGCTTATAACGGATACATTACCTGTTTTCTTCCACTTGTACGTGTAAGGTGCAGTTCCCATTGTGGGGGTGGCCCTGAGCGTTAAGCTTGATGGTCCAAAGCCAAGATAAATAGTGTTGGGCGAGCCCCACGGAGCCACTGTCCATACATCAGCCATATTTATGACTATTGATTGGGGCATTTTAATGTCAATTGTCGTCACAGCTGTTGCCGAGTTACCGTGGATATCGGTAACCGTCCAGGTTATAGTGGATATACCGGAGTTAAAGCTTCCGCCTGCATTTCCATTGCTTCCACTGCGGCTTGTAGTTCCTGACACAGTATAAGAAACGGAGGCTATACCACAATTATCATTCACAATTAAAGCAGGCATTGTATATGTGCCTGCGCTGCTGTAAACCTGGTTTGCAGGAGCCGTAAGAACTGGCGGCTGGTTGTCTGCAACAGTTACTGTTTGGGTAGCTGTCGATGAATTGCCATTGATATCTGTTACAATCCATATTATGTTGGTTACTCCAACAGCATAAGATGAAGGAGCATTATTAGTGACGCCGGCCACACCGCAATTGTCTGATGTTACGGGTAAACCCAAAGCAACATTTGTTGCAAGGCAACTTCCATTGTCAGCGTTTACCACTACGTTAGCCGGTGCAGTAATAACAGGTTTTTGATTATCGGTCACATTAACAGTGATAGTGCATTGAGCAATATTTCCCGCCGCATCGGTTGCCGTAAAAGTGTTAACTGTGGCACCTGAAGGGAAAACAGATCCTGAAGGTAATCCACCTGTCTGGCTAAAGTTGACCGGTGGAGCCCATGTGAATGTCACAGAACCATTACCCTCCTGGTATCCCTGGGTGTGCAGCACATCGGTTGCCCCTGTCAAAGTATAGCTGCTTCCGCCACCACCATCACCAAATGCACCACCGCCTCCACCGTACCATCCACCGCCGCCACCGCCACTTTGTACCCCGGTTGCGCCGTTACCGCCTGTAGCAAAAGTTCCATTGCTACCCATGTAAGTACTATTATAATTTGAACCTGCTCCACCTGCCGTTTGAGAACCGCCTTCCGCCGGAGTTCCATATCCAAATCCTTCGGCACCGGTTAAATCACCACCATAACCTCCGGCTCCAAAATAGCCCGATCCACCTCCACCGCCTGCAACAACAATCCTGTCGTTTAGCGTACCCGGGGCAATGCGGATATCCGAAGCGCCGCCACCTCCGCCACCAGTATACTGGTTTGGCAAAGAGCCACCTTTGCCGCCGCCATTGTAACCACCGTTGCCCGATGTAGTTGCGGTACCGTCGTGGCCAGAACCACCAATATAAAAGGTCAGTACCTGTCCAGGTGTAACCGGAATGGTTGCCTCTACTCTTCCCCCGTACCCTGGGTAGCCATATGGATAACCATCAAAAGAAGCAGCTCGTCCACCTGCCGCACCTTTCAGGTCTGCAATTAAAGAAGTAACCCCTGCAGGTACGGTGAAAGTTTGTGCTGCACCAGTGTAGTTAAAGGTCTTATTTACGTAAATACAATTTTGGGTAACAGCAGGCTTCGTATAATTAACTATTGCCCCATTTGTATTTGGGTTGGTATTCACCGCAATAACAGGCTGGTAATTTACAAAACCAGGCGCCTCGTTATCTACCACGGTAACATTGAAAGCACAGGTAGATTCATATCCGTTATCATCGTACGCAGTAACTACTACGTCTGTAGAACCAACGGGGAACAATGCCCCAGATTGTTTGCTATAAACAATAGTAACATTTCTGCCTGCGGCGGGCACGGCGGCAAAATTTACAATTGCACCGCATTGTCCCGGGTCATTGTTTTTGATAATGTTGCCAGGGCATGTAGCCAGGGAAACACCGCCTTGTGCTGACAGTTGTGTTGTACCGAAAAACGTGCACATCAATAGTATGTGCAATACTGTAATTGAGGCCCTGGTACCGGGCGGTCGGTTAAAGAAATGGAGGATAGCGTTTTTCATTTTGCTGTTGGATTTTAAAGTTGATATTCAAAAAAGGAAGCAATTAAAATTCAGTTGTTATACTGCCTTTTGATAAATAATGGATATTGGATTTTAAAAAAATTTATGGTTTACTTCTGCTAATTGATTACTTATTTAAATTTAGATGTAGGACTTGCTTTTCGTTTTACAGCGAAATAGTCCTGCAACTGGTATAATTTGGTATCCCTGTTACTCTTGGCGAAATTGTTGAGACCAGGCATCCCCGGGTACCGCATTTCATCCCTTGTATGAATAAAGGGAATCTGGTAACTCTTTTCATCCCGGCCTTTCATTTTCATGCTCAAAAGTTTGCCGGCAACCGAATTAGGAAATGGTATAAATGATGCGGTGGAATATACCTCAATAGCATCGTTCATAGAAAAGGGGCCTGTTGGCAACTCCGGAGCATCATTATCAACCACGCTTTGATCAAAGCTTTGGTTTACCTGGGCATTTAATTGACCGAATGCTACCAGCAAAAAAGCCAGCATGTAAAAGGTGGCCTGCAATCGGTTTTTCCGCGAGGTGTGAAGTTGATTTTTCATATTATATTGGATTTTAAAAGTGTTCTATTGTGTGAAGATCAAAGGTAATTGTACCTAATGTATGGGAAATTACTATGCGGTTTTTACTATAGCCCAATCGGACTAAATGCGTAGAAGTACGTAGTAGGAATACGATAAACGGCATGATAAGTTATTTTCACCCGCTAGCATAAGTGTTACCTGTTGTTTGTTGAAGTTTATGCGAAGCGTAACTTTAATACTACATCAAAAGCAGGACCCCCGAAATAGGTAGGGCAAGTTGTGTCAGGTAAATCTAAGGATGATTGAATAACATTTAAGTTCTTTAAATTAGCATCAAAATTCAATAGCAACCCGGTATCGTTTTAGCGATAGCCAATACCCACATTTTATAACATTTGCCTTAGTAAATTCAAAGACAGCTCTGTACTTAAAGGGCATTTATCTTAGCTTCAAGGTGCCCTGCGGAACCACGAAAAATGGGGGATTTTTTAAAAAGGCGAGTGATAAGGGGTCATTTTCGAGATACTATAATCAGTAGATTTAGCAGGTGAAGACACCTGCAAAGGTGGAAATGGTTATTTTTGACACACTAAAATGCTTAGATTTGTATATCAAGAATACCTAAAAAGGCAGCACTAAGCAACAGTAGCAGCAACTGATTGATGATTTGAAAATGAGGCTTGAGCATATCGAGAACCTTCTGAGCAGTAAAGAAAGATAAAATATTATTACCCCATAAAAACATGTTATGAAAAGACTTCTTCTCCTTTTACGTATTGGAATCTACATTTCGCTTTTTGTAACGATTTGCGGGTCAAAAGTGGTGGCACAAAACATTGGATTTGGTACTGCCACTCCGCAAGGAACGGTGCACATAAAAGGTAAAGGTGACACCACCCAATTGGTAATAGATGCCGACTCATTGCAGACCAATGCACGGCCGCTAATAAGGTTGCGTAATGCTGCAGGTTCCGATCTTTTGCACATTCACTCGGATGCACCATTCAATGTGTTTATGGGCTTTACTGCGGGTAGATCAAACAAAGTTTCTGTGACTGCACAACAGGGTTTGTACAACACTTTTATTGGCTCAAACTGCGGGTATTACAATTCTACGGGTTCTTTCAATACTGGTATAGGAAGATCATCGCTTTATCAAAACACGAGTGCAACAAACAATACGGGATTGGGTTATAAGGCACTTTTTTCCACAACCAACGGTGATGATAACACCGCTACAGGAGCAAATGCCATGTTGTCGAATATTACTGGCACCTCCAATGTAGCCATGGGTATGAGTTCCTTATACGCTAACAATATAGGATCATACAATGTAGCAGTGGGTGGCAATTCGCTTTTTTACAATTCTACTGGATCTGGCAATACTGCTGTGGGCTATTCTGCCTTGCATGAGCAAACCTATAATAATGGCGGTAATCAGTGGCTTACCGGTAATACAGCAATAGGAAATGGTGCGCTCTTTTACAATAACCCTACTACTGCAGCAAATGGTATAAACAATACAGCCCTAGGAAATGATGCCATGCATGATAACACTACAGGGTATGCCAACACTGGTATTGGTGCCTCAGCACTTTCTACAAACAAAACGGGTTATGGCAACACGGCCGTGGGCAATGGTGCAAATGTGTCTTTGATCAATACAAACAAGAACACCATAATTGGGGCAAGTGCTGCTGCATATGGTAGCAACAATACAGTGATCGGGTACAATGCTTATACCAGTGCCAACAATCTGGCACAATTGGGCAGCGCTACTACCCAATTCTGCGGCGGCTATGCTAACTGGACCAACTATGCATCGGACAGAAGAATAAAAACCGGTGTAAATGAAGATGTGAAAGGTCTTGATTTTATCATGCGCCTTCGTCCGGTAACTTACCATTTAGATGTAAAGGCAATTCACACGCTGTGGGGGATAAGTGTATATGGCAAAGACGAAGATAAAATGACCGCACAAATGAAAGCGGATATGGATGAAAGTATCCGGCTGAAAGAAGCTATACGTGTAAGTGGTTTTATAGCCCAGGAAGTAGAGGCTGCGGCACAACAATCCGGCTATGACTTTGATGGTATAAAAAAGCCTGAAAATGAGAAAGACCACTATGGTCTCACTTACGAAACATTTGTAGTACCACTGGTAAAGGCAGTGCAGGAGCAGCAAAAGATTATTGATGAGAAGCAACAACAAATAGCCGTTCTTCAGCAAAATAAACTACACCAGCAGCAACAGATTGATGAGTTGAAAATGAGGCTTGATCATATCGAGAAATTGCTCAGCAGTAAAGGCAACTAACATTTACATTACCCCATAAAACACAATCATGAAAAAATTCATTCCTCTTTTACATGTTGGATTTTACATTTCGCTTTTTGTAACGCTTTGCGGCTCAAAAGCGGTGGCACAAAACATTGGATTTGGTACTGCCACTCCGCAAGGAACGGTGCACATAAAAGGTAAAGGTGACACCACCCAATTGGTAATAGATGCCGACTCATTGCAGACCAATGCACGGCCGCTAATAAGGTT
>JANPHE010000290.1:0-4088 GCA_031424295.1 Segetibacter sp. | reverse complement strand
CTAAGATAGGTTTCAATCATTTGCTCCCACCTTCTGCGGCTGGTCTGCGATACTTTTGCAAAACCATAACCCGGCAGATCCACTACCATCCATTGATCAGGTTTGGCATGGCCGACAGGTGCAGTTGCCCCTTTGAAAGATTGAATGGCAAAATGATTAATCAATTGAGTTTTGCCCGGTGAAGAGGATGTTTTTGCCAGTTTAGCATGATTGGTTATCATATTGATCAGGCTAGACTTTCCTACATTGCTCCTGCCAATAAAAGCATATTCAGGCTGATCGGGTGGCGGGCATTGTGTATAGTCCGGGCTAGAGATTATGTATTCGGCCGATTTGATAAACATGGGTGCAAGGTAGTAAAAGCCTGATTATGTAAAATAAACTAGCACCAAAGCACCTGACATTAAAAATTTGGCGGGTATTTATTTTCATTGTTACCATAGAGAATATCTCAGAAATAGTTGAGTATTTATAGGAGCGTTTTTCTCTGTAGAAATATATATAGCAGTTATTGGCTTAATAAAAGACAAACCCACTTGCATCTGTTTAAATTGATAAGCAACACTAACTTTTCCTGTTGCAAAACTTTTGTTTATATAAGCCCAATCTTTATCACTGTTGATAATGCCAAATACGCTGTCTTTAATAACCGCTGCTTTGTTTGCAATGAGTTTTTCGTTGATGAGTGCTGTTTTAGCCCAGGTTTTGTTTATTCCAATAGATGCGGTCCATTTGTTTGAAATTTTATAGTTGAATTGCATTCCTACTTGCAATCCCGTGATTTTGTTCAGCGTGAACGATTGTGCAAGATTGATTGGATTGTTTGGCTGATTGATATTGGTTGCAGAAATGGCTCCTATGGTGTAATTGTTTGTTTGAAATGTAGCGCGGCTGTTGAGTAAATATTGGGCATAGGGATTCACATTCAGTTGCAACGACGATTTTTTGCTCAATGCTTTGCTCAACCATAGCGATGGAATAAGAAATAACAACGGACGACTTTTGCCATTTACTTCGGTAAAAATAGATTTGTTGTTGAACGCTACCGGCACCATCCATTCCATACCAACATGAAATGGTCTGGATACTTTATTTTTTGGTAAGGTTACAACGGCCGATTTGCCAGGCTTGGTGTTTTGTGCAATGGATTTGGTAGAATCTTTGTTAAACGGTTTGATCTGTTTAGTATTTGAGTCATTGGTTTTATTTGAAGCAATGTTACCGCCATCAGACCTTTCATTGGCATTTATTTTTGTACTAGAAGTTAAAGGCATTTTCGACTGATTTTCTGGCATTAACGTTGGTGAAGGTTGCGCAAAGTTTGAATTAAATTTGAGTGAATTTTCTCCAAGATCGTATTTTGAAGCATGTTGTTTGGCTGTAGGAAGTAAAGCGTTTTTTGTAGGAGCAGTTGCGGAATAATTTTTAGTAACCAGCGTTTTAACCACAGGTATCCTAATTGCTTTTTTGGGCAAAATTGAAGCATCATTTCTAGCATTGTTAATAGTGATAAGGTTTTTGTTGGGTGTTTTTCTATTTTCATTTGCAGCGGGCAATGTTTTATTGTCATTTGATTTGTCCAAAAGAGCCATTTCATTTTGAGAAACTTGGCCGTTTTGTAATAGATTATAAATGCCGCATCCGCTTATTAGCAGCAACAATAGCAGTATAGTGGATGTGCGTTTTTTTCCGTTCGGATTTGCATTGTTTACTGGCAATTCTTTATCCAAAATCCTTTGCATATCCTTCCATGCTTTGGCGGCAGGTACACTGGGGGTAAGCGATTGTTTTTTCATAATCTAAAAGCGTTTTAAAAAGTTTAGCCCACTTTGGCAACTTCTATTCCTTTGTTAAGCACTATTTCCTGCAACTTTTTTCTGCCTTCATGCAGATGCCATTTCACTGTTCCTTCTTTCATTTCTACGGCAGAGGCTATTTCCTTAATGGTATAACCCTCTGCATAAAAAAGCGTACAAACAGCACGTGTTACATGCTTCAGGCTTCCTAAATAATGGATAAAATCTTCCTCAGCTGATTGAACAAATGGGTTAATCAACATTTCATCATTCAAATCACCTGTAAGTTCATACATCTTTTTCATTGATTTTTGATTTCGCAACAATGTCAATGCTTCATTTCTTACTATAGCATATACCCAAGTGCTTAGTTCTGATTGCGATGCATTGTATTGATCAATATTTTTAAAAACTCTCAACATGCCGTTGTTGATAGCAGATAAAATATCATGGTTATCGTCGAAAAAACGCCTGCACAATGAAAACAACATCTCATACATTTTCATGTACAGCTTTTCCTGACACTTTCTGTCATTCATTTTACAGCCTTCTATGATTTGTATCAACTCTTTCAAAAGATTGTGTTGCGTTGTTATTCAATTCACCATTGACCATTCACTCCGCCCCGGCGGACAGGCATTCACCCATTCACTATTGACCATTCACCATCCTTACCTCACTACTAATGGTGAAATTTTTATCTCACTATTATCAATCCAGGAAAAAGTGTAAGTGCCTGTACTGTTTACGTTTACAATTCCTGTGTATGTTTTGTTTTCAAAATTGATAATAAACGGATGGTTGCCTACCGGAATGTTGGTGAACCGATTTTCACAGGTTGCTTTATTTTCGGAAGAGCAAGGTTGTTTAGCTATGGCAACACCTGCATAGTCAATGATGTAATTAGCATCGTCGTTGTATGACAATATCTTATCGGTTGCACAATGATAGCTGTAACTAGTAGTAGCAGAAATGACCAATTGCTTGTTTCCTCCTACCATTTGAATAGAGGGTTTCAAAAGCAATTTCTCGCCTAAAATAAAGGCAACTGTATCTACATTAGGATTGGCGGTTGCATTGTCATTTATCCAAATGGTTCTTTGCTCTGTATCTATGCCATCGCTAGCGGTAACCGTACCAAAACCTGCGCTATTGAAAGTAATAGTAGCGGTATTGTTTGCCGCATTTTCGTTGATGGTGTATAAGCTTGTTGCATTGTTTGCAGTCCAACTAATTTTTACACCTTGTTTTGCATTATGTACAGAAAACAATACCGGTTCGCCCACATTGATATTCACAAGTTTTTCGGCCGACAAATTGAAAGAAGTACCATAGCTTATATAGGTAGAGTCTTTCACTTCTACCTTGTATTTAGCAGTAATGCTTCCTGCCTTTGCCAACACATTATAGGTGCCGGCATTACTAAACAATAAGGTAGCATAGTTTCCTACTTCGCTTTTCTTTACCCCTATGTTGGGGGATACGGTCCACTCTACTTTAGCCGAGTTGTTGCTACTGCCAAAAGTGAGTAATACAGGCTCGTCTTTTTTGATACCCGTTATTGTTTGTTCATACACATTCTCGTTCGGCATTTGCACACTGTCTTTCTTGCAACCTATCATACCACAAAGCAGTATAACAAGCATCCACATTTTCACACTGTTTTTCATCTTTTTACTTTTTAATACTCAATATTTAAACCTAAAAAATATCGGCCCCTTAACCGGCCGATATTCAAAATGAACCCCTATTAACCCTATTCTATAACCAACTTCATTGTTTTTGTTTCTCCGTTTTCGTATACCGCTTTTAAGAAATACACCCCTTTTGTTAATTGCTTTACCGAAAGGATTTCTTTGCTACTGTTCAACATTCTTTTTGTCCAAATCATTCTTCCTGTATTGTCATTTAAACTGATGGTATTTAATTCTTTTCCTTCTATAGTTACTACATCATGTGTAGGGTTTGGATAAACGTTTACAAAAAGATCGTTTGACAATACTACTCTTTGCAAAGGCGAGTAAGTTTTTGTTCCGTCTTTGTCCAACATTTCCAATCTATAGTATAGATTTCCTTGTGTGCTTTCATCTTTCAATGGATCGGTAAACTGATAAGATAGAGTTCCCCATCTTGATAGGGCAATTACTTTTCCTGCCGTTTTAAAATCTTTTCCGTTGCTGCTTCTTTGTATGTTGAAGTGGGCAGTATTTACTTCATTGGTAGTTGTCCATTCATTTAGTACCTGCCTATTTTTTGTAATGCTTGCTTTGTAGCTAAGAAATTTAAGATGTA
>JANPHE010000289.1:0-2371 GCA_031424295.1 Segetibacter sp. | reverse complement strand
AATTTTATTTTTTATTTTTAAAAAAATAATATATTACGCTAATGATTTTTTCTACTGACAATGAAGTTTTGTAGTCTTTATATAATTGTTTTTTTTATAAATCATGTCAGTGCTCAAACGTTATTGACCGAACATTTCGATTCGGGTATTTTTCCTATTTCTGGTTGGACTAATATCAACGCTAATGGTGCAGGTTCGGGATGGTCTCTTAATACCAGTTCATCCTTAACTTTTGGACCATATTCATCCTATTCCGGCTCTGGATCAATGGTTTACGAATACGATCCGGCTTTGAATGCCAATTCCTGGTCCATTACGCCACCATTGACTCTTTCCGCGGGAGTAAATTATGCAGTTACATTTTTATATAAAGTAGAGGATAATTTTTATCCGGAAAAAATGAAAGTGACATTTGGAAACGGCAATACAATTGCTGCCCAAACTACTGTTATATGGAACAATAATGGAGGAGATTCCTTAATCAATACTTCCTTTCAGCAGGGTGTAGCTATATTTTCTCCTGCCACCACTGGAACATTTCATGTTGGGTTCAATTGTTATTCTGACGCTGATAATTTCGCCATTACTGTAGATGATATTAAAATTGAGGTTTTACCAGTTGCAATTCCTTCATGTACCAATTTATTATTGCCAGCAAACAATGCTATCGGAGCGGCCATAAAGAATTTGCCTTTTAGTTGGAATACAGTTGCCGGAATAAGCAATTATATTTTGTTCCTCGGAACTAGCAATCCGCCTGACTCATTTGGAACAACCCAGGACACGTCTGTACTTATTACCGGGCTGTCATATGGTACAACGTATTATTGGACGGTAAAGCCTGTTAATTTGCTGGGGTCAGCAGTTGGATGTACAATTAACACTTTTACTACGCTTAACCAGCCTCCGCCACCGGCTAATGATAATTGCGGGGGTGCAGTTGCCTTGTCAAACGGTGTTGCAGTACAAGGGACTACCTTAGGCGCTTCAGAAAGTTTTGCGGCAGATACTTGTGGGGGTTATGCAGGGGATGCTAACGATGATGTGTGGTACTCATTCACAACAACACAGGCAGGTGATGTAACGGTAACCGTTCTCCCTGATACAAGCGTAGATGCTGTCGTCGTTATGTATTCAGGCAATTGTAGTGTATTGGCTAAAGTGTCTTGTTCAGATAATGGTTTTGAAGGTGAAACTGAAACAATAACGATAGTAGGCGCAAGTGCAGGACAGACCTATTATTTCAGAGTGTATGATTATTATGGATCTGGAACAGAAGGAAATTTTACCGTTTTTGCAAGCGGCGGAGCCATTTTATCAGTCTCCCTGATTGATTTTAAAGGCAAAAAAGTTGGTTTGGTTAATTCACTTTCATGGCTAACCAATAACGAAATAAACAATAAGGGTTTTGAAATCCAAAAGTCGCTGGATGGAATGCATTTTAGTACGATAAGTTTTCAACCAACGAAAGCTGTTCAAGGAAATAGTAATTCAAGGATTGTCTATCAGTTTATTGATGAAAATTCGCAGGGGAATAATTATTATAGGTTGAAACAGTTGGATAAAGATGGAAGATTTACATTGTCTAATGTCATTTTAATAAAGGGGGAAAATGCAGGTTTACTTGTTATAGCTTCCATTTATCCTAATCCTGCTAAAAATTTTGTCAATGTTTCATTGATTTCAGATCGGTCTCAAACGGCTGCAATAGGTATCACAGATCCTGCTGGTAAAATTGTATCCACCAAGAAAGTTCAATTGATTCAAGGGCAACAAAACATCATTTACAATGTTGAAAGGCTGCCTTCAGGAAGTTATTTCCTAAGGATATTATCAGACAAAGGATTGGTTATTAATAGTAAAATAGTAAAACAATAAAATTGTATTACATTCCCTCAATCAGTTGAGCAATGCCGAAGGCTGCAGCAGCTGCTATCGCCCCAATCAACATCACTTTAAAGGCTCCTGCTATTGGGGAAATGCCTGTCATTTTGCTTTTGAAATAGCCAAAAATAAACAAGCAGATTAAGGTTATGATGGCTGAAATCTTAAGTGCTTCGTAAGTTGTATCAGCATAAAAATAGGGGATAAGTGGAACCAATCCTCCTATTACGTAGGAAAAGCCTATATTAAAGGCACTTTTACGGGCTCTTTTTTCATCAGGTTTATCCAGGCCTAATTCGTGTTTCATCATAAAATCGACCCATCGGTCTTTGTCTTTTGTCAGCTCATCTACAGCCTGCTTTTGTATGCCTTCACTTAGGCCCAATTCTTCAAAAAATACCCTCACTTCTTCTTTTTCACGTTCGGGTAATCTTTCTACTTCATCGTACTCTCTTCGCAATTCAGCGTTGTAATGATCCACTTCTGT
>JANPHE010000288.1:0-6034 GCA_031424295.1 Segetibacter sp. | reverse complement strand
GGCATAGAAAAGCTAAAGAATTTCCAGGCAAATGACGGGGGCTTTAGTTATTGGCCCGATCAGGCATTTAGCGACGAATGGGGAACAAACTATGCAGGTCATTTCCTGTTGCAAGCTGCGGAGAAGGGATACAACGTTCCATCAGCCATGTTGCAACAGTGGAAAGGCTATCAGCGCAATAGGGCCAATGCATGGTTAACAACCCGGGCACCCTATTATGGCGAAGATCTGGATCAGGCATACAGGTTGTATTTGTTAGCATTGGCAAAGGCACCTGAATTAGGCGCCATGAATCGATTAAAAGAGTATCGTTTTATTACACCTGAAGCAAAATGGCGATTAGCAGCAGCTTATTACCTTATTGGACAAAATACAGTGGCTTTGCAAATGATCAGCGGATTATCTACTCAGTTTATTCAACGTCCTTTTCCAGGAATGTCTTTTGGCAGTCAATTAAGAGATCAGTCAATGGTATTAGAAACCCTAACCATAATGAACAGGAGGTCAGAAGCTGCAATGGTTTTGAAAGATGTGGCGAATCAATTAGCCAGCGAAGGTTGGTATAGTACGCAAACTACTGCTTATGCATTAATAGCTATCAGCAGGTATTGCGGAGCAAATAAAAATGGAAGTAAAATAAGTATCACAGCTTCATCGGGGACAAAAAGTGTAACGGTAAATACAACAACTAACCTGGTGCAAATGCCGGTTACTTTTACCAATGGAAAGGCAAATATTAGTATCAGTAATAAAGGAAGTAATGTATTGTACATCAGAACCATCAATCAAGGGCAACCCATAGCAGGAGATAGTTTAACAGTGGTTAATCATCCGGAAGTATTGTCGATGACTGTCAATTATCTTACTTCTACAGGAACCCTATTAGACCCTTCAGCTATTAAGCAAGGGACAGATTTTGTTGCCAAAGTAGTTATTAAAAATACTGGCCGAAGTGGAGAATACAAACAAATGGCTTTGTCTCAAATATTTCCAAGCGGGTGGGAGATATTGAATACCCGATTATACAATAGCGAAGGTGGATTTAAGTCATCTGCTTATGATTATATGGATATCAGGGACGATCGGGTCTATCATTTCTTTAACATCCGGCAAGGGCAAACGGTGACCTATTTTGTTCAATTGAATGCGGCTTATCCCGGTCGTTATTATTGGCCCGGAACTTATTGTGAAGCGATGTATGATAATAATATTAGTGGCGGCATCACCGGTAAGTGGGTAACTGTGGTACAATAATTAAGAGAAGTTAAATTTTGAAGCGCATCGGATCATTAAAATTAAAATCTAAAATTTCTATAGCCATAGGAGTTGCCCTGTTATTATGGTTCATTTTTGCTTTGCCTTCCAGATTATTCATTAAGCCAACTTCATTTGTAATAGAAAGTGAAAGTGGGACATTGTTATCTGCCGGTATAGCCGGGGATGGTCAGTGGCGGTTTCCAAATAATGATATTGTGCCGATGAAATTTGCGCAGTGCATCACTACTTTCGAGGATAAGCGTTTTTATTATCATCCCGGAGTTGATTTGTTGGCGATGGCAAGGGCTGTAAAACAAAACATCGGCGGCAAAAAAGTAGTTAGTGGCGGTAGTACCTTAACCATGCAAGTCATCAGGCTGAGCCGGGGAGAAAAACGGACCATTTGGCAAAAAATCATCGAATGTATTTTGGCTGTTCGACTTGAATGCAGTAATAGTAAAAGGTCAATATTGGCATTATACGCTAGTAATGCGCCATTTGGCAGCAATGTAGTCGGGTTGGATGCAGCATCGTGGAGGTATTTTGGCAGAAGTGCTGATAAATTAAGTTGGGGAGAAATGGCAGCATTAGCAGTTTTACCCAACGCGCCTACGCTTGTTCATCCGGGAAGAAACAGGGAAATTCTACTGCGTAAACGCAATCTGCTCATCGATAAGTTGGTGACAGAAAAAATCATTGATGCAACTACCGGATACTTAGCCAGGTTGGAACCACTACCGGGCAATCCTTTACCATTGCCACAACTGGCACCACACCTTTTGGATAGGTTTAAAAAAGACTACGCAAAAGGGTTATTCCCCAGGCAATTCGAATCGACCAAAATAACTTCTACCCTTCAATATGAGTTACAGCAAAACGTAATGCAGCTCATCCATCGCTACCATAGCAGTTTCAAAGGAAATGGCATCAACAATGCAGCGGCTATGGTAATGGAGGTAGAAACTGGAAATGTATTGGCATATGTTGGAAATGTTTTCAAGCCATCAGATCCGGAAATTGAAAGCCATGTAGATATTCTTGCTTCATCCCGCAGTCCGGGCAGCACCTTAAAGCCCTTGCTTTTTGCTGCTATGCAGACCGATGGATTAATTCTTCCCAGGCAATTGGTCCCGGACTTACCCACGCAAATCGGGGGTTATACACCGCAAAACTTTAACCTGGAGTATGATGGTGCTGTACCTGCTAATCGTGCATTGAGCCGAAGTCTCAACATTCCGGCAGTTCGTATGTTGCAACAATACAAATACCTGCGGTTTTATGATGTCTTGAAACAGTGTGGATTTTCTACGCTAAAACAACCGGCTGATTATTATGGGTTAAGCCTTATACTTGGTGGATGCGAAGTTTCTCCCTGGGAACTGGCAGGTGTATATAGCAGCCTTGCAAGAACCTATAATCACCAGCGGCAGAATAAGGGAGCAATGAATAAGGATGATTGGCACATGCCAGTTTACAAAAGCCAAAATGAGAAACAGCAAATTTCAAACACCAAACCTCAAACCTTAAACCTCGAACCCCAAACGAGTAACGAGCAACGACAAAAGAGTAACGAGCAACGAGCAACGACAAAAGATCAACGATCAACTACCATCCCATTTGACTTCCCCAGCATCTGGCACGCTTTTAACGCAATGCAGGAAGTAATGCGACCAGGTGAAGAAGGGCTATGGAACTTGTTCAATTCGGCACAGCGCATAGCCTGGAAAACAGGTACTAGTTTTGGATACCGCGATGGATGGGCAATAGGATTGACTCCAAAATATTGTGTAGTAGTTTGGGTAGGAAATGCCGATGGAGAGGGTAGACCTGAACTGACAGGAATAAATACTGCTGCTCCTGTTATGTTTGACATTTTTCGATTGTTGCCTTCGTCTCCTTGGTTTCAGCCGCCCGCTTTCGCCTTCAACTTCCTTCCAGTCTGTCACCAAAGCGGATACAGGGCTGCGAGCAATTGTTTTGATGTTGATACCGTTTTGGTTAGTTCTAAAGCAAGCAATGCACCACTTTGCCCTTACCATCGCATCATACACATGGATGCTTCGGGGACGTATAGAGTTACCGAGAGCTGCGAAGCACCGTCTGCTATGGTTCACAAAAGCTGGTTTGTTCTACCTCCCGGAATGGAGTATTATTTCAAAACCCGCCATCCGGAATATATTATGCTGCCACCCTACAAACCGGGTTGCGAAACCGATGGAAGCAAACAATTGGAAATCGTGTATCCTGAGGTAAATGCCCGTATTTATGTGCCAAAGGAAGTTTCGGGAGAAAAGGGAAGAACGGTTTTTACTGCGGCTCACAGAGATGTGGATGCAAAACTCTTCTGGCACCTTGACGATCAATACATTGGAACCACCATCAGGTACCACCAAATGGCTTTAAACCCATCTCCGGGCTTTCATACGCTAACCGTGGTTGATAATTTCGGCGAAGCCATTTCGCGGAGATTTGAGATTCTTAAAACTGACAAAGAGTAGCCATATTGTCAGGTTCTGGGTCATTAATTTGTTTGATACCATTGGAAGAAAAAAAATACACAGAATCCGCTATTTTCCATGTAGTTTTGTATCGTTTTTTAAACGAAATAAATTAAAAATATGAGTACTGTTAAAGTGGCTATTAATGGCTTCGGACGTATTGGTCGTCTTGTTTTTCGTCAGATTTACAACATGGAAGGGATTGAAGTTGTAGCTATCAATGATCTTACAAGCCCTGCAGTTCTTGCGCATTTGCTAAAGTATGACAGTGCACAGGGGCGTTTTGATGGTGAGGTTAAGAGCACTGAAAATTCTATAGTAGTTAATGGGGATACGGTAAAAATATATGCCCAGAAAGATCCTGCACAGATTCCTTGGGGTGATCATGATGTGGATGTAGTAATTGAGAGTACAGGTTTCTTTACAGATAAAGATAAGGCAGCCGCTCACCTTACAGCAGGTGCAAAGCGTGTTGTTATTTCTGCTCCTGCTACCGGTGATTTGAAAACAGTTGTTTTCAATGTTAACCACGAAATTCTTGATGGTACAGAAGAAATCATCTCTTGTGCATCTTGTACTACCAACTGTCTTGCACCAATGGCAAAAGTATTGAACGATTCTTATGGTATCGTTACTGGTTTAATGACCACTATTCACGCTTATACAAATGACCAGAATACATTAGATGCACCGCATCCAAAAGGCGATCTTCGTCGGGCAAGAGCGGCTGCTGCTAACATTGTACCCGACAGTACAGGTGCTGCAAAAGCAATCGGTTTGGTATTGCCAGAATTAAAAGGCAAACTGGATGGCGGTGCACAACGTGTTCCTACCATTACCGGTTCGTTGACTGAACTGAATGTTATCCTTGGTAAGCCAACTACTATTGAAGAAATAAATGCCGCTATGAAAGCTGCAGCAAACGAAAGTTTCGGATACAACGAAGATGAAATTGTTAGCACAGATGTTATCGGAATGCATTTCGGTTCTTTATTTGATGCTACTCAAACCAAAGTTATTGGAGTAGGTGGTCAGCAATTGGTAAAAGCGGTATCCTGGTACGACAACGAAATGAGCTATGTAAGCCAATTGGTTCGTACAGTTAAGTACATGAATGCGTTGAGGAATAAATAGTTTTCTTTCATTTTATTTAAATCCGCTACGTTATCGTATGCGGATTTTTTTGTTTTAATCTTAATTATGAATGATCGGGATGTACAGAAGTTACTTGAACGCATTACCGTAAAACCGGGGATGATGGGCGGAAAACCTACCATAAGGGGTTTGCGTTTTCCTGTTGGAGACATTCTAGAAATGCTGGCTAGCGGAATGAGTTCAAATGAAATAATTGAACAGCATCCTGTTTTGCAATTGGAAGACATTTCTGCTGCATTATTATTTGCTTCCTTTCAAATAAATAATACCCGCATTATTCATTCAGCTTGAGCTGGAATGGTAATTTCTCTACATTATGATAAATATCAAAACTGGGAATGGAAATAATCAATTAATTTTACGATTTATCAGTAATTATTTAGAAGAGTCAATGAAGCGACTATAGGTAGCAACCCTTGATTTCACGCTATCATTTCTTAACCTAAAATCAAATTAAAATGAAAAAACGAACTGGCTCAAAACGAAACCCTCTCTTACTATTTCTTTTCTTCTCAGTCCTTTATTATGGCTGTAGTAAAACTGACTATTACGGACTCTCTAAACAAGAAAAAACAGCAAAGTTTTTTTCTGCTAAAACTACCCCGAAACCAATAGTAAATGAAGTGATACGAAAACTTAGAAGGAAAAACTTACAATATGATTTTGCAGCCAAAGTAGCGGACAAAGCAGGCTATCCAGTTTGGGACAAAGCCATTCTACTACAATCGAAAAAGAAAGCAACAAATTTGCATTCTAGAACAACGGAAGAAACCGAAGAGCCTTTTTACATTTATACTCCCCTCTGTTTGGAGAATACTGATTTTGTAAATGCAATGCTAATTACCCGCATAGTTGATACAACAGAAAATTATAAAGTAGTTTACGCCAACGAATACGACAACTATCAGTTTGAGAATAACGACCCCAATAAAGCTACTGCCGATGAGGTTGCAAAACTTTTTATGAGTCTTGAATTAGGTGTGTTTGACCATAAGGAATTTGATATAAAAGACCACCGTTTGTTTTCAGAAAAAGACATTGCAAGTAATAGAAACAAATATACACCAACTGTAACTTTGCAAAGAGTAGAAGCCTCCTCATCTATGATTGAGATAGTAGTTTGC
>JANPHE010000287.1:0-1960 GCA_031424295.1 Segetibacter sp. | reverse complement strand
AATGCAGGCATTCAAAACTGGATGACAATTTCTGATGATAATTTTTATGAAAAAGCAAGCACAGAAATTACAACTAATGTATTAGCACCATTACATTTAATAACTCTCTTTATTGGTTTAAAGTCTTTAGACACGATTATTAATGTAACATCAGGATTAGCTTTTGTTCAACTTTCAAAAGTTCCTGTATATTGTGCGACAAAAGCATTTTTTCATTCCTTTACCCTTTCCTTGCGACACTTGTTGAAAGAAAGAAGTATTGAAGTAATTGAAATGATACCACCAGCATTAAATACAGACCTTGGTGGCAAAGGCTTACACGATGGACAACCTTCGGTAAGTGATTTCGTAAATGCAGTGTTTGAGCAATTGAAAGACGGAAAGAATGAACTTACATTTGGGTTTAGCGAGGTGATGGCAAAAGCAGACCCTACAACAATAAAAGCTACTTACGACAAAATGAACCCGTAAAATTAGTGAAACGAAAACAACGAACGGCTAACATGGGTTTGGCAAAAGTGGGGCTTTAGTACTTGGGTGAACATTTGTACTTTCTATTAGCTTTTGTACTAAATTTGAACTTTCGTACTTTCTAAACCCCACCTTCGCCAAGCCCAAAAACGTTACCGGCAAGCATTTGACACCTCACTATGGCAAACCTTTCTTACATTGATACAGTAAAAAGTACCACGACAGGCTGGCTAATTATCAAACGAGATTGGCTTGACAAAATTGATGCAATTACAGATAAAATTGTTTTTTCCACTTTACTTATCTCTTTCGTGGGATGCCTTTCCTTAATATACTTTCAAGGCGAAATTAAAAACTCAAATGAAAAAGCCATCGCCTATGTTGTTTTTCCGATTGCAATTTTATTTGGACTTTATGGCTTATTCAGAAAAATCACAGAAAATAGATTGATAAGTTTCACTACTCACTTCGTAGGACACAGAAATAAAGAACTTTTATTACTGTTCCTGGAGCAAAAGGGTTACGACTCGGTTAGAGGCAATAAAGAAGTTATAATTGCAGATGTTGAAGAAAGTCTTTCCTTCAACAAGATTTGGAAAAAGACCATCACATTTATCGTAGCCGACAATAAAATATATTTAAATATCGTAAAGAAATATCCAGTACTTAATCCGCCTGTTTTATTTACACACTTATTTTTAAAACGGGACTTAAAAAAATATTTTGGTGATAAGGCAAATTAAACTGCAAGCAAGCAATAACTTTCTGCTATGCCAGCCGGTAACATCAGGTTTTGTGCAATTGGGGCTCGACGTTGAAGCAATCATCGGCACTGCATATTCAGGCTTTGGTTTCGGCGGACGTAATTCTGCCGGGCTTTTGTTAGTTAACTTCGGCTTTTAGTTATTAATTTAGCTTCAGTTCCGGGCGGACAGTTGGTAAATTCCCCAACTGCACAAAGCCCTGCCCGTTAGCGGTCATTGTGGCGAAATCTAAAATAAAAATAAATGAAAATGAAAATAATTATCTTAATTCTAAGTTTACTTAGCTTTCAAAAATTGTGCTTTGCTCAAGAGAAAATAGTAACAACTGCCTCAAATCTAAAATATAAAATATTAAGAGAAGGCAGTGGTAACAGACCTATTGCTACTGATGAAGTCACCTACCATAATAGAATAACATTGGAGAACGGTACGCTTATAGATGATACCCATATAAGAGGTGTGCCAAATGAAAATACTATGCAATTTATGATAAATGGTTTAGCAGAAGGCTTATTACTTATGCCAATAGGCTCAAAGTATATTTTTTATATTCCATCCGCCTTGGCTTACGGAACTGATGGGTATAGAACTACAATTAAGCCAAATGAAAATGTGATTATGGAAGTAGAGTTGCTTAATGCAAAGCCTGATTTGATTTCTATTTTGAGTAAGGAAAAATCGGAGCGCAAATGTTTGCCATCAGGTAGCAGTTTAATAAGTGCAGC
>JANPHE010000286.1:0-6877 GCA_031424295.1 Segetibacter sp. | reverse complement strand
CAATTTCCGTGCATCGAACGAAATACGATAGGCACAATAAAAGCCATTGAAGCATCTCAATTGGTCATGAAAAGCAGCCCCGATTTTGCCGAAGTTTCAATTGATAAGGTAATGGCTAATATGTAGAATACAGCGCTTGATATGCACAGCAAGTACAAGGAAACTGCAGATGGAAGATTGGCTATTCAGCTACCACTAAGCTTGAGTGAATGTTAAGGGGCATCGTATACTAATCTAAATCCAATTTCAGGCGATTTTGATCGTAAGTTGAAATTGTTTCTTCTGATAACTCCACATGAATAATCCCCTTTGGCGTAGGAACCTCCGCGAATAATTTTTTCTTGACCATTTGATGTTCCTTGTGGAGCACTTAAATAAATCTCTAAATTGTCTGATGAAAAATTGCTGCACCACTCAAATACGTTTCCTGTCATATCATACAACCCTAATTCATTAGGAAGCTTTTTCCCAACAGGTTGTGTAATGCTGCTATTAAGCTTGTACCATCCAATGCTATCAATATTGTTACTGCCAGAAAATTTATAGTTGTTAGATTGTAGTCCACCTTTAGCAGCAAACTCCCATTCCTGTTCTGTTGGCAATCGAAATTTCTTTTCAGACAGGTTGTTTACTTTCTGAATAAAGAATTGTACATCTTCCCAACTGATATTTTCTACGGGACAATTTTCGCAAGTAGCATTGATGCTTGGATTGCTTTCCATGATTGTTTCCCATAAACTTTGTGTTATTTCATACCTTAAAATGTAAAAGGAACGGACTTTCATATCAATTAATGGCCAAATATTGCCGCAGTCTGCCCTGTCGCCTTTGCAGCCCATTTTAAAACTACCCCCTTCAACAAAAATCATATTTGTTTCAATGCCATTAACAGCATCCGTTTTGTCTTTGTCAGGGTTTGGAAAATCTGGAATCCTTCTTGAAATTAATAAACGGACATCTTTGTTCCATCCAAATTGTTCCCATAAAAATTTAGCCTGGTCTATTGCATGTTGTTCCTCTAATCCTATGGGATAGAAGCGTGCATCTGCATCAATCAGAATGTTGATGATATTGGTGTCGCCATTTATACATGCTTTTGCCAACGGTGTTAGATAATAATTTTCATAAGGTTGTGAAAAAGTGTAATTGGTCGGATTAATTATTTTTTCATTACCAATTGCAACTTCAGCAATAAATTTAATGATGGCTTCATTTCTATTATTTTCAAGCGCCTGGAGCAGCAAGGGTTTGTCATCTATATTTAATTCTCCGATATTATTTTTGTTTACAAAGAAGGAAAGATCAGTAGCACGATTAGCATTTAAGGCAACAACAAGATTTTTGCTTAATGGCCTTTTGCCATTTTTCATTTCTTCATAAATTCTAATGGATTTCATTAATGCTGCTGTGTCAGTTATCGCTTTTGCAGCAGCATTGTCTCGTTCTGTTTTGGCGTTGCTGTAGGCAAGTAATATAGCAGTATCATCCAGATTTATTTTTCCTTCACCAATACGCGTTAGTTTTTCATTTAATGCAATAGTAGCTAACTTGATCTTTAATGCAGATTCTTTTGATCCTGAATTATTGAGTGCTGACGTTTTGCTCTCGCTATTATTAGCTATAGTTCTTTTTAGCGAATCCCTAACCTGACTAATTTTATTGGATTCAGCAATGGGTTTAGTAGGAATTCCTTTTTGTGTAGGATTAATTAATGCACCTGTATCTATGATCTTATTTGAAGGAAATTGTACAAAAAAGTTTTTACCTTTATCTGCCTTGGATGCTTTTATTTCTTTTGCATATTTTTTCCCTTCCGAGTCTTCTAGAATAATAAGTTTGGTTTCCCCTTCTTGAATATTGATGATAAGCATGTTTCGTGAATCTAACTTATCAATGATGGTCCCATTCACCTTGATGGTTACCGGAAGAGCGGACGCTTTAATTGTTATATTGGCAAAATCTTCATTTTGCCCAAAGCTAATTACACTTATTAAACTTGTCATTAACCAAAATAAACAGCTTAGCTTGATTTGTCTCATAAATTAAAAGTCGCAAATTTTACTTCAATATAATCACCTTTGTACCGACTGCAATATACTTATACAATTGTTCCATGTAAATATTCTTTGTGGCGATGCACCCATTGGTCCAGTTTTTCATTCTATCAATCTCAATATCTTCATTATCTCTAGTTCCATGAATGGCTATCTCACCCCCTATTTTTGCATCTTTTTGGATGAGCCCTTTTTGTTTATTATCACGAAACTCATTCCTGTCTTTTTCATTTGGGTAATCTAGTAACATGATTTTATACCAATCTGCATGGTCTCTCTTCTCTATTATTTTATAAACGCCTTCTGGCGTTTTTCTATCGCCTTCCTGCATTTTGTCGCCTTGGTCATTGTTTCCAAATACAACTGGATAAATTACCAAGGTATCGTTTTTACTATCCAAAATAGTCATTAAATATTTGCTTTTTTGCACCACTATTGTAAACCCCTGATTTTCTATTTCATCTTCTTTGTAGCCAAGTTTGGTTTGGGATGTTCTTTTTGTTGTATTGTAAAAATAGTGTTGGTCATCTGTTGTGGTAAAAGATGCATTTGCCCGGGGCCTCTTGGGTGCTGAAGATGTATCTATAGTAAATATTTTTTTTTCTTTATTTGTAGCTTTTGAACTACCTGTGAAAAAGGAAGACTCTTTTGGAATCACTACAATCTTTCCCTTCAATAAAAATGAGGTGTCCCAAACGACTCCACAATGTCTTAAGCTGTCTTTGATTTTTAGCCTGTAATCCCCCTTTTGCAATTCATCTATCGTTATGGTCGAACTATTTGTAACAGCTTTTTTCAATATAGCATCTTTTTGAAATAGCGTATATGCATACAAACCTGATCCGCCCCTTATATCAACTTTGATTACTCCTTCATTCCCCTCATTTATTGGCTCATTGTCTATTTGTAATAATCCTGTAAGAATAGAGGGGTCTTTCTTTATTTCAATGTTTTTTATTGTGACAGCCTGTAAACATTCATCTTGAATGATAACCCGGTAAATACCGATGGGTAATGCAGAAAATATTACTTTTCGGGCAATGTCATCTAGTACTCGTTTGCCAGCCGGTGGATCAATGAAGCAACTTAATTTTGCTGGATTTCCGCCTTCTGTTCTTATATCTATAACACCATCATTAGTCGTGTCACATTTTGTATTGGTTATGTTTGTTTGCTTCACCACTAACTCCTGAAATTGACGGATGCTAAATGGATAATTAATAAAAACTTTACCAACCGGAATATTGACATTGTGTAGAACCAATATATAATCTCCTTCTTCAAGGTTATTAATAGAAATTGATTCACTTTTTGGTAGTTTACCTTTAGCTATTTTGAGCGAATCCAATATTTTGTCCGGGTAATATTCCGGCTCTAATAATCTTCCCTTTACCAGATAATAATAAATTGAATCAGTTATGGTATTGAAATTTTTAATTGTTATACTTCCTGAACCGCTTTTTGGACACACCGAGGTAGTTGTTATTTCATTGTAGTTTAAAGTAGGTGTATTTGGTAAAAATAGAAGAGATAATTCTTCACTGAATATGCTATTGATTTCTCCATTCGCAGCTTTTACTCTAAAGGAAATACTATCGCTTTTAGACATAGAATTATTGAAAAGATTTTTGGCTGTGAAAGTGATTGATCCAATTGCGGTTGGTTGTGATAGGTCGGCCCAATTGTTTGATTGACTATTTTTATACTGCCAATAATAGGTTACGCCACTTTTGTTTTTTATATCCAAAGAGGTCCTTATGGTTATTGGTTTTGAAATCTCATATACTTTCTCGCCACTTTCTTCAACCATATCTTCAGGCTGAGGTAGGCCAATGCGGATTCTGACAATTGCAGAAAATTTCTCATTTTCTATGGTAAATGGTCCATTAATTATTCCGGGCATTAGTTCGGGTAAATAGACTTCAAGGTTTGTGGTAAAATGATCATCATCTCCTTTGTCATAGTTGCACAATTCACCTTTGTCATTTTCATAATTTTCCATTACTAAATGAAGCGTATCAGCTTGAGATGAAACGTTGAATATTTTGAACTTATTATTAGAAGCAATATTTGGATTATTGGAGCTGTCAGCTGTGAACTCCTTTTCATTTGATGAAATAGAATAGCATTGATCGGTAATAAGATTTGACGGGTTTATAGAATCAAGATAAAACTTATAAACTGCTTCGTTTAAACTACCGCCGAGTGCTGAATAATGTAATTTTTCTATAAATACCTCAACAGCAATCTCATGTTTTTGAGCTTTAGATAAAAGAGGATAAAACGAAAAAAAGAAAAACAGTAGCTGAATAATTTTCATATAGTTGTTTTAGTTAACAGTTATGAACGAATAATTTTCAATTTACTAATTAGTGATAATAAAAGATTAATTTATACGTAATTATTGCTAAGGTAATTGCCGATTGGAATATTGTGATCAAAAAAATAACTTCCAAAAGTACCAATTTTCCATTGTGTATATTCTGATTATTCTTTTTGTTTAAGTACTATAATCGCTTGATTTCAAGTTGAGTTGTGATAGGAATAGGTTGGCTGAATTGAAAGTATTATTGTCTAGAAGCTATTTTTAACTGCGTAACTCTCAAATAGCATTGAGTAGTATCATCCAATATCCAAATAGTTTTATCTAACCATTCAAATACTTACCTTTAAGCACTTTATGTTTGCAATTGTAGATATTGAAACAACAGGAGGCTATGCCAGTGGAAATGCCATTACTGAAATTGCTATTGCCATTCACGATGGAGTGAAGGTGATAGATTTTTTTGAAACATTGATCAATCCTGAAATGCCTATTCCCAGGTATATTCAATCTTTAACGGGCATTACCAATGCCATGATTAGCCAGGCACCACTATTTGAAGAAGTTGCGCCTAAAATTTATGCGATGCTTCATGACAAGGTTTTTGTGGCGCACAATGTCAATTTCGATTATTCGTTTGTTAGACACCAACTCAACCACCTCGGTTACCAGCTTGATTGTAAAAAATTGTGCACGGTTAGATTGTCAAAAAAAGTATTTGAAGGTCATCAAAGCTATAGTTTGGGTAATATTTGCCGAAGCCTTGGCATTGAGATAGAACAGCGTCACCGCGCAGGCGGTGATACCATGGCCACCGTAAAATTGTTTGAACAAATTATTAAGAGCGACAAGAGCGAAGAAATAAAAACAATGCTCAAGGGAAAATCAAAAGACCAGTTTCTGCCACCTCATCTGCCAATAGAAAAAGTTACTCAGTTACCTTCGGTTCCAGGGGTGTATTATTTCCATAACCAAAAAGGAAAGATTGTTTATGTTGGTAAAGCAAAAGACCTGAAGAAGCGGGTGACCAGTCATTTTTCAAACAATAAAACAGGCAAGCAAAAGCAGGACTTTCTTCGGGAGATCTATAATATTTCTTTTCAGACTTGTGGATCAGAATTGATGGCCTTTATTTTGGAAAGTATAGAGATTAAACGACTATGGCCAATGTATAACCGTAGCCTGAAAAGTTTTCAGCAAACGTATGGTTTGTATCTGTATGAAGACGGACGCGGTTACCAACGTATGATTATTGAAAAAAAGAAAAGGCAACTAGAACCATTGTACACTTTCAATTTGCTGATTGATGGCATCAACATGATGAAGCAATTGATAGCAGCCTATGATTTGTGTGCCCGATTGTGTTTCCTTGATGTCAGCCCCGGGCCTACATTGGCAGAACAGGTACCTGCAAAAGAATACAATGAGAGAGTTAATCGGGCTGTACAGCACCTTAGATCTTCATTGCCAAGCTTTGCCTTGGTTGAGGAAGTGATGTTACCGAAAAAAGAAGACCAGCGAGGGGTAATATTAATGGAGAAAGGAAAATTTTATGGTATGGGATATGCACCGTCAAACATTACTTACAACCAGATAGAAGAAGTGAAAAGACATGTAACCCAATACCCCGAAAGTGAATACATAAGAGGATTGGTTTATCAGTATGCGTCAAAGTATCCTCAGCGAATTGTGGAATTAGGGACTTAATCTTCAGTACCCCGTTTTTTTATTTTTAAGTTACCTTAGCGTATGGCGTTTGCCTACACTTATCTATTTCTTTTCATCTTGTATTAATTGGTTTCTTTTCCGGGCCTCATAGGAATTTAATATCAATACATTTAGTTTATTTATTAATAATTAAAATTTGCAGCAAAATGAAAAAAATCCTCTCATTACTGCTTTCTGTAGCAGCATTAAACATTCAATCGAACGCACAAAAATTAAGTAAGTTCGGAGCAGATTTGGGTAAGAAAAGTGTTATGGGCAAAGAAATAAGAGTGCCTTATACTTCTATGGTTAGTTATTTCGGATACGTAGGAGGCGACAGCAAGCCTGATGAAGAGAAAGGCGGCAAGAAGTATTACTATGTTTACGCTTGGATACCCCTTGCGGCTCCTGAATTAGGTATTCGTATGATTTCCCCTGTTCCGGATAGTGAGAAACCTTCTGAGACAGATTTTCAAAGCCCTGCGTATCAGAACAATTCTACCGATAAGTCAAGCTATTTCGACACTTGGATTTCTTTTGATAGGGCAGTGGGTTTGGTTAGTTCTGCTGATATTAGCAAAAAAGGAAAATCTGCAACATGGGCAACTATTGAAAAGAATGATGATAGTGGTGAAATGCCTGCCAATCCGGGTGGAAGCAAGTACAACTCATTGATGCGTATAACAAGCGATGCCGGTGATCCACTAAAATCACTAACCATTGGTTTGTACAGGATAGGTTTTACAACCTATAAAACAGGAGATGTGAAGGGTAGTTATCTAGCACAAAAAGG
>JANPHE010000285.1:0-1961 GCA_031424295.1 Segetibacter sp. | reverse complement strand
GGATGGTACTGTACCCGAATCCATCTATGAGCAATCATATAGAATCAGCAGAGGCAACGCATGCCAATCTGAATATTACGCCCCCATTGTGCATATCCAGACCACTTTTGCAGACGATAAAAATTGAAGAAAAAGCCGAAGTCATTAAAGCAATGAAGCTATCGTACTCGGGAATGGGGGATTATTACGGAAATGTAAAAAAGGAAATTTATTTCAAATACCACAGAAGGAGAATAAAGAATAATATCCGGAACTTTATTCGTTCTGCTTTTGGAATGAAGAAAAATGTGAGGGCAACAAACATATAGCATGATTAACTTTTGTACGCTTTTTAACTCTTTGTATTTGTCAAGGGCATTGGCTATGCATGCTTCGCTTGTAAAAACCTGCCCCAACTTTCACTTGTATATTTTCGCCTTCGATGACCTCAGTTATCATACCATTCTACAGCTTAACCTACAATCTGTAACGGTTATTTCATTAAAAGAGTTTGAAGATGAAGAACTGTTGAGGATTAAGCCAACAAGAACTGCAGGAGAATATTGCTGGACCTGTACGCCTTCTACCATTTACTATTGCATTCAACAATACAATCTTGCCTCCTGCACTTACATAGATGCCGACTTGTTGTTTTACAAGGATCCCTCTGTTTTAATAGAAGAAATGGGCAATCATTCAGTTTTGATAACCGATCACCGGTATACACCGAAGTACGACCAAACAGCACTGTATGGTAAATATTGCGTTCAGTTTATTACTTTTAAAAATGACACGAATGGCAACCGCGTGTTGAACTGGTGGAGAAATGCATGTATAGAATGGTGCTATAATAGGGCCGAGGATGGCAAATTTGGCGACCAAAAATACCTGGACAACTGGCGAACGATGTTTGAAGGCGTGCATGAACTGATACATTTAGGTGGTGGCGTTGCGGTATGGAACATTCAACAGTATGACGTAAGCTGTATTAATGGGCAACTAATCGGAAAAGTTAAAGCAACTGGTGAAACATTCGAGTTTATTTTTTATCATTATCACCAGTTTAAGTATGCGGTTCATAAAGGATGCCACCTTGGACATTATGATTTGGAAATTCCCACAACCATGCTGGTATATGCCCCATATGTAAAAGCATTGCAAGAAGCCGATCAGCTTTTATTAAACATAAATCCGGATCATATTTTTCATGAAGAAATAGAAGTGCCAAAATTGAAAAAATCAATCAGGAGAAAATACCTTTACCACATCAAAGGAAGATTTAGAAATTTTTTTAAGCAAAGCTATATTTTAAGAAATGGCGCATGTAATTAATTTAAAGACATTCACCGACACAAGGGGCAATCTTACCGTGATTGAAAAATCAATCCCTTTTGACATCAGGCGCATTTTTTATATTTATGGTGTAGATGAATCTGTAAGAGGTGGACATCGCCATCATAAAACCATTCAGGCCGCTATCTGTATACAGGGTAGTTGTACCATTAGTAATAATACCGGAGAAAAAACGGAAGCATTCGTATTAGACGCCCCTTATAAATGCCTCATTCTGGAACCAAAAGACTGGCACCAGATGTATGATTTTACACCGGATGCTATCCTCATGGTATTGGCATCTGAATATTTTGATGCAGAAGATTATATTTACGAGCCATACCTATGATAGAATACGAAAACCTCAGCAAAGTCAACCAGCCATTTTTTGATGCATATCGAAAGCGATTCAATGATGTACTTGAAAGCGGTTGGTATATTTTGGGTGAAAGTGTAAAACATTTTGAACTGGAATTTGCAACATGGTGTGGCAGCAACCATTGTGTAGGTTTGGCCTCAGGGCTCGATGCTTTGTATCTTTCTTTGAAAGCATTTGATTTTCCTAAAGGTTCAGAAGTAATCGTTCCATCTAATACATATATCGCTACCATTCTTTCAATTTTACAAAATCAATTTACGCCGGTTTTGGT
>JANPHE010000284.1:0-6925 GCA_031424295.1 Segetibacter sp. | reverse complement strand
GAGAAAAGCAGCCGCTTCATTAGTCTGAGTGGCTGGAGTGGTGTAGCTGCCGGATCCTGTGCTTTGGTTGGCGCCTATTTCGCCAACAACATTATTCAAAACAGCAGAATATCCAATTATCACGGCTATGATGGCCAAAGAGGCATTGCTATTGCTGATATTTCATTATTGGATTTTATGGGCAACCGCCTCTTTATCATTGCCTTGCTGACTCTAATTGCTGCCTTTATTTTAGCCTTTATTTTTACCTACATCCGGACCAGAAAAAACAATACAACTGTATGGAGTGTTGCTTCCAGAAGACTACTATTTAATGTAGCTATTCCAATGTTGGTCGGTGGCATTTACTTGCTCAAGCTGATTGAAAATGGCACTTATGGTTTGATTGCTCCGGGATGCTTAATTTTTTATGGCCTGGCTTTAATAAATGGAAGTAAATACACCTTAGGCGAAATTAGGTATTTGGGTTATTGTGAAATCGTATTGGGTTTAATTAATTGTTGGTATCCGGGATGGGGGCTCTACTTTTGGGCAATTGGTTTTGGAATACTGCACATTGTGTATGGCATTGTAATGTGGAACAGGTATGAAAGAAATGATGCTTAATAAAGCTGGAGATTTAAGTAATGAAAAACCCGATAGAAAATTTAAATAAGGCATTTGACAGCAGAATTCGGCTGGGCATCATGAGTGCTTTGATGGTGAATGATGAGGTCAACTTTAATGACCTAAAAGAACTCATACAGGTAACAGATGGCAATCTGGCTAGTCACCTAAAAAATTTAGAAGAAAATAAATATATCAAAGTGAACAAAGGATTTATTGGACGCAAAACAAATACAACCTATGCCGTTACCAAAGCCGGGGAGAAAGCATTTAAACTTCACCTCGAAGCATTGGAGCAAATGATAAAGAATATGGGGTGACTATTTTTTTAACCTTAAACTTTGAAATTCAAAGTGCTTTTAAAATGAATAAATCCAATACTATACAAATTTCAGCAAGGCTCTGGCTATTTACCTGGCTGACACTTTCAGTAGGGGCTTTTGTGATGAGCTTGTCTGCACCCCTTCCCGCTTCTTTGATTTTCGTCTTATACTTACTATACTCATCATTAGGAAGCTTGCCCTTGCTGCCTACTTTATACTTTAGTCTGAAAGAAATAAGCAAAACTAATTATCCTATATCTAAAAAAATTGCTTTCGTACTTTCGATTCAGTTAGTGTTTTGCTTAGGTTATGGGTTTCTTCTTAACTATATCAACGGAAATATTTTTGAAACTTCTGCTCTTTATGAAATATTTTTTGTCACTATCATTTTGTTTGCCTGTAGTTGTATTTCATTTGTCTTGAGTCGCAATATGCTTCAACAATATTTTTCTCCCACATATAATCTAATTCATAAAATTGATATTGATTCTCCAAACGAGATAAATGAATTAGACGATTTCTCTACCTAAGATAGCCACGAAGGCTATTTGCACCAACAAAATATTTCATCAAATAAATCAACCTACATCATGGAAAACAGTTCTTCAGAAAGCTATACGCCTTCACAAAATCTACAATCAAATAAGATAATGATCAAAGCTATCGTAACCGGCGTTTTGATTTTAATCATGCTCATCCCAACTGCCTTTATCAGCAACCTGGTTTCTGAAAGAGAACAAAGGCAACAACAAGTAGTAGCAGAAGTAAGTGATAAATGGGCGAATGCCCAAACGATAACAGGTCCGTACATTGTTGTTCCCTACAAGGATACATTTGTATCAGCAGATAATAAAACAAGGACCACCACTTCCAACATTATCCTGCTACCAGAAAACCTTCAGATGAATGGCGATGTGGCAGCAGAAGTACGTCCAAGGTCTATTTACAAAGTTCTACTCTACAAAAGTTCACTGCATGCAAATGGGGTATTCAAAGCAAGCATTCCTGAAAACATTGTTCCCGATAACTTACTGTTGAACAATGCTAGGTTGTGTATTGGTATCAACGACTTTAAAGGAGTAGATGGCCCTGTTCTTATGAATTTCAACGGCCAGGCGCTTGAAATGAATCCGGGTTTACCCACCAAACAAATAGATGATAATGGATTGTCTGCACCTATCAGTTTAACAATAGATCAATTGAAATCAGCCATTTCCTTTGATTGTTCTCTTCGCATAAAAGGAAGCAGACAACTGAACTTTGTACCATTGGCAGGAAATAGCAAATTCATTATACAATCAGCATGGAACAATCCTTCATTCGATGGAAATGTATTGCCTTCAGAAAGAACAGTTACAGACAAAGGCTTTAACGCAACCTGGCAATTCAACAAGGCCAATCTCCCATTCGGAACCTTCTTAAGAGATTTCAATTTTCAAAAAGCCAATTTTGCGTTTGGCGTTACCATGCTGGAACCTGCTGATCAATATGCCAAAACAATGCGCTCCGTAAAGTATGCCATCTTATTCATTGGGCTTACCTTCTCTTTATTCTTCATTGTAGAGCTGATGCAGAAAAAACCTTTTCATCCGGTTCAATATATTTTAGTAGGCATTGCATTGGTTGTCTTCTATACACTGCTCCTTTCCATTAGCGAATACATAGATTTCAACATTGCCTACTTAATCTCATCCCTGGCAACAATATTGCTGATTGTACTGTATACAAAAAGCCACTTCCTGAACTGGAAAACGGCATCACTCTTTGGGCTTGTACTTGGCAGCTTATATACTTTCACTTTTGTGTTGATACAGTTAGAAGACACATCATTATTGGTAGGCAGTATTGGATTGTTTATAGTGCTTGCTATAGCCATGTATGCCAGCAGAAAGGTTAATTGGTATCAGACTTCCACACTACGAAATGAAGTAAATCCTACATCGTAAATTAACAACCAATTGCCATGAAAATTAAAATGATTTTACCAGCACTTGCAGAAGCCAAAAGCCCTTTTTGGAGACCGGTAAAGTATTCACTCTTCCCACCGTTAGGTCTGGCAACATTGGCAGCCTATTGCAGCCCGGACGATGAAGTGACGCTTCAGGATGAACATGTGGAATCGCTAAACCTTGATGATGAACCGGACATCGTAGTAATCCAGGTTTACATTACCAATGCTTTTCGATCGTATGCGATTGCTGATTATTACAGAAGAAAAGGTGCCTATGTTTGTTTGGGCGGTTTGCATGTAACCTCGCTACCAAACGAAGCAAAGCCCCATGCCGATTCCATATTTCTAGGTCCGGGTGAAGAATCGTGGCCGAGGTTTCTTTCGGATTATAAATCAGGTGCAGTTAAAAAAGAATATACCTCTTTAGAAAGAACGATTGAAACCATACCGCCCATAAGAAGGGATCTGATCAAACGGCATTTGTATCTTGTACCAAATTCTATTGTGGTGTCAAGAGGTTGCCCGCATCACTGTAGTTTTTGTTACAAAGATGCTTTCTTCGAAGGAGGCAAATCATTCTATACTCAAAAAGTGGATGCAGCTTTGGCTGAGATAGATCGCCTGCCGGGCAAACATTTATATTTTCTGGATGATCACCTGTTGGGCAATCAAAAGTTTTCCTCCGCATTATTCGAAGGAATGAAAGGCATGAACAGGGTTTTTCAGGGTGCTTCAACAATAGATGCCATACTAAGAGGCAACCTGATAGAGAAAGCCGCTGAGGCCGGCATGCGCAGTGTGTTTGTAGGCTTTGAAACACTCAATAATGTAAACCTGCAACAAAGCAACAAGCAACAGAACATAGGCAAAGATTATGAAGCGGCCATCAGCAGATTACATGCTTTGGGCATCATGATCAACGGCAGTTTTGTATTCGGACTCGATAATGATGATAAAGATGTATTTAAGCGAACAGTAGATTGGGCAGTTAAAAATGCATTGACCACCTCCACTTTTCACGTACTTACCCCTTATCCCGGAACTGCCTTGTTTAAAGAAATGGAAAAACAAGGAAGAATACTACATAACAATTGGAATCTTTATGATACCCGACAAGTTGTTTACAAAACAATCGGACTAAATGAAGATGAATTGAAAGCGGGATACGACTGGGCCTATCAATCATTCTACTCATGGAAAAATATTGCAAAAGCAAGTTTGCAGCATGATCAACTAAAACATGCCATCAAACATTTTGCCTATGCAGGGGGTTGGAAAAAATTTGAACCTTTGTGGAACTTTATGATCAAGACACAAGGACTAAATAAAATGCTACCTATACTCGAAGCTATATTATCAAAAGTGAATAATAACCGCGGGAAGGGCGAACAAATCTCCCCATTTCCTGCCATTGCTTAATCTTTAAAACTAAAAATTATGCCTACTATTTGGTTTCAACGTTTCGGCTGGACTTACCGTCCAACATCCATCATGGGATATGTTGTTTCATTGCTGGCTATCGTATTTCTGGTTCCGGTATTTATGGCTGTAATAAGAAATGGTCATTCCGTAAGCGACGACCTTTATCAATTGTTTGTTTATACAACCTGCACTGCTTTTTGGTGGAAATGGGTAGCAGAAAAAACAAGTGAAACAAACGTTCAATAAAAAACCTGAATTTCGATAAAAAATTATCTATGCTAAAGTTCATCAAAGGATTTGGGTACGCATTTTCCGGATTGTTCAATTTCTTCAGCAATGAGACCAATGGAAAAGTACAGTTGCTTGCAGGATGTGTGGCAGTATTGCTCGGATGGATCGTACAATTATCCGGCCATGAATGGGTAGTCATCATTGGCTGCATAGCGGCAGTGCTTTCGTTGGAAATGATGAACAGTGCCATAGAGAAGCTGTGCAATCATGTACAACCGGATATACATCCTGCCATCAAAACAATCAAGGACATAGCTGCAGGTGCTGTTTTATGGATGGCTATCGCAAGTGCCATCATTGGTTGCATTATTTTCATTCCTAAAATTTTACAGTTGCTATGATTCATCGCTGGAAAAATGTAGAAAACAAATTGTTGCTTTCTGTTGGATTTACGCTTTTTTTAATTGCCCTGAGAATAGTCTATTGGAAAGAAGTTATCTTCTTGTTTTATGTATGGAATTTATTGCTTGCCGTCATTCCTATCCTCATTAGCAGAAGCCTTTTTAGGTTTGATAAGCTGAGCTATAAAGTAATGCCCTTATTGGTATTATGGCTACTTTTTCTGCCCAATGCACCTTATATAATAACTGATATCTTTCATTTTTTTGAAAGGCCTCCTGTACCCAAATGGTTTGACCTGTTGCTGGTAACCTCTGCCGCATGGAATGGATTGCTATTGGGGATTGTATCCTTATTGCAGGTAGAAGAATTTCTAAGCAGGCAGGTTTCTCCGCTGAAGCTAAAGATGATCATGACGACTAGCATTATTGCCTGTGCCTTTGGCATTTATCTTGGCAGGTTTTCCCGGTTTAATAGTTGGGATATCATCACCAACCCTAACAAACTCAGCAGGCATATTGGTAAAACAATTTTGTTTCCGCAAGACAGCATCAAAACGTGGGCTTTTACTTTGTTGTTTGGCAGTATGCTGTGGTTGGTTTATTCCACCTTGAAAAAAATTCATGAGCAACGATTGTTGAAATAATATTGCTCGCCTTTAGAAACGAACATAAATATCCTCTGTGTTTCAGGTTTGTGGGTGGTACATTTGATTATTTTTACCGGAGACTGTCATGTTTTCAATGTATAATTTAAGAGACCTGCGGATCTCTTAAACTAGTAAGGGCATAAACATGTGAAATTAATATTTTGAAGCATGTACCCCTTGCTGTAGACTCGAGCATGATATGTTAGTCGACATGTACGAGGGAAGAAGTTAACACCTTTATAACTGCATAACAAACACATAATGTAGCCTAGTAGTATCTTTTGCAAAGGATATCTCCACCGCATTTCTATCGGAACTAAAGTAATAAACATTTTTATTGCTTTTGTCATCCTCAAGTTTCAATTTAAACTTTGGTAATTTTTGAATTTCTTTCATGAAGCTATGCATATAGTTCATGTCGTCTGTTTGATATAATATCGACTTCAAACTTTTTGATCCTAATTTTTTAACAGTCCCACCTATTGCTATTGATTCGTTTGGAGTTTTAGAATAGGAAATAATAACCTCATCCTCTACGGTGGTTGCTGTTACAACCTTATAATTATCTTTTCGAAGTTTAGTATTCATTTCTGATATCTTCAATGAAAGCAATGATAATAATTCATGGATAGTAATAACTTGAGAAAAAGTTGCATTGATCGAAAAGCAGAAAATTGCTGTTATTATTAACTGTTTCATTGTTTGTCTATTGGAATTTTTAGCCATGTTATTTTTTTATTTATTGATCATGTTACGAAAAAATGAAGATAGTTTTTTATCCGTTTGTCAATGCGAAGCCTTTATTTCCGTCTCTGATTTCTATGATAAAAAAAATCTTTTTTACGCTATCTTTCTAACATATTGCTGGTTGTTATTCACAAATGCAACCACTTTGTCCTCGTAGTTTCTCCTTTCTTAGCTTTGGGTATATTCAAGGGAAACTGCGAAATAATTTGTGAGAATAGCAGGGCTCCTGCGGAGAAGCCATTGGGCAAACATTTACGCTGCAATTAAACTTTTACTAGAACCAAAACTTAAATTGAAGGTAACACGCAAAAATATCATAATCTCAAATTTTATTGATTTTGATGCTGCCAGCAATGTTGATTAGTATTATCAGTCATGTGCTTGCAACGATTACCATTTTTTGTTTTGCCTAAGCATTGTTTTACCATTGCAACATTGTCAAAACACCCCTCACTTTGCCCAATAATCTGAACTTCATATTTGTAACCTTTTGCACTTGAAAAAGCTGAATGTCCTTTCTCATCCAATTTTGCATTTGAAAAATTATCTTCATCAAGACTGCCACCATTTGGCCAGTTGATTTCTATTATTTTATAA
>JANPHE010000283.1:0-28698 GCA_031424295.1 Segetibacter sp. | reverse complement strand
TTTTAAATTTGTTTTTTAGAAACATGCCAAAAGTGAGATAATCAACCAAAGAAATATTCTCCTGTTTTTTTAATGAAATCAGCTGATGGACTATAGGCTTTTTTAGCAGCGCTTTAATTCTATTGATTATATTTTTTAGCAGTTCGGGTAATTCTTCATGCTCAAAAATTGAAGTCAGCAGTTCAAGCCCAATTGCAAAATCTGCAAAGTGATTAACGGAATATTTTATAAGTGAACAATCAGCCGAATTGAAGAACTTGTATGATAATGCAGATAAATAGTTGGGATGGTTTGGAATGGGTTCTAGTGGAGTTTCATAGAATTTTTCTATCACCATTACAGTCCCATTGGTTATAATAGTTGGCCAGTTTTTTTCGTGTTTTAATATTAGTTGAAGTGCTTGTTGGGTATCGGTTATTTTTTTAATCTCAGTATAAGGATGTGCAAATAGGTGTCGTAGCCATTCTTTTCCCCCTATCGAAGTAGTAAAGTTGAAATGATGAAATACAGACTGTTCTTCATCTGAATGAAAGATAGAAAGATCGTTAAGTGTGGTTTTGTCTATTTGCACCGGCTATTGTTTCTGTATAATGTAGGGCTGTTTACCTGTCAAATTTTAACCTCATTCCGTTATTAGATTCATTCCACGCTCCATTTCCATAAACCAAATTGCCATTTATAAAAGTATGTGTAAGGGTTGCCGGAAATTGAAACCCTTCTAATGGGCTCCACCCACATTTATAAAGGAGGTTCTCTTTGCTTACTATTGATGGTTTGTTCAGGTCTGCAATAACCAAATCAGCATAAAAGCCTTCTTTAATATATCCTCTCCGGTCTATTTGAAAACAATCTGCAACTGCATGGCTCATTTTTTCAGCAAGTTTTTCTATCGTTAGTTTGCCTTGTTTTACATAATGTAGCATCAGCAACATGGGATGCTGCACCAACGGTAAGCCGGCATGGGTTTGCTCATAAGTGCCCTGTTTTTCCTCCCATGTATGTGGTGCGTGGTCTGTAGCTATTACATCCAGGCGATTATCGAGCAAAGCTTTCCAAAGTGCTTCTCTGTTGTGTGGTGCTTTTATAGCAGGATTACATTTTATTTTGTAACCCAACTGTGCATAATCGTCGCTGGTAAAGTGCAGATGATGCACACAGACTTCTGCCGTTATCCTTTTTTCCTTTAATGGCAACATATTACTAAATAGCTGCAATTCCTTTTCTGTACTGATGTGGAGGATATGCAATCTTGTATCGTGTTTTTTCGCTAATTGCACAGCATAAAAAGACGACTCGAAACAAGCTTCTTCATCTCTGATGATTGGATGGTCAAAAGGTTCCAGTAGATTTTTCTTCCGCTTCAATTCATCATAGTTTCTTTTTATGATGCCTTCAACTTCACAATGAGTAGCAATCAAAACTTCAACGCCACCAAACAGTTTTTCAAGTGCGAGGGGATTATCAACCAAAAGGTTTCCTGTAGAGGATCCCATGAAAATCTTTACGCCACATACATCATTCTTTTTTTCATTGGTTCGCAAAACTTCTTCTACATTTTCGTTGCTTGTTCCCATGAAAAATGAATAGTTAGCCAAGGATGTTTTCGCTGCAATGCAATATTTATCCTCTAGCAGTTCCTGAGTAAAAGCAGGAGGTACTGTATTGGGCATTTCCATAAAACTGGTAACACCGCCAGCCACTGCTGCTTTGGCTTCGCTATAGATATTAGCCTTGTGGGTAAGACCGGGTTCTCTGAAATGCACCTGGTCATCAATGGCTCCAGGCAACAAGTAGCGACCCCTGCCATTAATTTCAGTAATTGCTTCTTTTACAGCAATTTGACTGCCTATTTTGTGAATAAATCCGTCTTTTATTAAAACATCAGCAGCTAATGTTTTACCTTCGTTAACAACCTTTATGTCTTTTATTAAATAATTCATATTTTTTACTAAAATTGTATTGCATGCAAATTATTAAATCTCTGCGCATCTTTTTAATTTTATTGGTTCCTGCTATGGCCTTTGCTCAAAGTTCTCATATCCCACTTGGGTCTAAGGATTATAATCTGGTTGACCGGCTGGAAATAATGAGCGGTGACCCTGAACTCATGTTTTCGACCATTAAGCCCTTGAATCGCCGGCGGACTGTTGCTGCTGTTGAAAAATTGGATAGTGCTTTTAGAGCCGGCGGAGCAGGTTCTATGAAATTGTCTGCCATAGATCAGTTTGATATCAACAGCATGCTTGTGAGAAATATGGAGTGGTCTACTCCTAGGGAAAGTTTCAAAAGTAAAAAGTCGCTGGGTAAGTATTTTTATACATCTCCTGCCGATCTGTACCAGGTTAACACAAAAGACTTTTTTTTATCAGTTAATCCTGTAATTCAGTACCAGCAAATGTTTGAGTCTAATAATAGCCAAAACTTGTTTTTAAACAGTAGGGGGTTTGCTATTCGCGGATTGATTGCAAAAAAAGTTGCTTTTGATATCTATTTGACCGATAACCAGGAAAGAGATCCTGCGTATGTGCAACAGTGGATTACTAAGTTTACAGCAGTGCCTGGCGCAAGATTTTATAAAAATTTCAAAGCTGCAGGTGGATACGACTATTTCGACAATAGGGCATCTATTAGTTTTAATGCTACTAAGTATATTGATATTCAATTTGGGTACGATAGAAATTTCATTGGAGATGGGTTTAGAAGTCTGTTGATGAGTAATTTTTCTGGAAACGCGCTGTTTCTCAAGTTCAATACAAGAATTTGGAAGTTGAATTATGAAAACCTTTTTATGGAATTAATACCTCTTCAAGGTAGGGCATCAGGCAATTCTTTGCTTTCAAGAAAGTATTTTAGGATGAACCAATTGAGTTTTAATGCTACGAAGTGGCTGAATGTGGGTGTATTTGATGCGGTTACTTTTGGACGGAGAGACCATTTTGACTTCCAGTATTTAGTGCCGGTTCTATTTCTTCGCCCTGCAGAAAGCGATATTGGCAGTGCTGATAATGCATTGGTTGGCCTTAATTTCAAAGCCAATATTAAAAAGAGAGTACAGATATATGGACAATTGGCCTTGGACGAATTTAAGTTGAGCGAAGTATTTAAGTCAACAGGTTATTGGGCAAACAAGTTTGGCTATCAGCTTGGGGTAAAATATCCGGATGCTTTTGGATTACGCAATCTTGATGTACAGTTAGAAACAAACCGTATTAGGCCATTTACATATTCTCACTTTGATTCATTGGCAGAGTATTCACACTACAATCAGCCGTTGGCTCACCCTTTAGGTGCAAGTATTCAGGAGTTTGTTGGAATAGTAAGGTATCGTCCATTGAAAAAAGTTTACCTGGAAGCAAAAGCAATCTATTTTAAACAAGGGTTAGATTCTTTAGGGCAGAACTATGGAGGAAATATTTTTAGAGATTACAATACAAGAACAAGAACATATGGATACTATGTCGGCAGTGGAAACCAGGTGAAAGTGCTTAATTTGAATTTTTATGCTTCTTATGAACTTCGCGAGGGTTTGTTTATTGACGCTGCTGCACAGCACAGGATAAATGATATGCAGATTGGGGGTAAAACAAGTACCACAGTTATGTCTGTTGGGATAAGGCTAAATAGTGTGAGGAGAGTATTTGATTTTTAATATTTGATTAATACAAAAGATTAAGCGGCTGGATTTTCCCGGCCGCTTTTTTTATGCCTTCAATATTAATCCTCCAAAATGATGGAAAAAGAAACCAGTTGCGAGTTCAACTTATCTAAAACATTACTGAATTTCAGGTTTTGATCTCTGCTATGCACATTTGATAGCCCGTTGCTGAATTTGATCTCAGGCGAAAAGGTTACAAATCTGAGATAAAAGCTCATACCTATTCCAGCCTCTAATCCAAAGTCGCTCTTGTTAAGTTTTACAAGATCCTCTGCATTCCGAGCCTGAGAATTACTGGCCAAATCAAAGTCATATTTGATGCCTCCAAAAATGAATGCTCTGTAATTTCCTATTCGGTCACTGTTGAATTTAAATTGAAAGGGAAAGCTGACAATAGTAGATGGTAAGGTCTTCTTTTCTATGGTCGTTTCATTATAGCCTGGATACCTTAATAGATAAGTAAAGTATTTGGCGCCACCTATAATAAGTTGTGGATTAGCCCTTATCGAAAATCGGTTGTTTAATTGCAATGTTCCAACAAGACCTAATGCTATTCCTCCGCTGCTACCGGGTTCAACAGCCATCACGCTATCATTTTGTATAAACGTAGGATCTTTTGATGGATGAAGCGTGGAAGTATTGTAGCTTATGGACATACCAAAATAGTACGGCCAATCATCGTGGTCACCTCTGAAAATTTCTTTTTGTGAATAACCATTGATAATAAGCAAACAGCTTATAGCTGAAAGTATGATATTCTTCCTGCAATTATAAAAACAGCCTGCATTTCCAATTAAAATCATTGATAAGATACTTTGTTAATCGGGTACAATTCTGTCTATATGCAATATTTAAGTGTTAATAGAAGCAAGATACCTTTGATTTTGTTTTTGCGGTTTATGTTGATATAAATAACTGTTAATACCCTGTTTTTATTATTAAATTACTTACTTCCGCAATAAATACAACAAATTCCTAGCGTTAAAGGCTGAATAATTGTTTTTTTATAACCACAAATTTCCAAAATCTTTTTGAATTCATCTCTTTCAGGAAAACGCTGTGCGGATTCATTCAGGTATTCATAGGCGTCTTTATTACGTGCAAAAAGATTTCCAAAATTGGGGGCCAGTTTATTCATATAGAAATTATATGCGAACCTTATTAGTTTATTTTTTGGTCTTGAAAACTCCAATACAACCAATTTTCCGCCAGGTTTTAAAACTCTATACATTTCCTGAAGCCCTTTTTCCAAATTTTGAAAATTGCGCACTCCAAATGCTACAGTGATGGCATCAAATGAACTATCCGGAAAATTAATTTTTTCACTATCACCGTTCACCAAATTGATTTTTTCCTGAAGATGTAGCTTTTCAATTTTTTTTCTTCCAATCTCAAGCATTCCATTTGAGATGTCTATTCCCGTCACTTTTGGTGTGTGAAGCATTTTTTGGGTCATAATTGCTACATCGCCTGTGCCTGTTGCTACATCCAGCACGTATGTAGGCTTAATATCTTTCAAATGAAGGATGGCTTTTTTTCTCCAGCTCACATCTATTCCCGCAGATAAAAACCGATTTAGGAAATCGTACCTGAACGCAATTCTATCGAACATGGTAGCAACCTGTTGTTTTTTATTCAGATCACTGTCTTTGAATGGAACAATAGTGTCGTGTGCATACTTGGCCATAGGAATGCGAAGATACAGCAATGACTGTTTGTCTATATTTATGTAGAATTATTATCGATGTGTTATCGTTATTTTTTTAACAGAAGCCGGAACCCTTTTTTCAAAATCATAAAAAGTCCCCCGGTTTTTGCTGCTTTTGTAAGCATATTGGCAGGTCGTTTATCTTCCGGCACCAGCAATGCATTGATTAGCTTTTTGCCCCCGTTTAAAATACTCTCCGATACTTTCCCCCTTAGTATGGCTGGAATAAAGCTATTGACACCTGCTGCTGTTACTTCGGCGGGGATTTCATACATCTTCAACTTTAATTCATCTTCCCTATACGCAAGTCGCTGTCTCACCATACTTTGTTCTTTTTTGAGTGCGTCTAGATTTTTGATATGAGACAAGTCATATTTTATTTTATAATTCATGATTTACGCTTCATTATTCTCCATTGAAAATTTAACTACCCTGTCTGAAATTATTTTACCAGTATATTTTTTGTGAATGATGATCAGCAGAAAAATCAAGAGAACATAAATGATGGCCAAAATTCCAAAGCCTATTGGGTAACTCCCTGTGGCCTTAGATAGACAATACCCTGCTATAAAACTAATAATCATTAACAAAATAATGCATAGCATACATATACCAATCAATAAGAAAGCTACAGATGATAATTTAGCTGCTTTTTCAGTTAGTTGTAGCCTCACAAGTAATAGACGATCTTCTACATATTCTTCTACCATATCCTTAACTTCTACAAAAAAACTTTGCTTTTCCATAATTATTTGCTTGTATAAAGTTACTCAAATATCAAACCACACAAGGTGAGGTTAATCATATGGGAGTGTTTCAAATTCGGTTTTGGTATATTTTCCCATTATTTTTCCCCAACTTTTGTAATTGAAAATAAATTGGTAAGGTAAAAAGATGACATGCATGAACTTGAATATAAGGATAGCTTCAGTGCTGAATATTGTTTGATTAGCCCTTATTTTTGAATAATTATTGAACAGAACAGTGCTAACAGCCTATGCAAGTAATAGAAGTTGCGAATAAAGGGACAAGAAATTCATTTAACAAGGTAAATGTTCAGCTGAACAAACACAATCCAAAGTATATCCGGCCTTTAGAGGATGAGGTGGAGGCTGTTTTTGATCCTGAAAAAAATAAGGCGTTCAAATATGGAGAAGCCCAAAGGTGGATTCTTAAGGACGATAACCAAAATGTGATTGGTAGAATAGCGGCTTTCGTTAGTTCAAAGTACGTGAATAAAGGTGATTCGTTTCCCGTTGGTTCCTGTGGTTTTTTCGAGTGTATCAATGATCAGCATGCGGCAAATATGCTGTTTGATACGGCAAAAGTTTGGCTAAAAAATAAGGGCATGGAAGGTATGGATGGCCCTGTAAACTTTGGCGAAAGAGATAAATGTTGGGGCCTGATGGTTGAAGGTTTTGATGAAGAACCTATGTACGGTATTTCATTTAACCCATCTTATTACGAAAAACTGTTTGAAGGCTATGGTTTTCAGAACTTTTACAATCAGTACTATTATAAAATTCTGGTTGCGGCAGAACTAAGTGAAAAATACCAGGAGCGATATAATAAGTTCTCGTCCAAGGCAGATTATACAGCGAAGCATGCACAAAAAAACAATTTGGAAAAGTATGCAAAGGACTTTACAACTATTTATAACCTCGCTTGGGCACAGCATGAAGGTGGCAAAGAAATCAGCTACGATGCTGCGTTGAAGATTTTTAATAAGATGAAGCCAATTATGGATGAAAAACTTGTTTGGTTTGCCTATTACAAAGAGGATCCAATTGGTATGTGGATGAACATTCCTGACTTAAATCAATATTTTAAATATTTAGATGGCAAGTTTGGTTGGTTTCAGAAATTGAAGCTCCTTTATTTAAAAATGACCAACCCCAGCAGAAAGATAAATGGAGTGGCATTCGGAATCGTTCCAAAGTTTCAGGCATTGGGAATAGATGCCTATATGATTTATGCAGGATCATTGGTAATTAAAGAAACGAACAAATACGATTCTATGGAGATGGGATGGGCAGGAGACTGGAACCCTAAAATGGTAGGAATTTATAAAGCCATAGGTGCCAACCAAAGCCGCAGGATGGTTACTTACCGATATTTATTTGATCGGAATAGGCCATTCGAAAGGCATCCCATGGTTATTTAACGCAATTCAAGTTTAAACCTTTGCCTTTTTGCTTTAACATTTTTTTTGGCAGATAATTACCAAGGAAATATTCAATACTCTATATTTGCAACATTGTTACAAATATTATGAAGTATATCTTTTCCACGTTGTTCATCGTCACTTTTTCTCATCTATTCTGTAATTTTTCTTTTGCTCAAAATGCTCAGAGAGGCGTATTAAAAGGTAAGGTCGCTGACGAGAAAGGGAACGTATTGGCCGGGGCATCCATATTTATTCATGATATCAGGATATTGGTCATCGCCGATTCTAATGGATTGTATCAATCACCCCCGGTTGGGCAAGGCAATTACTTGGTTGAAATAACCTACCAAGGATTTGCTGCTTCCATTCAACATGTATCCGTTAATGGACAAACCATAAAGGACTTTGTATTGCTTTCTACTGCAGTTGAGCAAGAGGCTGTTACCGTAACAGGAGTTTCATCCGCTACCCGCTTGAAACTCTCTCCTCAAGCCGTGTCTTTAGTCAAAAAAAGTGAATTAATGCAATCTTCCGCTCCCAATCTTATGGCAGCGTTGGCAAGAAAGGCAGGGGTATCTATTGTTTCCACCGGTCCGGCTATAGCAAAGCCGATCATAAGAGGCTTGGGTTCAAATAGAGTGGTTACCATTAATGATGGAATACGGCAGGAAGGCCAACAATGGGGCGATGAACATGGGATAGAAATAGACGAACAAAGCGTAAAAAAAGTGGAGATACTTAAAGGACCTTCTTCCCTAATGTATGGTAGCGATGCAATGGCAGGGGTTATCAATATTCTATCAAACCAACCCATAACAGCGGGTACTATTAAGGGCAATTTATATAGTAGTTACACAGATAACAATTTGATGACTAGCAGTTATGCAGACTTATCAGGTCATTTATTGAATGGATTGAATTGGAACCTTTATGGTGCGATTAAATCTGCAAAGGATTATCACAACAAATATGACGGTTCTGTACTCAATAGCCGGTTTAAAGAAGAAAACTTGGGAGGGTATGTGGGAATAAACAAAGCTTGGGGATTTAGCCATTTAATCATCACCAGTTTTAATCAAAAGTTAGGCATACCAGAAGGCGTTAGGGACTCTGCTTCTGGTAAATTTCTCATTTTTCCTGAAACCCAATATGAAGCGATTGCCAATGATGATCAACTAAATAGCCGCAACTTTATAACCCCATATCAACAAGTCAATCATTTTAAAATTGCACTGGATAATAGTTTTTCAATAGGACTCCATCGCCTGGCAGCTACCATAGGCTATCAAAGAAACCAAAGAAGGGAATTTGCTGACCCAGATGCATCGAATATTCCTCAGTTGTACTTCGACCTCAATACAATTAATTATAATTTTCAGTTTCATTTAGCTCAAAAAAATGGATGGAAATCAACGCTAGGCATTAATGGAATGCAACAACAAAATCGTAATAAAGCTGATGAAAAGTTGATACCTGAGTACAATCTTTTTGATGCAGGAATCTTTGCAGTTACCGCTAAAACATTTAAGCAGCTTACAGTTTCTGGTGGATTGAGGCTTGATATGAGGAATTTGGAAATAAAGGGCTTTCAGAAAAATGGGGAAAGTAAATTTACTGCATTCACTAAAAATTATAGAAACATTTCAGGCAGTGTAGGGTTAGCATATGAGGCAACAAATACCATTACGCTAAAAGCAAATATTGCAAAAGGTTATAGGGCACCCAACGCGGCAGAACTTAGTAGCAACGGTGCGCATGAAGGAACATATAGATACGAAAATGGAGACAATAATTTGAGCGTAGAGAACTCTTACCAATTAGATGCAGGTATTGAAATCGCAACCAATCACTTGTCTTTTGGTATCAGTACATTTTATAATCATATTAATAATTTTATTTTTTACAGAAGACTAGCATCTGTATATGGAGGAGACTCTATTTTGCTTGATAACGGAACAAAATTACAAGCATTTAAATTTAGTCAAGCCCAGGCATCACTTGCAGGTTTTGAGGCCACACTTGATATTCATCCGCATCCACTTGATTGGCTGCATATTGAAAATACTTTTTCATTTGTTTCGGGATCCTTTAGCAATGCTATAGAAGGAAGTAAAAATTTACCTGCTATTCCCCCTGCCAGTTTACTCACAGAGGTAAGAGGAAACTTTTCGAAAGTTGGGTCGATACTTAAAAATTTTTATGCAAAAGTTGAAGTGGAAGCTACTTTCAAACAGAATAGAATTTTTTCAGCTTACAACACAGAAACCCCAACTCCGGGTTATTCTCTTTTGAATTTAGGTACAGGGGCTGATTTTGGGTCTAAAAACAAAACGCTTTTCAGCCTTTATTTATCAGCTAACAACATTACAGATGTTGCATATCAAAGCCACCTCAGCCGATTAAAATATACTGATCTGAATAATGCAACAAACAGGCAGGGAATATTTAATATGGGTAGAACTTTTACAATAAAACTTAATATTCCTATCAACCTAAAATAAGTTTCTATATCTTTTGTAATTTGCCACAATGGACATTACAATTAATACCCCTGCATTGCTCTTTCCTGCTATCAGTTTAATTATGCTTGCTTATACCAACCGATTTTTGGCTTTGGCAAGCATCGTTCGAAAATTGCATGCTGAGTATGCACAAAATGAACCAGATAAGTTATTACACAACCAAATAAAGACTCTCAAATACCGCCTAAAGCTTATTAAGTATATGCAGGCGTATGGGGTAGCCAGTTTTCTCTGCTGCATTTTTAGCATGTATTTTATTTTTATTGAGTTTATGACTGTAGCGCATGTTACTTTTGGATTAGCTATTCTCACGCTGATATTCTCCCTTGTTTTGTCCCTCATAGAAATTCAACAAAGTACTAAAGCACTTGAGTTGGAATTGAGTGATATGGAAGGACTAGAAGACCCCAGTTTTCTGGAATATATCAAGAAAAAGTTTGAATAATTCATAAATCGTGCAATTTTATATTTCACTTATGATACTAAGAAGTTAATTACCATATTTTTGTTTTATGACTCGATTTTTATTTGTTGCTCTAATTGCAACATTTCCAATTTTTACCAATGCTCAGGAAAAATGGTCATTGCAGCAATGTGTAGCTTTTGCAGTTAAAAACAACATTTCTGTAAAACAGGCTGATGTACAAGCGAGATTGGCAAAAATTACTTCGCAACAGTCAGATGCCAGCATTTATCCATCTCTTACAGGTAATGTAAATAGTGCTTATCAACGTGGTCTAACTGAAAATCCAACTACAGGTACCCTAATTGATCAGAGTTTTATTACTGGAAATACGAATGTACAAATTGGCTACAGCCTTTTTACGTGGGGAGCTAGAAAGAACAATATTGCTGCTAATAAGCTATTTCAAAAAGCAGATGAATTGGGTATTGAAAAAGCTCAAAATGATGTTGCCCTCTTTGTGTCAAATGCATTTTTGCAGGTAATGCTTCGAAGAGAGCAAGCAAGAATTAGCGAAGTCCAGATGAATCAATCCAGATCGCAATTGGGCAATATGCGAAAATTGGTTAAGGCGGGTAGCCAGCCAGAATTAAGTGCAATCCAAATAGAAGCTCAATTAGCAAAAGATAGTTCCAACTTATTGCAAGCCCAGTCTTTAATACAGCAGGCTATGATTAACCTAAGGGGGACCATGAATATTGATTTTAATACCCCCTTCGAAATATTTACCCCGGAAATAGAGAAAATTCCAATAGATAACATAACAGACCTGCAGCCAGAAATGGTATATGACATGGCTTTGAATACCCAGCCAATTCAGAAAATGTATAAATGGAGGTTAGAAGCAGGAAGCATGCAAATAAAAGCAGCAAGAGCTTCAATGTACCCCGATGTTTCTGCTTTTGGCGGACTGAATACAAGAGTTATCAATTCAAAATTTCCGACAGGCGTAATTTTGCCGGCGGAAAATACAGGCGCATTTGTTGTGGTAAATGGAAGCAAGATTGATGTATTAGCTCCATCTTTTCAACAAACAGGTCAAGCCGGCATTCCATTGGGAAGGCAATTGAAGAATAACTTTGGCCAATCTCTTGGACTAAGCATTAATTTTTCAGTATTTAATAATTTCAATGCAAGGACTCAATGGGAGCGGGCAAAAATCGGTATTGTTCAGACAAAGCTTCAGCAGGATCAGGAAAACCTCACCCTTAAAACAAATATTTATAATGCTTATCAAGATGCCTATGCATCTCTTCAAAAGTACAATGCTACTTTGCGTACAGTTGATTATTCACAAAAAGCATTTGACATGTCAAAAAAGCGTTTAGAAAACGGTTTATTGAGCACTCTTGATTACATCATCACTCAGAATAATCTATACCTTGCCCAGATAGAATCTGTAAGCAACAGGTACGACTATATTTTTAAAATGAAAGTATTGGAATTTTATAAGGGGCAAGGCATAAAGCTTTAACCTTCTATATATAAAACACAAACTGAACTATGAGTAAAAAGTTGTTATGGATCATTGGAATATTAGTTGTACTAATTGTTGTAATGGTGGTCCTAAAGAAAAAAGGAATAATTGGAAAAGAAGAAGGTATTAAAGTTACTACTGAAAAGGTAATTAGTCGCACAATTATTGAAACTGTAAATTCGAGTGGAAAAATATATCCAGAGGTGGAGGTAAAAGTAAGTCCGGATATCAGTGGTGAAATAGTTGAGTTGAATGTAGCAGAAGGCGACAGCGTAAGAAAAGGTCAGATTTTAGCTCGTATTTACGCTGATATTTATACCAGCCAACGCGACCAGGCGGCCGCTTTTGTCACGCAATCTCAAGCGCAGGTATCTAATTCAACAGCTCAACTTGATGCATTAAAGGCAACCGTAGAACAAGCAGAGTCAAACTATAACAGGCAAAAGCAACTATTGGATGACAAAGTGATTTCCCGGGCTGAATTTGAGCAGGCAGACCAAACCATCAAATCTGCCAGAGCACAATACAATGCAGCTGTAGAAGGAATAAAAGGTGGCAGGGCGTCTGTTCAAAGTGCAGTAGCGCAATTGCAAAGGGCAAACAAAGATGTAAGCAGAGCAACTTTGATAGCACCCATGGATGGTGTGGTTACTTTGCTAGGCGTAAAAAAAGGTGAAAGAGTAGTGGGTACAGCGCAAATGGCAGGAACAGAAATGCTGAGAGTTGCAGATTTGAGCGTGATGGAAGTGAGGGTAAATGTGGGGGAGAATGATATACCTAAAGTGCATTTGTATGATAGTGCTATCGTGGAGGTTGATGCATATACCAACCGTAAGTTTAAAGGAATAGTTACAAAAATTGGAAGCAGCAATACTACTGCAGCCCAATCTTCTCAAATTGGAAGTGCAACTGATGTTGCAAATTACGAAGTACATATTCGGTTGCTACCAGAAAGTTATAAAGACTTGTTGAGCGATGGAAAATCAAGAAGTTTTCCTTTTAGACCGGGAATGAATGCCAGTGCAGATATTCAGACCAAAACCCATCCTAATATTATTGCTGTTCCCATTAATGCAGTGACTACAAGGAATAAAAAAGGAGAGAGCAAGCCCGATAAAAAGAAGACCGATAATGAAGATAATAATAATGCTGAAGAGGAAATGCCAGTTTCTGGAACAAATGATAATGATATAGATGAAGTTGTTTTTGTTTTGCAGGCTGACAAAATAAATGTGCGAAAGGTGAAGGTTAAAACAGGCATTCAGGATATTAATTACATAGAAATATTGGACGGTTTAAAAGTGGGCGAAGTGGTTGTAACAGGACCCTACAGTTTGGTAAGCAAAACATTAAAGGAAGGTAACAAAGTAAAAGTGGTGAAAAAGGAAGACTTATTTGATGACAAATAAATATTGATTTGTCTTGGCGGTAAATTTGGTAAAATAGTTTAGGGTTTCAATTAGTAAGAAATGCTGGCGAGGTTTAAATTATTTCCTTTAAACCATAAATAAATCTGAAGCTATTCCATCTGCCAATAGTTTCCCTTTTGTAGTAGTTTTCAAGAATCCCTGATCTTCTACAAGATTGTTTCTTGCTATGTGTGGTTGGGCAATTTGCAAAATTTGTTTTACTGCTGTTTCTCCAAAATGATCATTAAGTAATCCTAAAGAAATTCCTTCCATTGTTCTAAGGCTTGTCATCAAGTACTCATTCATTTGTTGTGCTGTGGTTAATATTTCTTCTTGGAATGAAACAACATTATTCTGAAGACTTTGAATATACAATGCGTTGTTGGAAACATTCCATTGTCTGGAGTGGCCATTAAATGAATGGGCTGATGGGCCTAAACCAAGATAGTTTTTGCTTTGCCAATAGCTGCTGTTGTGCTTGCTTCTAAAGCCAGGAATGGCAAAGTTTGATATCTCATAATGTTCATATCCTGCGGAAGCCATCCAATCCATCAACAACTCAAAATGGCGTGCTTGAGTTTCTGGATTTACATCAGTAAGTATCTTTTTATCAATCAAATTTGCAAGTGCAGTTTTCGGCTCTACGGTAAGCGCATAGCATGAAAGGTGAGGAACATTCAGATCTATTGCAGTTGATACATTTCGCTTCCAGTTTTCATCACTCAATGTAGAGGTACCATAAATTAGATCAATGGTGAAATTGTCAAAACCTGCAGATCTCACTAGTCCTAAGCAATCTTTTGCTTGTTGGCCATTGTGTGCCCTGTTCATCCATATCAGGTCTTCTTCAAAAAATGATTGCACGCCTATACTAAGTCGATTGATGCCAATCCCTTTCCATTCCTGAAGTTTAACTGCATGTATGTCATCCGGATTTGCTTCCAATGTTAATTCAGCTTCTTCATCTACACTAAACGTACTTTTGATTTTTAAAATAATTTCCTCAATTTGTACACTTGGTAAAATAGAAGGGGTGCCGCCGCCAAAGTATATTGTTGAAATAGGTTCCTGTAAATAAAATCTTCTTAGATCAATTTCTTTGATCAATGATGAAACAAATTGGTCTTTTACCTTTAAATTGGTAGAAAAATGAAAGTTGCAATAGTGGCAGGATTGCCTGCAAAACGGTATATGAATGTAAACACTTGCCATGTAAGCCAGAACTTTTGTAATCTTGTTTTATAAAGATGGTAAAGGTATTCAGATATAAGGTCATTTTGGCAATTGTCTTATTAACATGCATTGCCATGAAATCTATGGGTCAAAATGGGTATAAATTGAATTACCGGTTTATTGACAAAGATAGTCTGGCAAAATTCCAGGAGCTTGCTTTAATGTCTTCTTTTCCTGCCTTTATGCAAGCAGCAGAATACATAAAGAAACTGCCTGCCTTCATGCAATCAAAAGGGTTCATTTCTTCTTCTGTAGATAGCGTAGCACAATTTGAAAAGGAATCTATTGTCTATTTATTTGCAGGTGAGAAATATGATGGTTTAGATATTTTTATTCGACACGCTGATAGGTCTGTATTGCAATCTGCAGGAACCAATTTTATGAATTCAAAAAGTAAGTTGACAGGTTTTCAAAAGTATCAGGATGTTACGGAAAAATTACTTGACTTTTTTGAGAGAACCGGCTATCCGTTTGCGAAAGTCGGTTTAGATAGTTTGGTTTTCAATGGCAAGAAGATTTCAGCTGTTCTAAACATTGACAAAGGTTTTGCTTACCATATTGATAGTATCCGGCACTTTGGATCAGCTCGAATTTCAAATAATTTTTTGCACCATTACCTCAATATTGAAAGAGGTTCTTTGTACAACAAGGAAAAGCTGGACAAAATAAATCAAAGATTGCTTGAGTTGCCCTATCTGTCACAAATCCAACCTTGGGATGTTACTATGCTGAACACAGGTAGCCTGGTAAACTTATACTTAAAGCCCAAGCGTAGTAATCAGGTAAATATTTTGGCTGGCTTTCTTCCATCCAATCAACAACTGGGAGGCAAGTTACTGCTAACGGTTGATGCAAATCTTCAGCTAAAAAATGCATTTGGCGGCGGAGAATCTATTGGCCTGCTTTGGCAACAAATTCAACCGAAATCTCCCAGAGTAAATCTCTCATTCAATCAACCATTTATTTTCAATTCACCGGTAGGTGTCGATGTAGGCTTCCAACTTTTTAAGAAAGACTCAACTTTTTTAAATATCACTGGCCAGGTCGGATTGGCATATATGATTTCACCAACACAAACTGGAAAACTCATTTTGCAAACTCAAAAAACCAATGTGTTGCAAATAGACACTTCAATTGTAAAGGCAACAAAGAGACTACCTGATATAGCAGATGTGGCTGCTTTAAACATTGGGTTGGATTATGAATTGTCTGCAACAGATTATCGATTTAATCCAACCAGAGGAAATGAAGCGTACATCTCTGTATTAACAGGAAGTAAAAACATAACAAAGAACAATGAAATAGTTCAGTTGAAAGATCCAACTTTTAATTACAATAGTTTGTACGATACGCTTAAATTAAAAAGCTATCAGGTGAGATTGAAAATGACGGCTGCTCATTATTTCAAGACAGGGAAACGTGCAGTATTCAAAACCGGAATAAGCGCAGGTCTATTTGAAAGTGCCAATTATTTCAGAAACGAACAATTTCAAATTGGGGGTTATCGACTGTTGCGAGGTTTTGACGAGGAAAGTATTTTTTCAAATCAATACATTGTTGGAATCTTAGAATACAGGTATTTATTAAGCCAAAATTCCAACTTCTTTCTTTTTACCGATATTGGTTGGAGTAACAATAAGATAACTAAACTATCAAATAACTATTTAGGAACAGGACTTGGTTTGTCATTAGAAACAAAAGGTGGAATATTCAACATTACATATGCAGTTGGAAAGAGGAATGATCTAGATTTCTCTTTGAAGCAATCAAAAATTCACTTTGGATACGTAAGTATTTTCTAATCTGATAATTAAAATTTTTTCTCTCCTTCAGCTCTGATATTTTTGCTGCCTGTAAATTATAAAATTGAAGGGTCTCGTAACCATAATTTTTCTTTGGATAGGATTTGTTTCCGCATCTGCTCAGCTAGATAGTATTACCAAAGTTGTAGGCGATAGCAGTAAGAAACCTATTTCAGCAATAAATTTGTCTCCGACTAATAATCCGGTAATCAATCAGAATGGATCTGATTCTTTAATTAGTAAAGATAAAGCTAACATCAAAGCAGATTCCTTAGAATTAAGTGCAGCAGCTAGCGATTCAATTAAAAAAAGGCTTACAAAAATCAATTGTATCACTAGGCATCCCATTGATAGTTTTTACATAAAATTACTTGATAATCCTTTTTTCAGGACCACTCGACCTCCTATTTTCCTTATAGTAAATGAAAGAAAAAGCACACCCAAGGACGAATTGTTTTATCTGATTTGTGGATTGGTTTTTCTGCTTGCATTTATAAAACTCGCATTCAGCAGATATTTTTCAAATATCACAAAGCTTTTCTTTCAGCCTACATTTCGGCAAAAGCAAACAAAGGAACAACTGTTACAAAGCAATCTTCCTTCCTTTCTTCTCAATCTGTTTTTCATTCTTTCTGCCGGTGTTTATGTTGCTTTATTGACCCAATATTATCAACTAAGTGAAATAGGTTTGTGGAAATTAATTATTTATATTTCAACAATGCTTTTAGTCTTATATACGGCTAAATACATCATTTTGTCATTTGCCGGATGGGTTTTTAATGTTCAAGAAGCGGTTGATTCTTATTCATTTATTGTTTTTCTGGTTAATAAAGTTCTGGGAATACTCCTCTTGCCATTTGTGATCATCATTGCATTTTCTAAACAAAATTTCATAGAAATAGCTATTATAATTTCTGCCACAATGATTGCAATTATGTTTACATATAGGTTTATTGCCTCTTTTGCACCTGTAATGAAAGAAATAAAGGTAGGTATTTTACATTTTTTGCTATACATAACTGCGCTGGAAGTTGTTCCACTTTTAATCCTTTATAAGATGTTATTAATCTATTTATACAAATAGTCGCTAATTTTGCGCAAAATGACCTCGACAGCATGGTAAAAAATGGTGCTACAAACGGTTCTGCCGAACGGATAATCAAGAAGATTTTAATAACACAACCCAAGCCTGAAAATGATAGGTCTCCCTATTTTGATCTTGCTAAAAAATTTGATGTCGATATAGTCTTCCATCCTTTTATTAAACTAGAGGGAATAACGGCAAGGGAGTTTAGAAAACAGAAAATAGACATTGTATATTATTCTGCCGTAATTTTTACCAGCAGGAATGCAATAGATCATTTCTTTAGAATGTGCGATGAGATGAAGGTGTCTGTGAACCAGAATACAAAGTATTTCTGCATTACAGAATCTGTTGCCCTTTACTTACAAAAGTTTATTTTATACAGAAAAAGAAAAGTCTTTTATGGTGCAGATGGTACTAATAAAAGCATGTTTGATGTGATAAATAAACACAAGGAAAATGAAAAATTTCTATACGTATGTAGCGAAAATCAACAAGATAATGAAATCGTAAGTTGGCTCAAAACACATAAGTGTGAGTATGCTTTGGCTTTTATGTACCGAACCATTAGTAATGAGATTAAAGACGTAATGAAAAGGCCATACGATGTTATTTGTTTTTTTACACCTTCAGGAGTTAGAAGTTTGTTTGATAGTATTCCAGAATTTAAACAGAAAAAAACGATGATTGGTGCATTTGGAAACAATACCTCTAAAGCCGTAGAAGATGCTGGGCTAAGCCTTGAAATAAAAGCACCTGCACCTTTATCACCGAGTATGGTATCGGCATTAGACAGATTTTTGAATGGATTTAATAAATGATTTGCTTTCATCAACATATTTTGAGAACCGGCTTATCTGCCGGTTCTTTTATTTAAAACAGCTTTTTATGTCTACCCATAAACATACCAACCGCCTGATTAATGAAACATCACCTTACCTTCTTCAGCATGCGCATAATCCTGTTGATTGGTATCCATGGGGAGAGGAAGCCTTTGAAAGAGCGAAGAAAGAAGACAAGCCCATGTTGGTAAGCATTGGCTATTCAGCTTGCCATTGGTGCCACGTAATGGAAAGTGAGAGTTTTGAAAATGAAGAAACAGCTGCTATGATGAATGAGCATTTTATCAATATAAAAATAGACAGGGAAGAACGACCGGACATTGATCATATTTACATGGATGCAGTACAAGCAATGTCTGGAAGCGGTGGTTGGCCCTTAAATGTATTTTTAACACCGGATGCTAAACCGTTTTATGGCGGTACTTATTTCCCTCCAGTCAGAGCGTATAACCGAAGTAGTTGGCAAGAGGTTTTGGTAGGAGTTACCAATGCTTATGCTGAGCGAAAACATGAAATAGAAAGCCAGGCAGAAAATCTTACGCAGCATTTGAAAAATGCCAATGTTTTCGGAAATTCAGACCAATTGGCTTTTGATAATGTGTTTGATAAAAGCAAATTAGAAGAAATTGCTACCACCATTTTGAATGCAGGCGACAAAACATGGGGCGGCTTTGGCAATGCGCCAAAATTTCCCCAAACATTTGCTATTCAATATTTATTAAAACACTATCATTTTACAAAAGATAAAAAAGTTTTAGACCAAGCATTGTTAAGTTTAGATAAAATGGTCTACGGAGGTATTTATGACCAGCTTGGGGGTGGTTTCGCACGATACAGTACCGATGAAAAGTGGTTGGCACCTCATTTTGAAAAAATGTTGTATGACAATGCTTTGTTGATTGGTGTTTTGTCAGAGGCATATCAAATCACAAAAAATGAGTTGTATAGCAATACGATTCAGCACACAATTGCCTTTCTTGAAAGAGAAATGATGAGTGAAGCAGGTGCTTTTTATAGTGCTTTGGATGCCGATAGCGAAGGGGTAGAAGGCAAATATTATACTTGGAGCAAAGAAGAAATAAATAGTATTTTATTGGAGGAAGCAATGTTGTTTTGTAAGTTTTATAATATAGAGGAAGAGGGAAATTGGGAGCATACCAATATTTTATGGATTACCAAACCAATTGAACAGTTTGCTATGCTGCACAATATTTCGGTCGAACATCTTTCGCAGCAATTTCAAAAGAACAAGGATTTGTTATTGGCAGAAAGAAGCAAGAGAATAAGACCACAATTAGATGATAAAATATTGTTGGGATGGAATGCTCTGATGATTATTGCGCTTTGTAAAACGCATGCATCTACAGGATTGCAGAAGTTTAAGGAAATGGCCTTGAAAAGTATTGGTTGTTTAGAAAAAATATTCATTGATGAAAATGGAGATTGGAAACATACATACAAAAATGGAATTGCTAAATATCCTGCCTTTTTAGATGATTATGCATACTTGATTAGTGCTTACATTCATTTGCAAGAAATTACAGGGAACCAAGAATTTTTAGTAAAAGCCAAAAAGGTAACAGAAATTGTTTTGAAAAATTTCTGTGATGAAGAATCAGGTTTGTTCTTTTTTACCGGAATAGGTCAACAAGACATCATTATTCGAAAAAAGGAAGTTCACGACGGTGCTACACCATCCGGAAATTCAATTATGGCTATTAATCTTTATTATTTGGGCTATGTATTTGACCAAAATTCATGGGTAATTCAAGCAAAAAAGATGATTGCACAATTTGAAAAAGCAATTGTACGTTATCCTACTTCGTTTGGAGTTTGGTCAGCACTTTTTTATCAGATTATTAATGGCACAAGCGAAATTGCTATAATAGGGAAGTCGTCGCAGGATTTATTAACAATGGTATTAAGGGAGTACTTACCAGACAGGGTTGTGCAGGCTTCTAGTGTTGAGAATAATGATTTTCCGCTATTAAAAGGAAAGGAATTAGCGGAAGAAACATTAATATATTATTGTAATCAATATTCGTGTATGCAGCCTGTAAAAAGTGTGAAAGAGTTAAAAATGTTGTTAAAATGAGGTAATTCAAAAAAAATGATTTTAAATTGTACTTCGAAAAATTATTTTTGAGTAATAAAACCCACGCCATAAAATAAACTTTACAAAACAAAACATAGAATAGATAGATAAAATTATACCCCAAGTATTGTGTTTTTGTAAGGGAATTAGGCAATAAGTTATTAATAAGAATCGTTTTTACTTTTGTCGATACCTCCTTAAAGAAATTTAATGCTGGTGTATTTTTGTTTTTTCAGAAAATTATTTTGTTACATTTGCTCAATACCTTTTAATCGTTATTATTGAAAATGAGAAGTCAACTGTTTGCTTTAACAGCTATTACTGCCCTGGCAATTACAACTGTCGGTTGTGGAAGTAAAGGAAAGGGTAAGATCCAGGATGGTCAGCTCCACGGTGCGGTCATTAATAGCCGGCCTGGATTGCCAAGACCTTTTGGAATGGTATTTATACCGCCAGGTACTTTTCACATGGGGCCAAGTGATGAGGATATGAACTTTAGCTTTACTGCCCGTAATAAGCAAGTCTCTATCAATGGATTTTGGATGGATGCTACCGAGATCACAAATAATGAATACCGTCAATTCACAAATTGGGTTAGAGATTCTTTAGCTGCCAAAGAACTTGGTTATGGCAAAGAGGTAGACGGCAACTTTGCAGTAGATTGGAAAAGGGCTGATGCTATTAAGTATGGCGATAAGTCTACGCTGGAAAAAATTTCAAAACTTACACTTACCCCAGATAATAGGTTGTATGGAAGAAATGAGGTAGATCCTGATAAAGTAATTTATAGAGTTGAAAGTTTTAATTATAAAGATGCTGCAAAACTAGAGAATAAAGGCAAACCTCGTAGTACTTATATAGTTAAGTACGATGAAAAAATTTATCCTGACACTTTGGTATGGATGAGAGATTTCTCTTATTCTTACAATGAACCAATGTCTAAGAGGTATTATGCACATCCTTCATTTGGTAATTATCCTGTTGTTGGTGTTAATTGGAAGCAAGCAGTTGCATTTTGCAAATGGAGAACCAATTACATGAACAGTTATCTTGAAAAGAAGAAGTTTGCTGTAGAGAGTGATTTTCGTCTTCCTACAGAAGCAGAATGGGAATATGCTTCAAGAGGTGGTCGTACGCAAGCACCTTATCCTTGGGGAGGTCCTTATTTAAGAAATAAAAAAGGATGTTTGTTAGCAAATTTCAAACCTGGTCGTGGAAATTATCCTGAAGATGGTGGTTTCTACACTGTAAGAGCCGATGCCTATTGGCCAAATGATTATGGTTTATATAATATGGCTGGTAATGTAGCCGAATGGACGATATCATTATATTATGAAGGTAGTTACAACTTTCAGCATGATATGAACCCTGATATTCGTTGGGAAGCAAAAGACGCCGACCCTCCACGTATGAAGCGTAAAGTTGTTCGTGGTGGAAGCTGGAAAGATGTAGCCTATTATTTACAAACCGGAACAAGATCTTATGAATATCTTGATACGGCTAAATCTTATATCGGATTTCGGTGTGTAATAGATTTACCTGCTTCAACCAGAAAATAATTAATTGCATTAAAATTTGATTAAAATTTTTTAATTAAAAATATTGTTGGGTATTAGCTTATCCTATCAATGGTTTCCTATTCTATTTATATTCCTGTAAAACAAAAACAAAAACAAAAAAATGGCAGTTGCAATTCCTTCCAAAGTAAGTAAAGTAGTTGATATTTTCGTATCTGTCGCTGCGGCAGGCGTAATTTGGGGTGCCCTCCAAAAAATCCTACACACACCTAGTGCCGATTTATGGCTTAAGATCGGTTTAGGTACAGAAGCAGTCGTGTTTCTTGTTTATGGTATTCTATATATCATTTATCCGGCTGTTGATGAGCATCATGGTGAGTCTCATGCAAAACCTGTTGATAAAGGGAATCCTGCGCTAAAGAGTATGGAAAAAATGCTAGAAGAAGCGGATATTACACCTGTAAATCTGTCTAAATTGGGCGCAAGCTTTACTAAATTAGGTTCAACTGTAAGCAATATGTCAGAAGTTGGAGATATTGTAAAAGCAACAGGTGATTATACACAAAAGACAAAAGCTGCTTCTGCTGCTTTGGACCTTGTGAAAGATGCATATACAAACACTGCTAACTCATTATCTTCTTTTAATGCAGCAAGCGAAAGCACAAAACATTTTCACGATCAAGTACAGGTTCTTACCAAAAACTTGTCTTCTTTGAATACAATTTACGAATTAGAATTACAAGAAAGTAACAATCATCTGAAAGCTTTGAACAATTTCTATGGCAAACTTGCACAGACTTCTGCAGCTATGGAAGGAAGTGTTGAAGATGCTAAGAGAGCACAGGAGCAAATCGGAATGTTGGCAACAAACCTCGGCAAACTGAATTCAGTTTACGGAAACATGCTAACGGCTATGCAAGGGAGATAATCCTTTGTGGTTGTGAGAAATTTAATTTAATTCATAAGTACTATATAAAACTATTATAAATCATGGCTTTACCTAAAGAGCCCAGGCAGAAGATGATCAACCTGATGTATTTAGTGTTAACCGCACTGTTAGCATTAAACGTGTCATCAGAAATCCTTAACGCCTTCAAAACCGTTAACAACAGCTTGGTTAATTCCAATTCAATTATTGATGTAAAAAATCAAAATATCTTTTCTTCGTTCGAGGCAAAGTTAAGAGACCCCCAAAGTGCAGAAAAAGCAAAGCTTTGGAAGCCAAAGGCAGATATGGCAAAAACTTTGGGTGATGACATGAGCGCATATCTTGAAGGCTTAAAAGTAGAGTTGATGAAGGAAGCAGGTCAGCTTACCCCAGGTGGTCCTTTCAAAGAGGATAATTTGGATGCCGCAACTCGTTTATTTCTTGAAAATGCTGGAGGAAAACCTACTAAGGGAAAAGAGTTGCTAGATAAATTAACAAAATACAGAAACAGTCTATTAGATATAGACCCATCCGTAAGAGCAGAGTTTGAAAAAATATTGCCAATTGATTTGGCACCTCCAAAAAGTAATAATGAAGCCGCTAAAAAGGATTGGGCATTTGGATATTTTCATATGACCCCATCCATTGCAGGAATTACTATGCTTAGTAAATTTGAGAATGATGTAAAAAACTCAGAAGCTCTAGTGGTTGATTTTCTGCACAGAAAAATTGGTGAGGTTGTTGTAGTTTATGATGAGTTCCAAGCTTTGGCTATGCCAAGTTCTACTTATCTTATGCCAGGTCAAGATTTAACCATTACTGCAGGTGTAGGTGCTTTTAGTAAAGCAGCAAGACCTACTGTAACCATTGATGGTGCTAACGTACCATTAGGGGTTGAGGGTTTTGCAGAGTATAAAACCAAGGCAGGCGGTACTGGTGCATATTCAAAAACTGTAACAGTTTCTTTTAAAAAGCCCGATGGTACTCCAACATCTATTTCTAAGAAAATAGATTTCACAGTAGGTGCTCCTACCGGTGCAAGTGTGAGTGCAGATGCCGTTAAGGTATTGTACATAGGGCTTGATAATCCACTTACAATTTTGGGTGGTACTGCTGGTGACGAAAAAACTTCAGCTCGAATTGAAAGTGGTGAATTGCAAAAGACCGGTGCAGGAAAATATATTGCAAGAGTAGGAACGCCAGGTAAAACAACCATTAATGTAACAGTTGAAGGAAAAACTACTCCATTCGAATTCCGTGTGAAAAGGGTTCCGGATCCAACTCCTATGATTGGTGCAAGCAAAGGCGGAAGAATGCGTGTAAATGATTTCAAAGCACAAGCGGGTGTAAGAGCTGAACTTGAAAATTTCGTTTTCGAAGGTGTTAAGTTTGATGTAATTTCATACGTAGTATATGCTACTGGAGCGGGATTTACTGAAAATCCAGGAATTTCACAGAATGGTGGAGCTTATTTTAACGATGCCTCTAAAAGAGTAATTGAAAAGAGCCGTCCAGGTACGACCATTGTAATTGATGAAGTAAGAGCGAAAGGACCAGGTGGCGATACAAGAAACCTGCCTCCGATGGCGTTTAATTTATTTTAATTTTTATTCTATGAAGAAGAGTGGTTTGAAAATTGTGTTGATTGCTTTATCTGCAGTAATTATTACTTCTGATTTAAGTGCCCAAAAGCGTACTACTAAAAGTCGTAAAACTACGGCTGGAAGTAGTAGTGGATACGGGTCAAGCTCCAACAGTGGCTACGGTTCTAGTTCTTCTAGCGGTTACGGTACCCCTTCTGGTACTACAACGAATTCGGGGAGCACTGGATCAACTGGTTCGGGTACGTCTTCAAGCGGATACGGTTCTAGTGGATACGGAAGTACAGGTAGTACAACTGGCGCAAGTACTGGATATGGCGGTACTGCTTCACCCGCAGCTTCATCTAATCAACCATTCAAAACAAACCTTCCAATAAAGTTTATTAAAGGATCAGGTAGTGGAATTGGTGATTCTGTTGCGCCTTCGCTCAGAATTGACAATGCTATTGATAGAAACTTGGTTAAAGACAGAACGCCACTTACTTATGAGCATATTCGTGAGGATGATGCTGTATTTAAGCAAAGAATTTGGAGAGAAATAGATACCCGTGAGAAAATGAATCTTCCTTTCAGGTATGCGGCCAATGAGGACAATGGTAACCAACGTTTCATTTCTATTCTGTTCAATTCTATTCAAGCAGGTGATGTAACTGCATTTAACGGTGATGACGATCGATTTACTACCCCAATGACAAAGGAAGAAGTTTCTAAAATCATTACAGGTGGATTAGACACTTCTACTGTGTTAGACATGAATGGAGATCCTGTAAGTTATGAAGTGCGCCAAAGAATGATTGAACCTGATTCTATTTATCGTTTTCGTCTTAAGGAGGAGTGGATTTTTGACAAAGAATCTTCAAGGATGTTTGTTAGAATTTTGGGAATAGCTCCCATTATGATGCAGTATACTTCTACAGGTATCCCAATTGGTGACAGGATTTTATTTTGGGCTTATTATCCTGATTTAAGACCTACGCTTGCAAAATTTGAAGTTTTCAATGGTAAAAATTTCAGTGGTAGAATGAGTTGGGAAGAACTATTTGAAAGTCGTTTCTTTAGTAGTTACATTACGAAATCTACTTATGAAAATCCATACGACAGAAGTTTACGTGAATATATTAAAGACCCACTTTTTCGTTTGCTTGAAGGAGAGAATATCAAAGAGAAAATCTTTAATTACGAACAAGATCTTTGGTCATACTAAATCTGTAAAATATATTTTGATTAAGCCCGGTTTAATAGCCGGGCTTTTTTTATCTTAAAATTTTACGACCCTTCAATTGTGCTATTATAGAGCCATTTGGTTTCCTTAAACCTTTAATTGGGTTCGGTCTTTTATAGTATTCAAATTGGATTTTTCCGAGCCGTTTTTTTGATTAGTAATAAAAGGGATGGCTTGAGCCATAACATTTTTTCAGCCTAAAAAATATATTAATTTTAGCTATTTTGTTTAGTAGATTAAAGCTACCTTATTTAATATGAATTTGCTTGATCTTGCAAATTGCTATTTTCAGCAATATCAATTTTCTGATTTGAATTTTATGAATTATCGGCCAACTAAATCTTGAGTGAATAAGTTTGTACTCATTTTTATTTGTATTACACATATCCCTTTGTGTCATTATAAGCATTATTCAAGCTGTTTTTGATTGTATTTTTCTGAATTAATTTGACAATTCAAATGCAATTCCAAATTTTTTTTCTGAATGTATCGAAGAAATACAGCGCATATATTTTATAACTGGCTGATTTACAGTTTATAATTAATTTATAGTAAGATTATGATATTTGCATGACTTTCCTTATTTTTACGGCGGTTTTTCATAGGATATTGGATTTTAAAAACGGGGCTGGATGTTTATCCTGGCCCCTTTCTTTTTTTAATTCATAATCTTCTATCCTAAATAATGTAGCTACTATTTCAATATTTTATCTCCCACTCTAGCAATCTTTTTTTGAGAACTCTCTATCTATCGTGATCTCCGGGTATCTATTTTATTATACTGAGAAAAGAAATCTAAAACCACACCGTTAAATTACACTGGGGGAGATTATTTCATTGAGAATTTACTTCGACTAATTCAATCATAGTTATCAGCATACATGTTTGCTTCTTACCTTCGCAAGGTTATGGAAATTACGCTAGAAACCGCCAAACAACTTCGTCTTACTAAAGAAGAGTTTGATCAAATAAAAGTTATCATGGGCCGTACGCCCAACTTTACTGAACTGTGTGCTTACAGCGTTATGTGGAGTGAGCATTGTAGCTATAAGAACTCAATTAAATGGTTGAAGACCTTGCCTCGTGATGGAGAGAAAATGTTAGTGAAGGCAGGAGAGGAAAATGCTGGATTAATGGATATGGGAAACGGTTTTGGTGTTGTGTTCAAAATTGAAAGTCATAACCACCCAAGTGCAATAGAACCTTTTCAAGGAGCCGCGACTGGCGTAGGTGGTATACACCGCGATATTTTCACTATGGGAGCAAGGCCAATAGCAGCGCTCAACAGTCTTCGTTTTGGAAAACTGGATGAAGCTAAAACGCAACATCTAGTTGGTGGAGTTGTACACGGCATTGGACATTATGGTAACTGCTTTGGCGTACCAACTGTTGGTGGTGAAGTTTATTTTGAAGATCGATATCATACCAATCCTTTGGTAAATGCCATGAGTGTTGGAATTGTAAAGATTGGAGAAACAATTAGCGCAACAGCAGTTGGATTTGGCAACCCTGTTTTCATTGTTGGGAGTGCTACAGGAAAGGATGGGATGGGTGGAGCTAGTTTTGCTAGTGCCGACATTACCGCAGAAAGTGCAGAAGAACTACCGGCAGTACAAGTAGGCGATCCTTTTCAAGAGAAAAAATTATTAGAGGCATGTCTTGAAATAATAAAAACAGGGGCTGTAATTGGAATGCAGGATATGGGTGCTGCAGGTATAATTTGTTCTACTGCTGAAATGAGTGCTAAAGGTCAAGTAGGAATGGACATCAACCTAAGTAATGTACCAACAAGGCAAAAGCACATGAAAGCTTGGGAAATGCTGCTGAGTGAAAGCCAGGAGCGCATGTTAGTCGTAATAGAAAAAGGAAGAGAGAAGGATGTGTTGGATATATTTGAGAAATGGGATTTACCTGCAAGTCAAATAGGAACGGTTACGGAATCTGGAACACTCAGGTTTTACCTTGATGGTGAACTTGAAGCCGTATTGAATGCTGATAGTTTGGTATTGGGTGGTGGTGCACCACAAAATGAGAGAGAATATAAGCAGCCGGCATACTTTGCTATGATCAACTCTTTCGACGAAAATGCTATCCCAGTTCCTGAAGATTTGTTGGCTATTGCAAAACAATTAATACAATTGCCAAACATTGCAAGTAAGCGTTGGATTTATCATCAGTACGATAGTATGGTTGGTGCAGCTACCGTAAGTACCAATTCACCAAGTGATGCAGCTATCGTGTTGGCAAAAGGAACGGGTAAGGCATTAGCGATGACCGTTGATTGTAACAGCCGATATGTATTTGCAGATCCATATAAAGGAGGAATGATAGCTGTAGCAGAGGCTGCCAGAAATATTGTTTGTTCAGGAGGCGAGCCTTTGGGAGTAACCAACTGTCTTAACTTCGGCAATCCTTTTGATCCTGAGGTTTATTATCAGTTTGTAAAATCGGTTACGGGTATGGGAGATGCCTGCCGTGTTTTTAATACGCCAGTTACTGGAGGAAATGTGAGCTTTTACAATCAGAATCCGGATGGTGCTGTCTATCCAACTCCTACAATTGGCATGGTGGGTATTCTTGATGATATAGAGGATAGAATGTCGCTGGATTTTAAGCAAAAAGGCGATGTGATATACATGATAGGTGGAAGTAAAAATGATATCAATTCATCTGAATATCTACATAAGCTTTTAGGTGTAGAATATTCACCTGCTCCATATTTTGAAATTGAGGAAGAATTTAAGGTGCAACAGCTAACTAAGCAATTTATAAAAAGTAAACTATTGCAGAGTGTTCATGATATCAGCGAAGGTGGATTGATAACAACATTGCTTGAATGTGGCTTCTACAGAAATGTTGGTTTTGATGTACAACAAAGTGCAAAAGAAATTAGAAGTGATGCCTATTGGTTTGGTGAAGCGCAGAGTAGAATTGTTATTAGTTGCACCATCAAAAATGCCGAAGCTGTTTTAA
>JANPHE010000282.1:0-10501 GCA_031424295.1 Segetibacter sp. | reverse complement strand
GTCACTGAAAATTTCTCTAAAATAAGAATACAAATTTGACAATTTTTGAACAGATGGCCTAATATATATTTGTTACCATAGTATTTTTCATTAGGTTTTCAAATCGAATAAAACGTCGTAAATACAACGCTTTGGCGTTATGTCATATAACAGACCTAATAAAAGTACTTTATATAAGAGTTAATGCGCTAGTAAATGCAGCTACGTGTATATGTTGTAAAATGACCATTATATTTTTTTGTATCGAACAACCTGAACCGCACTTGCTTTAGATGCTCTTTTAACGACCCTTATTTTCATTATAAAACTTGCCTTAGTGCGGTAAAATTAGAAAAATAAAATACTAGAACGTTGATATTCAACACTTTTAAACAGCACTAATTTTAGTGGGAACAAGTCGGGACAGATAGGCTCATGAGGAAAGGCAACTTCATTTGCCAACTCACAGAGCTTAAGTAAAGTAAAACTTTCTTAGGACATAGCGAGGTCTCATAATTGCATTCATTGGGCTCGGCTACTTTGCACCCTACAAGCACAACGGGTGTGGTCAACATGGAGTAGAATATAAGCCCCGATAGTCCATGATTATCGGGGCTTTATAATGGGGCTTTACGTTTACTCTACTTAATGTTGTGCGATGTTATATTATCACAATTTCCACTCTGAGATTATTTGCTTTTCCTTCTGGAGTGGTATTGGGAGAAATCGGTTCTCCTTCTCCCTTGCCGTCTGTTTCCATAAGAGAAGCATCAATTCCAAAATCCTTGCTTAAAGATTTTTTTACCGAAGCCGCCCTGCGTTTAGATAAATCAAGATTGGATTTATCATCACCGTCACTGTCTGTGAAACCTATGATTTTTACTTTCACATTCGTATTGTCTTTGAGCACTTGCGAAATTTCTTTCAGTGTTCCATAAGATTCTGATTTTATTTTGACGGAGTTTACATCAAACAAAATTCCGTGTGTAACTAATTTACCTTCTGTAATTAATTCGTTGCGCATATCGGGAGCACCAACGGCTATGCGAATGTTGGAAATAAAGTTTTGCAAATGTTCTTCTTCTGTATTATCCGTGCTTATAAAACTTATAGCATTGTATTTTACTCCCGTAGGTAAAAACATGGGTAAATCAAAAACTTTTGTTTCATCAATAAACAACCGTCCTCTCTGTTTTTGAATCCAGATGGCAACATGACATATCTTACCATTTTTACCAGCAAATAAATCTTTGTTTTGCATATTATGAATACCAGGTTCTCCTTCCTTCCAATTTAGGGCGTTAAACTCACTGCCTGCCTGTATGCTAAATCTTGCACCGGTACCAGTGCCTCGATCATTTTGATCAACGGTTAATGATTGTTCATTTTGAGCGACAAAAAATCTATCATCATCGCTTGAAATTAACTACCCACCTCTAAAGCGGCAGGTACTTTAAATATCATGTCAAATTCTACCGTAAAATTATCAGGGAAACCGCTTGTCTTTATTCAGGTTTATACTTTCCATCTCTGGCTGTTTTGAGCCACTTGCCTGCCATGTTGCCAATAGTAACAATTTCGCCAGAAGAATTCGTGTTCCATTTATCAGGGAAATCATCGATAGCATCCTTGGAAAAATCTTCATAATAAATAAACTGCGCACCAGGAACAAAATCAAATTTGAAATAACTTTTAAATTCAGAACTTTCTGGATTAGTTTGTCCATACAAAACAGGAGAGATCATCAATGCTGTTGTTAGTGCCAAAGTAAAAATTGATTTTTTCATTTTGTTGAATTTTATCTTTTAAATAAAATAAAGTTCGGCTGAATAATATTGTGCAACGACAGCCTATGAAAAACTACTATTCTAAAACAAATATACATTGCTTTATAAACTAACAACTCAACAAGAACTTTATTCCAACCATTTATGCAGTACATACAAGACAACAGCCGTTTTCAAACTTATTTTTCTTCTTTGGAAGAACAAATAGCCCCAGACAATTCAGTACGATTAATAGATTGGTTTATCAACAAATTAGAGTTAAACAAATTGGTGTTTAGTAAAACCATACACAAGAGCGAAGGTCGTATGCCTTATGCTCAAGTTAGCAGGTGAAGAATACACTTGTAAAGGCTAAATGCCCTTGTTGCAAAACCGGCACACTGATAGCGTTGGAAAAATTTGGCAGCAGAGGACCAAACAAAAAATATTAAATTAAAAAACAACCTGCACCTGTCCCGCAGCGATAGCGGTAGGGGCACTTATGTGCGAACATCAGTATAACAAGCAATAATGACCAACAATCAGAGATATGGTTCGAAAATTGCACAAAATACAGGAACTACATTCGCCAAAATCAAAAGGGTAAACAAGCCGACAAATCCCTAAGAGCATTTAATGCCCGGTTTCGTTCTCCGCAGCGGCGGATCATAGCTTGCCCGTTGGGCAAAACAAAACTTTAATTATTGAGTTTACCCTTTCTATTTCACTCCCAACAGCTTTAGTCTATTCTTTGCTTCTTCATAAAAGGGGGTTATTTCCAATGTCTTTTTGTAAAAATTAATTGCGTCTCCTTTTTTGTTTAGAGCTAAATAAATATTACCCATTGTAACCATTACTAAATCTTTATCAGGAAATTCTATAACATTATTCTCCGAAATTACTTTTGCTTCTTCATATCTTTTCAGGTTCAATAACTGTTGTGCAATATTATTCATAGAAATCCAATCAATGTAATAATGAGCTGTATCAGCTTTCATTTTTTTATACTCGTCAATAGACTTTACAGCACCAATTTTTTCAATATAGGTTTCCATTTTTTTATGAGCCGGCTGTTTTAAGTTAACAGGAATATTGTATAATACTTTGTACAAATTGTTTGTTATGCCAAAAAAATCAGTTGGAGAACTATTACTTAAAATTACGACTAAACTATTGGTTGAGGGAATTCTTCGAATAAATGAAATAAAGCCATCCGTCATCCCCAAATGAAAGTTTGATTCTACACTATCTGTATCTGAATATTTAAATTGCTTGTTAAACCATCCGTAGCCATATTTTGCAAGTTCAATACCTGGTGTAAACATTTCAGCCGTCAATTCTTTATTAAGTAAGCTGTTATTTGTTAGAGCGATATGAAACTTGAATAGGTCTTCAACTGTTGAATAAATGTCGCCTGTACCCATTGTATTTGATTGGTCTCTGAAGTCTGCCGAGGTAAATCCGCCAAAACTATAATCGTAACCTGTGGCTCTGTTGGTTACAATTTGGGTATGATAATAAGAGCCTGAATTGTTCATTTTCAATTTTTTAAAAATATCCTCAGACATTAGTTGAGCATAAGTTTTCCCGGTTACTCTTTCCATTATGTAACCCAAAGTGAAATAACCCCAACTACTATAAGCATAATGGCTGCCTGGCTTAAATACAAGGGAAGAGTCTATAAATATTTTTAGATAATCTTCTCTGCTGTAATATTGACGGCTTATTCTTGGAAAAAAATCTTTTATTATGTCGTAATTGGGGATGCCGGAGGTATGAGTTAACAATTGGCGAATGGTAACTTTCGCCGCTGGCTTATTTTTATATTCTGGCAAATAATCTTCAATCGTTTTGTTTAAATCTATTAACCCTTTTTGAACTTGTATTAACATTAACGCAGCAGTCAAAGGCTTTGACACAGAGCCAATCATAAACTTAGTGTCTGTTCTGTTATAGATATTCCACTCTCTATTTGCTAATCCAAATGCGTCTTTGTAAATAATTTGTCCCTTTTCAGCTACCAAAACAGCACCGTCAAACATATTGTAGTTATGATAAGCCTTCATTATCGCTTCAAGTTTTGCACTTTTATTTTGAGCAAATACTATCTGTCCAATGAATAAACTAAAAAGCAGGATAAGTACTTTTTTATAAAACATATGCAGTCATTTAGTTGTGGCCGCCAAGGTTACATACAAAGACATTTTGTGAAAAAACCACCGTCATCAAACAAATATACACATTGGTATTTATTTTAAAAGCGATGGCTGGGATTTGCTTCATCCACTTATACATTACATACAACGCACCAACCACAGTTGTTAGCGATTCTTCAACAACTGCTTATATGTGTCTACAAAATGCCCAGGTTTGTAGGTCAAAGAACCCTCCAAAACTGCATAAAATAGAGGCATTCCACTACCCAAAATCAAAAGGGTAATAAACAGCCCGACTAATCCATAATAGCACTTACAGCCCGGCTTCATTTCTTGCCCGTTGAGCAAAACGAAATCTTAGTTGTTAGTGGTAGTTGCTCTACTCCTTGTTATTCAAGATTTGTAAAGCGTCTGTTGGGTTTTCTACTTCAATGATTAGTTGTTTGTATTCTTCGTCTTTTAGGTCAACTATAATACAGTTTTCAATATTAGAAACGTCCCAAAAAATTTTATTTCCATCTTTATAAAATGTCCCTGCTGTAATGATTGAAGGAATAAATGTGCCTGGGGCCCTCCAACCTTTCCAACCTTTTACACTTTCTGTGTCTTGATGAGCACTTATGATATTCTCAAAAGGAATTGTAAGTTCACTATTAAAAGCCCAAAGTTTGTGCATACCATTCACTTTAAAAATATAATGATTGTCGTTCTTGCTAATTGTTATCATAATTTAGTTGGTGAATTATATCACTACTTTTTTCAGTTAATACGTCTGGTTCTAATACCGAATAATTTTTTACAAACGAATTGTCAAAAACATAAATTGAAATAGTCAAAATGGTACAGGCTATAATACCCGCCCTACCTGCAATTGAGCTGTACAATTCATTTGCGTTTGCTATGTAAAGTGAAAATAAAGCTGCTGTTGCATTAATCATTCCGTGCAAGATACAAGCTCCCAAAATAGATTTTGTTTTTAATCTCACATAGGCGAAAATAGGGGCTAATGAAATAGTCATAAAGCATATCATTAATATTCCAAAGTATGGATGGTTGGGATAGTTGTGTCCAATTAAAATAATTGGTAAATGCCAAAGCCCCCAAATTGTGCCAATAAAAATATTTGATTTTAAAAATCCAAGTTCTTGAGTTTCTCTTAGCATTAGTCCGCGCCAACCAAATTCTTCTCCAAACATAAAAGGTAGGTTTAGTGTCAATCCTGCTATTATTCCTTCTGCCATCATCAAAATAAAAAACAGCCATGCAGGGATATTGGGTAATTTAATTTTATCAATATTTAGTTTTCCTTTTAAGAGTTCCTTAAATTGAAAATTAAAATTGTCTTGCGAAAAGTCAATTTGTCCGAACTGTGAAATGATGTGTGTATTACCAAACAATCCAATGATAGAAAAAGTCAATAGAATTATAGCTATGAAAATTAAAATTGTGTACAAAAACCATCTAAGATTTTTCTTATCAAAACGCCATCCGTATTGTTTAAACCCTTCATTATAAATAAATCTTTGAATTATAAATGTTGTCAAGGCAGGGCCTGGCATATAAAGTCCGCCAATGATTATAAATGAAATTGTACTTCCATACTCAATATGAGCAAGTTTCATTACTAAAGCAATTGTCCAACAAAAGCCAAATGCAATTAGAATAAAAAGATTTATTTTTTTCCAATTGATTGCCTTATCTATGTCTGTCATAATTATTAGGATGGTCGTGCTATTACAATTACTGCCAGACAGTCTGTATAAAAAACACCGCGTACAACAAATATACACAAGGCTTTCCAAAGTCACAACTGAACAGTAAGTCTGTTTTCATTTACTTATGCAAAACATAAAAGGAACAAGCCACCGTTGTTAGCAGTTCTTCATCAACAGCTTACACAGGTGAAAAAAATGCCCAGGTTTTTAGGTAAAGAACCGAATACCGCACAAAATACAGGAACGCCACTCGCCAAAATCAACAGGGTAAACAACCCGACAAATCCGTAAGCGCACATACTGAACGGTTTCGTTCACCGCCGAGGCAGATCATTTCTTGCCCGTTGGGCAAAACGATACCTTAGTAATTGTGCGCAGTCAGTCCGAAGATCTGCTCAATATCTTGTAAATGTCAAAGGCAATCGCCACCCCAAAACCTGACAACAACGTGAAAAGGTTACAATATGCCCGAGCGGTTTACCTTGATTAAATTTTGATTCACGCTTATAGTCATATCTTTGTTCAATTACAGTTTGGCTGTACAGTTGCCTCTTCTGAAAGGACAACATGTAAGAAAGGGAAGAAATACGCTGCAGCCATGGGTAAATAATTCACTAACCTTTAAATTTAAATCTATGCCTAAAAAGACAGCTGAACCTAGGAAGAATAAGCCTACTAAAAAGAAAAGCTCAGCACAGAAGAAAGCGGATCCAAAGAAAAAAGCACGGTAAGTTCAAAGACGCCGAGAGCCCGGTTCAAAGAGCCGGGCTTCTTTTTATGCCGTTGTTTGAATGTTGTTTTATGACCATAGCACCAGGTTTTTCCTTCAGCGATTAAAACAAATCCGTAAATGCTTTAGATATAGTGAAAGCCACCCGTCATTTCGGTTTAGAAGGATTGCGTGCAACGCCGCGATTTGTGTTACAATCCAAAATATAGCAAAAAATACTAGTATTAAAAATCAACTTTTTAGTAATATTCATTTTGTTTTGTAGTCAGGGCAATTCTATTTTTCAGCAATCATTTTAACCGCTTATAACCAATTGTACTTTCAATCTTTTCCTGCTTGCGTCTTCTTTCCAAACCTTATTTTAGCAAGAAATCAATACATCCACTTGTTTTATAAATTCATACGGCATGTCGGGTGATAGCATAATTTTTGTGCCGTCTTTTTTTGTAATTAAAACAAGCTGATCTCTTCTAGTAGCAAACCAATGTGTTCTTCCAATCTCTGTATCAAACTGACCAACGTATCCGAAAGCGCCGCCCTTGGTTTCCTTTTTTAATAAGTCATGATGAATTTTATCGACACGCCCAATGTCTTTGATGTTTATTTCAACATTTCCAATTCGCCTGCAAATGAGTATGCTATTTTTATTAATAGAATACTTCACGGTTTTTTTTAAGTAAGTAAATAAGAGGATCCCCATAAATACGATAAAACAACTGATAACAAAAACCTTGTTCATCCCAAATGCTAAAAAATAAAATGGCATTGAAAAAAATAAGAGCGCAACGCCCATCGTCCGTTTTCGTACAATTTCATCCATTGAAGTAGTAAAATCCATTTTCTATATTTAGTTTATGTCTTATTAATTTTGTCTCCACCGCGCCTACTCCGCACTTGTTTGTGTTATCGACTACAAGCAGTTTGCCGGTGATAATAACGGCAAAGGCGCAACGAAACCTTAGTTATTGTGGGGAGTAAATTTTTTTCTTTTATAAAATAACGTTGTTTTTGCTTGTATCGGGCTTTATGGTCACATCACGTTTAATACTGTCAAGAGGTAGTTGATACCATTCCGGCTGATAAGGATAGGGTAGACAGTCAAATGTGCGTGGGTAAGGGGGGCTGACAATTATTTTATATCGCTTTTCACCAAGAACTGTCTTAAAGGATTTCTTGGAAGTTAATAATTTATCTCCTTGAATTACTACTGTAATCTCATTAATTGGTTCAGGAATTTTTAAAAATTTGAATATCGCATGTTCGGTGGTATCGCCATTTATTCCATAATAACGTTTACCGTTAACTAAAATCTGCAATCTTTCCTCCTTATAAAGTGGTTTTGAACTTACGAGAATATTGGCTTCAAACCAATCCTCTGTTTCAAAATTCTTTTCTCTTTGTCCACAAGAGAATAACAGGAATAAAAAGAAGAAGTATTTGTACATATTTACCGCTTCTTTTTTGGAATGTCATTATCTGAATTCAATTTGCCATTCCAAAGATTGTTTAAAATCTGCTGAACTTGCCCTTGAGTTGCCTTTCCAACATTATTCATAAAGTATGATTTCTTTTCGTTGTCCGAAAGCATCATATTTATCGAACCTTGTTCTATAGCCCAAGAAGTATAGCCCATAAAATTTGCATCCAATACTAATGTTTGATTTGAAAACGGCTGAACTCCGACCGAAAACGGTTTACTATTTACAAAACTTTGTTTTGTTTTATCATCAAATTGCCAAGGATGGACAAGCCCCCCTGTGTGTCCAATTTCATGTACTAATGTTTTTGCGTCCTTGAAAACGCTTGTTTGTTCATTAATACTTTGTGCATTTATCCTAATGAACTTTCCGCCAGGAATTGCATCCCCACCTGTGTATCCACGTTCGTCTGACTTGAAATTTGTTGAAGATTGAATATCAATTAGACTTTCATGCCACTTTAGTTCGTCTGCTGATTTAATTTCCCTTAACTGCAAGTTCGCATGTACATTACCCTGTCCAAACACCTTCTCAAATGTTTTAACCTCATTAGCAATCATTTTTTTGATGTCAAACTTCTGACCAGAAGAATTCATTATTGCACCAGCAAAAGTCAATTTAATTTGAGTATTGCCATCTTTTCCTTTGAAGGTAGATACAATCCAATCTGCGCCGTCAGGGTCTATACGTATAATTGGATTATTTTCCACAAAATTATACGGTGAAGCATGGGCAAATTTGTCGGCTTTTGGGTCAACAGACATCCATCTAAAAACATTTTCAGGTGTTACTTTTATTCGCTCTTTGATAGAGCCATCCTTACTGATAAGTATAGCTATGTTATTTAGCCTATCGAAGGCTAATGATTTTATATGAGACGATGTATCGGCATTCTTAATATAAAGCATGTCTTCATGCTTGATTTCATATTTCACTTTAGTAGTATGACCAAAGATTTTATAAGGGTCGCTGTTTTGTCCAATGCCACCGTACGTCAATATCAGTGATATAATTAGTACAAAAAATTTTCTCATTTGAATTGATTTGTTATTTGCCGATAAGTTGCTTAGTTTGTTTTTCTTTCTCTATTGATTTTACCCATTCTTCATATTGTTCAGTAGGCATGTCTTTGTATCCTAATTCATCTATTTTAGAAAGTGTTTGTTTATATGATGCGTAATTCTTTTTCAGCATTTCAATGTCTGGCTTCGTTTTCTTTTTTCCCGTTTCGCCGATGTGCCTATAATAATTTGCCTTAGTCATTAATAGCGGAATGCATTTGGGGAAGTAAGTTAATGCGGTGTTAGCAACTTTCAAAACAAAACTATCATAGCCGTATTGGACTTTATATGCATTAGCTAAATCGAACATGGTTATTGCAACGCTTTGTTTCTGCGTTAGTGGTGTCATGTATGCACCACTTTTTAATGCTTCAACAGTTATTGCCATTTCTTTTATTATCCATTGGTCTCTTGGAAAGCCGCCGTTGGTTAATTCAAGATTTGTCCATTGTCCTTTTTCATCAAGATGCTTTATATAAAGGTGATTTGGGGCTAAAGCTAAAGATGCACTTGCACCAATTTCCTCGCATAGAATTTTATAGTATGTCGGCATTGAATGACAGTTGCCACTTTTGGTCTTCATAAGTTTTGTTACGAACATTTTTGAGAAGTCTTTGTCGCCCATGAAATCATCAAAGTCATAGGTGTAAGGTTTGTAATTGTTAATTGGCAAACTGTCCGTCATGTAAGTAAAAACTGCCCAATTACCTGATGTCTTAAACTTTTCAAGTCTACGTTGTTTGATAAGTGCTTTCAGTTGTTGTCCTGTCGCCGTAATAATGCTGCAAAATGTCTGGTAGTTGAGAGTGCCTTTAAAATAAGCGTTCTCTGTCACAAAGACGGCTCTTTTGAAGTCAACTGGTTTCTGTCCTTTGAGCATTTGTAGTTGTTCTGCAAATGCTTGTTGATAAATCTTCTTTGGGTCGTTCTGTCCTGCTGAACGAAGAAAGAAAACTGAAATTAAAAGTATTGTCGTTAATATCCGATTCATATGCAGGGTTGTTTTATTTCTGCCACTCCAAAAATAACCTCAACTTTTCAACACACAAAATTATTTTTCTAATTTGTTAATTTATTCAAAAACAAAGACTATCAGCATAACGGCGAGACAAGTTCAAATTGCACAACACCACTTTTTATTCATTCATCCTGCCCCATTACACCCCCTTCCCCCCCCCACAAAAAAATACTACCCATTACCCTAAACCCTCACCCAACAGGTAAATAGGTATCCCATATCCTACAAAAACTACCCAACAGCTAATAAAACAGCCCCCGCATTTGCCATTTCCTTTTGCATAGTTGAAAACAAATACTGCCACTTTGGCGCAAAAGAGCAGTCTGAAGCAGAAAAATTCGGTCGGAATGTCCAGCTAAGTGCTATTTTTAGTCAGCTAAGTACTATTTATAGTCTGCTAAGTACTATTTTTTGGCTTCTTTCTGTTTTTTTTAATAATATATCAACTTTTTCTTTTTTACCAGCTACTTTTTTAGCTCTTCTGCCAACTTTTTTTCTGCTGCTGTTTACTTTTCATTGGTAGCTTTCTACCTTTTTGCAATCATTGGTTGTTGTAGGTAGCAATAGATTTTTTTCATCTTTTTAAGGCTTTACTATT
>JANPHE010000281.1:0-15280 GCA_031424295.1 Segetibacter sp. | reverse complement strand
CCTCGACTTCTGTTTCGCATCTGCTGATTTTACCAGCAAACTTCAATCAGTAAAAATTGGCACACTCAAAACGTGGACAAAATACAGCGATCATGTACCTGTAATAGTGAATATTGATATGGTATAAGTGCAGTTGTATTTAATGCAAAAAAAGAAATTCCAAAAGAGAAAGCATAACTAAGCCATATCTTGAACAGTATCCTCAACCAACCATTTTTCAAACTCCTTAATACTATCTTTCACCACTTCAATTTTGCAAGCGGTAAAACTTTTAAGACGCACTATTGGTTTGTCATATTTTTCAATAAATTTTTTTATAACTAAATGTGTGCGCTTATGGGTAATAAAGTAATCAACTTTTGCAGTATCCAAAAGGTCATAACACTCCTGCCACGAAAGTGTAACTGTATATGGATTACTATTGTTGATCAAATAAATATCTTTTGATCTTCTATTATGATGCTGTAGAATGCACTCAATTTTATTTAAATCTACTTTTTGTTTCGTGCCGTTTATGTCCTCTATCCAAATTTCTGTTTGGAATATTTGTTTAGCTTTTTCTTCAGCATTTCTTATATAATTCGCCAGATTATTAGTTAAGTTTTCCCATATGGGTTTATCAATAAATACATCTACGTTTTTATACTTGTTAATGATAGTTTTGGTCAATTGCATTGGGTTTTCCAATTGTCCGGTCATAAAAATAATAGATGGCTTGTACTCATTTTGTTGCAACAGATAATCCAAAACATCGAAACCACTACTGCCGGTCAAATGCCAATCCAAAAAGATTAATTCAGGAGTACTTTTACGCAACTTATCTATAGCATCAAATGCGTTGCTGCTAGGTGAAACAGCATGCCAATTATTAAATGGCTTCATTCTTTCTTCAATAGCTGTAAATACGCTTAACTCATCTTCAACAATTAAATAGTTATACTTTTTAATCATAATTAAAATGCTTTGGAATGGTGATCGTTACTTTAGTTCCATACTTAATACTATTTAGCTCATAGATATCATCTTCATACACAAAAGTAATTTTTTTAGAGTTGTTTTTATTCAACATTTCTATGATGGCTAACAGATTTTTTGTACCCATGCCATGCTTTGTAAAATTGCTGAGTTGTTGCGATTTAGTTCTGCCAATACCTGTATCATTTATTACAAATTCAACATTATTTTCAGTTTCGTTAATGGTAATTTTAATTTTATTATTTGTAGTATCAATGTTATTTCCCAAGCCGTGTACCAATGCATTTTCTACAGGTATTTGCAATATGCCCATTGGCAATTCTAATCTTTCCAGTTGTTGTAGTTCTTCGGTGCTTGGTAGTTTGACAACAAAGTTTTGCAAATACATGAGTTCGTGCAACTGAATAATATTGGTAACCAATTTCCATTCGTTGATAAATGATTGTGTTGGCTTATTATTTAGCGAATGATTGAAAATGATATTGACGCTCTCTCCCAATCTGCTTAATACACTTTCCGCTTTCGGTTTGCCATGTAGTTGCGTACCAATAGCATTCAGTGCATTTAAAATAAAGTGTGGACGAAACTGATTGCTCAACGTAACCAATTGAAGGTTGGCCAATTGTTTTTTTTGTTCTTCCTTTTCTGCAAGTAATAACGCTTGCTTTCGCTTACCATTTAGCCATAATAAAAAGGGGGTAAATACTACAAGACATGCTAATAACCATACCCACCAATGTTGCCACCAAAATTTGTTGACGGTAATAAAGTATTGATAATAACTGACGCTTCCATCGCTTTGGCAAATAATCACTTTGAAAACATAGTTGCCACTTGCCAAATTACTAAAGGTATAATGCGTATTAAGCGTTGGGTTTTCAAAAGTTACACTATCCTCTACCTTACCAAAAGCAGTAGCTATATACCGAGGCATATTGTCAATGGTTTGAAACCAAACTTGCAGGTTAATAGTATTTTGTGTGGGCTGTAGATAAAAGGTGTTGGTAGAAGAAAAAGTAGAGTCGATAGAACTGTAATGAATATCCACTGAAGGGGTAGCGATATAATTTGGTAATTGCAGCCAGGTTTTAAAATCCCATTGGTAAAGCATATCGTTGGTACATAACCAAACACTGCTATCCCGCTTATCTATCAGCAAAGTATTTTGTTCTGTTTCGCTGGTAAAATTTGCCTCCTGCGTATTGAGGTATTTTACCAATACTTTGCCTGTACTGTACCACGTAGCCAAATCAAAAGCAACATAATATTTTGTAACCCCCATGATCAACCAATTGCCGTGCTGCACCATTGCAGTTATGGTTTTTCCTTTTGGCAAAAGTGGATGCTCAATAGCTTTTATATCTTTAGGGTTTACTGTATCGCTTTCGTAACTGTTATAATACATCAACCCTTGTTGTTTCGTACCCAACCATACTGTTCCTTTAATATCGGTACAACTACTGAGTGTGCCAAAATTGGTTTCATTATTTTCAATTAAAAAAGTAGTGGCTTTGTTTTGTTTAGGGTAATATACAGCCCATCCTCTACTGCCATGTCCAAGCCAAATTCTATCTTTTTTGTCTTTGGTAATGGTAAGGATATTAAACAAGTGTAAGCCTTGTTTACTGTTTACTATTTTCCAATCTACTTGCTGCTTTTGTAGATTGTAGAAATCGGTGTAGTACAACCCCTTTTTGTGCGTGCCAAAGTAAAGCGTTTTGGTTGCTGTATCTGCATAGTTTATAAAGCCTGTAACATCATTTGTTATTTTTCTGTAGCTGCCGTTATTGCTGCATTGTAGCAAGCCATTGTTTTCACCTTCACCTACTAAATATACTTTATCATTTACCACACAACCGCCATTGGTAATTTTAATATTGGGGGTGTAAATAAAACGGCTTTTGTTACTATCAATAATACTAAAACCACCGTTGTAACAGCCAGCCCATATCCTGCCCATATAATCTTGCTGCAAAGCAAAATTTGCATTGGCATTGTTAGTGTATATTTTGGGGTATTTTTTTATGTATTCAAATGCCCTAAGTATAGAACTAGTGCTGCTTAGGTAATAGCTTTTACTACCACTTGGGTAAACAATATTGATATTGCTATTGTGTGAAAAACTTGCAATTTTTTTATTTTTTTCGACATCTATTTTATAAATATTTACATTATCATTTTCATATGTAGGCACGTAGTTGCTATAAGCAGAAATTCCAAATTGTTTTCCATGCAAGCCGGTGAATATTGTTTGGTTATTGACTATTTTATAAATTCCTGTTTCACCAAATTTTTGAAAAATGGGCACTTCGAAATTAACCCTATATTGGTTTAGCAAATACTCTTTCCCACTATAGTTTTCATTGTATTGTATGTTGCTGTATCCATTGGTATCTACTGTGTAATATTCATGTAAACTGCCAACACATATATCGCCAGCAGAATTATAAAAAATCTGAGGGTAAATAACTGTCCTTTTAAAAGTTGGAGGTTTAAAAAATTGTAAACGATGCTGGTGATAACACCCAGATATTGTGTTGCTATCGGAAACAAAATAATTGACTTTTTTATGGATGACTATGGAAGAAAGGGTGTAAGATTTAGGCAATACTACTGTGTCAATCAATTTTTGTTTGTGAAACAAGTAGGCTTTGTTTAGAGCAACAATCCAAAAACTGTCCATATTGGTAGTTGTGTATCCAAAGCCATTAATGATCATGCTTTTTGCATTAGGCAAATCAAGTTGTCGAGTGTAATTGTTGCCAACCAAATAAGGCACCCCACCATACACCCAATTAAGTATTTCACCTGAGCGAAGGATTTGACCCACTCCATTTTTGCTAGTATTAATTCCATCCTTTTCGCCATATACGAAATAATTGTTTTCTCCACCATTTGGGTATTGCGCCTTAGCTGTAGCAACATAGCAAAAAAATAGCAGTATGACGAATTTGAGTTTCAACAGGGCAAAACTATCGGTAAAAAAATGCCGATAAATAGCAATTTAGCGGTTTCATGGTCAAAAATGGGGGTTTGGTGTGATGCAGGTTATAAAATTAAGATGTAGGGGTTACCATTGTAAATAAATAAAACTGAAATAACATGAAAAAGAAACAATTAGGTTCTAAAGCATCGCTACTAAACTATACCCTTTCTCAAGTACAGAGAATTCTTCTTTCTTCTATTAGAATTAATGTCAGCATTATTATTATCACTTTTTTCTCCATAGCTGCTTCTGCACAATCACGCATAGCAGTTGTTAATGGAACAACAGGTGCATTAAAAGTGTATTCCACATTAGACAGTGCCTTAAAATTTGCCGCAAATGGTGATTATATGTATTTACCGGGTGGTACATTTCCGGCAGATACGATAACAAAGAAACTCTACATTTTTGGAGCAGGGATTAATCCGGATTCATCTGCTGCTACGGGGATTACAACTCTTAGCGGTAATCTATATATCACAAAAACTGCTTCCGGTGGGCAGATTGAGGGTTGTTCTATTACTGGTAATTTATATTTCGGCACTACGGCAGCCGATCAAGAAGTAAAAAATTACATTGTAAAGAGGTGTTTTATGGATTATATAATTATGGGAATTGGTGCGAGTGGAAACATAAATTCAAAGAATAATTTTTTTGTAGAGAATATTATTTCAAATACCGTTCAAGGACAAAATGCAACCAATAATTTTTTTCAAAAAAATGTAATTGGTTATAGACTTCAGGATCTTGATTATTGTTCTTTTGAAAATAACATCATTGATATAAACGGAGGTGCAACACCCATTTACCGTTGCAACAACTGTACAGTAAAAAACAACGCTTTTGCGAATGTTGGTTCGTATTGGACTGGTTATAATTATGTAACAAGATTAGACGACGGTTCAACTAATTTAAGTTACTCAAACAATATTTATAATTTAAATGGGTTCAATCCACAACCCATACCCGAAGATCAATTTTCATCAGGCAATAGGCAAACAACAATAGACAGCATGTTTGTAAACTTTAGCAATGCAAGTATCTACAAAAAGAATTTTAGGCTAGTTTCCTTTTCTCCCGGTAAAAACATGGGTACTGACGGTACAGATGTTGGCATATTTGGCACCAATCAACCTACCAAAACCGGTTGGGTCCCAAGCAATCCGCACATAAGCAATAAAAATGTGGCACAACAAACTGATGCCAATGGTATTTTGAAAGCAACTTTTAAAGTGAAAGCACAAAACAATTGAGTTATGAAAAAATGGTTATGCAATATCGCTGTCTTTTTTCTTTATGTTAGTGGTAACGGGCAAACAGTTACCCAATGTCGCTATTGGTTAAATAACAGTTTTTCTCAGGCAACTATGGTTAATACTAGCAGTAGCACTATAGATCTCAATATTGATTACAGTACTCTTCCAATAGGATATTATCAAATCAATTTTCAGGTAAAACAATCTGATGGTAAATGGAGTAGCCCTACAACAGATTTGTTTTATAAAGCCTCCCAATCTAATGGAACTGCACAAGGTTACCGCTATTGGTTTAACAATGATTATGCAAAAGCTGTAACAGTAGCCGGTTCAATTGAAAGTTTAGATATTAATATACCCTATTCTTCTGCACCCATTGGATATTATCAAGTGAATTATCAGTTCAAAGATAACAGCGGCAAATGGAGTAGCCCTATTACGCATTGGTTTTACAAATCGGGTACTACAAGAATGCTAGTAAAGGCGTGCAAGTATTGGTTTGACAACGATACAGCAAAAATTAAAACGATTTCTTTGTTCTCATCTACTTATTCTCCTATTATTGGCAATTTAGATGTTGAAAGCCTATCGCTAGGAAAACATGTTGTAAACATGCAATTTCAGGATGACGGAGGGATGTGGAGTTCAATTACAACAGATACTTTCAATAGAAAAGCGATAACAGCTAAAGTGATTATTGCGCCAAAAGTATTGGTACAAAGAGCCATCATAAACAAAGGCGATGTACAACTAATTACAGGGAGCGATTTTACGTCTAATGGAGAAATACAATTAAAAATCATAAACCCCAAAAATGAAGAAGTCGGTAATAATATACCAATTACTTATATTAACTATGGAAAGTTTTCTTATAGCCTTCCTGTAGATGCTTCATTTGAAGATGGACTTTACAAAGCATATGCAACAGATGTAACTACAGGTATCAGTAGTCCTGAAATAAGATTTAGGGTAAACAACCCTGCTGCAACAACTCTTTGGATTAGCGCACCAACAGCGACTGATAATTATTTGATAAACAAAAATGTAAACATAAGTTGGGGAGATTTTATTAAACCGTCTTCAGTATTAGGGTTATCAGCATTCATAGAGAAACATTATAAAATAGAGTTTTCAAATGATAATGGCGTAAACTGGCAAACAATTGAGGCTAATCTTACACGTATAGCTTCAATTAATACAGTAAACAGCTTTTTATCTTCATGTACATTTCCTTCTTCGGGTACCTATAAAATTAGGGTTACAGATTTGGATATTGCAAATAATCAAAAAGTTAGTAATGCATTTATAGTAAGCAGCCCAATTCCTTCTGGAGTAACAGGGATTTTGGAATGGGACAACTACTATAAATCCGTTTATCAAAGACCTGCGAAACCGGAAGGTTTAGCGGCTGATGGAGTATCCAGGATATTTGTTCATTTGGTAAAGAATGCTAACAATACAAAGGCAATCAAGAGAATTGTTGGAAAAATTTCGTCTTCGGATGGATACCTCGATACCAACATGTTGGGAAAAATTATGTTTGCCAATGTAACCAATACTTACAGCGAGGAGGCGAGTAGTGCCGACAGCATTGTTGAGACAAAAATATTTAATACTCCCTCTGCTAGTACAGATTTCTATTTTTGGTTAGTGGCTCCAAACGATTTCATACAAAATGGTAATAGTGATTTAGGAGAAAGATATGTTGCAGTAAAATTCAGTATTACCTATTCAGACAATTCAACCGAGGATTATTTTCAAACAGGTATTAAAATAGTTAGGCCACCACTTCTTATGGTACACGGGCTAAATGGGAGCAACGAAAGCTTTAATAATGCAAAATTAAATATTGGTATAGGGGTACAAAATTTTAAAAAATTAATAGAGCAAAAAAGTATTTGGAAATATGGTAACATACCTAACATGATTAATTATGGTTCATTTGATGCAAACGCAAATGAATTGCTTAACAATCCGCAAGTTTCTTTAGAAGCAGCAACTTATAATATGGAGCTATCAGGATATGCCTGCAAAAGAGTAGATTATGTTTGCCATAGTATGGGCGGATGTATGGCAAGAACAGTAATCAATAAATATCCTACAAATTATTTTTCTTCAAAAAACTATAAAAAAGGCTTTATTAATAAATTGATAACCATTAATACACCACACAATGGTTCACCAATTGCCGATTTTGTTTTTGACATTTTTAATAAGGGATTTTTTCTGCCTACTAGGGATATGACATTAGGTGGTTTCTTTGTAGCGAGAAAAGCTCATAGTAATGGCACCACTTATAAACCTTCGCCAGCTATTGAAGATTTAAGAGCTGTAAATGGAGGTGTTAGATTCAATGAAACAATAGTGAAAAATCATCTGATTGGTGGCGATATTGATCGCTATAATATACCCGACGCCCTATCTGTTGCAATACTTAATGGAGACCTTGAAACAAAAAAACTATTGCTCAAATTGGTTAGCAATTATCCAAAAGCAGTAATAGCATCAAATGCAATAATTAATTTTTTGAATTTGTATATATCAACTAAATACTATTATCCTAATTTCTTTTCTAATAGCGATCTCGTAGTGCCTGTTTCTAGTCAATTCCCTTCTGTAAATATTCTATCTTTACCGGAAGTTGATAACTTAAATGCAACACCTGCAAACGGCACAAATAGTTACGGCTTAGGAAGAAACCACTTAAGCATAACAGATGACCTTGCCATAGGCAACAAGGTTATGCAATTGCTTAATTCACCTATCAACTCTGCTTATTTTGCGGATAAAATTGCAGCTAATCCAAATCCAAACGGGACTTCAACCTATTCACCTGTAACAACAGGCGATGCGTTAGACTCGGTTTTTACTTATTTCGATTCTTTACACCTCAAAATTGTTAGTCCACAGAAAATGGATAAAGTATATGTGGATTCGAGCATAAATATAAAAGTGTTTATAAAAGATACAGTTGGCCTAAAAAAACTACAATTGATATTTCAAGGTGAATACTATGAATCTTTTTCTAAAGTAGCTAATCAAACATTCAGCATTAAAGTGCAGTCGAATGCTATCGGTTACAATACAGCAATGTTAAGAGGTTATTATGACTCCACTGGGTACAGTATATTTCGTATAGATACAACTACCCTAAATGTAGTTTCAAAAGATACATTACAAGGCTTTTTTGTTAGCCCAAAATCGCAGACTTTAAATACAAATCAATTGTTTCAAATTGATTGCAATGCGGTTTATAAAAACTATATTGGGCTATTGAACGATAATATAGACTCGTTAACATTTACAATTGCAGACACTAGCATTGTTAGGTATATTGATTCGATAAGACAATTCACAACAAAAGATTCGGGTTCAACATACATTGTTTTCCGATACAAAGGCTTTGCAGATACTGCATATATTTATCTTACAAAACCTGCTACTATATGTAACAAGCCGGTTCTTGGGAAAGACACAACTGTTTACACTTGCGTTGGTACAAAACGAAGCCTAAAAAACATTTTCAATACTTCTGCTTATTCTGATGTGAGGTGGAGTACTACAACGCCGGATTCTGTCGGGGCAGGAACTTACACACTAATAGCTTCAACAGGAAAAAATTGTTCTGATACTGTGGTTATTTCTGTAATTGAAAAAATAATAAACCCTGTTCTAAATCCAAAAGGTATAATTACCATTTGTTCCGGTGATAGCCTGTCAATTTCGGTAAATGGTATTTACAAAAATTATTTATGGAATACTGGACAAACAAATTCATTCATTTCAATAAAAACAGCAGGAACCTATTTCGTAACTGTTACTGATAGTATAGGTTGTAGCAAATCTACATCAGCGACTACCCTTAAGTTAAAAGCAAGGCCTACAGTTCCAAAAATCACTTCGATGCCGAGTATAACTACGAGTTTATGTCCAGGTACAAATGTTGTACTTTCATCTAGTTCTGCTACAAGATATCTTTGGAATACAGGTGATACATCGAGAAGTATTAATATAGATAGTGCAGGTATTTATTCAGTCAAAGTTTTCAACAATAATGGTTGTTATAGAACGTCATCAAATAAGAACATAAGCTATATTTGTAATAAGCCTTTAAATACAAATGCTTTTAATCTGACAAAAACTTCTGTCACATTATTATGGAGTCCTGTGACTTGTAAATCAAGATATGACCTTCAATACAGAAAGAAAGGAACTAAAGGATTTATTACTTTAGCAGTAACAGACACTTTTGTTAATGTAAGTGGTTTATCAGCCTCTACACTATATGAATGGAGAGTTCGTACTGTATGTGTTCCAAGCCCTTTTTCAGCCAGTTCATATTCTCCTTTTAAAGAGTTTACCACTGCACTTTTGAGAGCAAGGCCATCTGTAGAATTACCTGAAATTGTTGATGCTAAAATGACTATCATTTATCCCAATCCAACTAGTAAACAAGCAACATTACTTGTAAAAGGATTTAAAAATTATACTGTAGCAATTTCAAATGCAGAAGGAAAGAAACTTTGGCAAAGTCAAGCGTTAAATGCGAATTCAGTTGTTTTGCCTGTAGAGAATTATTTATCAGGATTATATATGGTAACAATTGCAAACAATTTGGATGAAAAAACATTAAGGCTGATAATCCAGAAATAGGTTCAGAATTGCATTTTTATAGCCGGCCGAACAGTCTACACCACCAAATCAATGCCCAATCAAAACATTCGATTTGGAGAGCAGTTGATACCTGGTACTTATTTGGTAGAAGTGCGCCAAGGCAATGAAGTAAAAACGATGAAAGCGGTCAAGATGAGATAAAAGTGAAACGTGAGAAGATAGACGTGAAAATTTAAACCCAAAACAATAAAACCGCTGCAAGCGTAATCTTGTGGCGGTTTTTTTTATGCATCATTTTTTCACATTCAAACCTATAGACATTGTAAGTTGTTGCTACAAATTTGCTGGCCTCAACGAAATGGAACACCAAGGGTTCAATTCATCATTAATTAAGGGGCTAACGGCAAGTTATAAGAAGATTGTTAGTAATATGTAAATGCTCCTGGAATTCCATTATTTCTAAAAAAAATTACATCCTTCATTTTTTCACCCCAAATAAATGCTGTAGGTTTGTATGACCTTCGGAAGTTTATTTCTCCTTCGGTCACGTTTATTTAACAAATAACGGATCGAGTTTCTTCTCATCCCAATCATTTTAGGAAATAGTTTTGTTGATCAAAAAATATTGATATCCTCAAGTTATGGCTAAGTATATTTTTGTTACCGGAGGCGTAACGAGTAGTTTAGGAAAAGGAATTATTGCTGCGTCTTTGGCAAAGCTGTTGCAGGCAAGAGGCCTCAAAGCGACCATTCAAAAATTTGATCCTTATATAAATGTTGATCCCGGTACGCTAAATCCCTATGAGCATGGTGAGTGTTTTGTGACTGAAGACGGTGCCGAAACAGACCTTGATCTTGGGCATTATGAGCGGTTTTTAAACATTTTTACCTCACAGGCAAACAACGTTACAACTGGTAGAATTTACCAAACAGTCATAAACAAAGAAAGAGAAGGGGCTTACCTCGGTAAAACGGTTCAGGTGGTTCCGCATATTACTGATGAGATCAAGCGAAGGATGATGCTATTGGGTAAAGATGGAAAATATGACGTTATTCTCACAGAAATAGGAGGTACAGTAGGTGATATAGAGAGTTTGCCCTTTATTGAAGCAATTCGTCAACTTCAGTGGGAATTGCCGGAGGAAGATTGCCTTGTGGTACATCTTACGCTTATTCCATACCTCAAAGCAGCGAAAGAATTAAAGACCAAACCTACGCAGCACAGTGTAAAGCTGATGAGTGAGAATGGTGTACATCCTGACATTCTTGTTTGTCGTACAGAGGAACCCCTTAATAATGAACTAAAGAGAAAAATTGCCCAGTTTTGCAACGTAAAAACAGAAGCTGTAATAGAAGCTGCAGATGCATCAACCATTTATGAAGTTCCACTATTGATGTTGCGTGAAAAGTTGGATATTATTGCGTTGCGCAAAATGAACATCACCAAATACAACGAACCCGATCTGGACAAATGGAAAACATTTCTCGATAAATTGAAGTATCCAAAAAGTAAAGTGACCATAGGTTTGATTGGTAAGTACATAGAGCTACAAGATGCTTATAAATCTATACTGGAAAGCTTTATTCATGCAGGTGCAATGAATGAATGCAAAGTGCAGGTAGTAAATGTGCATAGTGAATATATTAGTGATGACAATGTAGCAGAAAAATTAGAAGGATTAGATGGCTTATTGGTAGCACCCGGATTTGGACACAGAGGAATTGAGGGCAAAATAATTGCGGTCAAATATGCGAGAGAAAATGGCTTACCTTTCTTTGGTATTTGTTTAGGAATGCAAATGGCCGTAATTGAATTTGGACGGAATATTTTGGGATTGAATGATGCGCATAGTACCGAAATGAATGCCAATACCACACATGCGGTAATTGATATGATGGAAGAGCAGAAGAAGATAACCAAGATGGGTGGAACGATGAGATTGGGTGCTTATCCATGCAAAATAAAAGAAGGCTCATTGGCTGAAAGAATTTATGGAACAGATATGATCAGTGAACGCCATAGGCACAGATATGAATTCAATAATGACTATTTGGAACAATATGAAGCTGCCGGTATGGTAGCTAGTGGTGTTAATCCCGCAACAGGTTTGGTTGAGATAATTGAATTGCCCAATCATCCATTTTTCATTGGCGTACAGTACCATCCGGAGCTAAAAAGTACGGTAGAATCACCTGCACCATTGTTTGTACATTTTATAGCTGCATCAAAAAAATACAATGACAGACGCTTTTCGTTAAAAAACCCATTGCTTCATAGTGAGATGATTTGATTTGAAATTTAATTTCATTATTCAATCCAGTCCTATACATTTGCACCCGAATGGTTTCCGATTGTTTTCGGAATTAAAAGGGAAGTCGGTGTAATTCCGACGCTATCCCCGTAGCTGTAAAGGTCTCTTTTCCTAATTAAGGAAAGCAAAATTTGTTCATAATGCCACTGGATAACACTGGGAAGGCGAACAGGTTTGGACCAAGCCAGAAGACCTGCCAATCAAAATTTTATTTTATCATCGGGCTTTCGGGTGAAAAGCAGGAGATGTAATTGTCTTGTGTACAGGGACTTTTTCATTTCTCAACATTTTTATTACCTGGAGGTTCATAGCAAAACATTTGACTATGACCAAAAAATTTCTCACAGCAGCATTGTTGCTGACAGCTATTGCAGCTCATGCACAAACAGACACACTCCGAGGCAGTCGCCTGGATGAAGTAGTAGTTACCGCCAATAAATTTCCGCAGAAACAAAGCACGACGGGCAAAGTAATTACCGTAATTACTAAAGATCAAATTGAAAAAAGTAGCGGTCGAACAGTACCGCAGTTGCTCAATGATGTGGCAGGTATTACCATCAATGGAGCATTGAGTAATTTGGGCACCAATCCAACGGTTTATATGCGTGGTGCGCAGGCTGGTAGAACACTTATTTTAGTGGATGGAGTTCCGGTAAGTGATCCATCCTTTATTCAAAACGATTTTGATCTGAATTTACTTTCTCTTAATAATATTGAAAGAATAGAAATAGCCCGTGGGGCGCAGTCAACCTTGTATGGTTCCGACGCTGTAGCCGGCGTTATAAATGTAATAACAGTCAATAAAGATGTCAACAAACTTTTTAATGTGCAGGCACTTGCTTCGGGTGGCAATTTTGGCACATACAGGGGCAATGTAAAATTGTTCGGAAAGGCAGGAAAGCTAACTTACCAAACAGGCTACGCCAAATTATCTAGCAAAGGATTTTCTGCTGCTTATGACACTACAGACAAAGCTAAATTTGACAACGATGGCTACAATGGCGATGTAGCAAACGCTTCTGTTCAATACCAATTTACGTCTGAGTTGTCAGCTCGTGCATTTGGCAGGTACAGCAAGTACAAAACAGATGTGGATTATGGCTCTTTTTCGGATGATAAAGATTTTACCAATACCAATAGTGTGTTAATGGGTGGTGGAAGTTTTCATTACGATAAAAAAGGAGTGAGTGTGACAGGATTGTATCAATACACAGAAAACAAACGAGGTTATCTAAACGATAGTATAGATGTTTCGCCTAGCGCATTCAGCAATTTTGCAAAAGATGATTATTTTGCTAAAAGCCAGTTTGCCGAAATATTTACAAACATTCAATTAGCGAAAAACGTAAGCTTGCTAAATGGTGCAGATTACAGGTATAGCAGCATGAACAATCAATATTTCTCCCCGGGTTATTCTGCTGTATTTACAGATACTTCTGTTAGCCAGTCTTCTGCTTATGCTTCACTATTTATTCACGATAATAGCTCAAAGCTGAATGTAGAGTTGGGAGGAAGGTTAAATGTACATTCTCAGTATGGAAGTAATCGGACTTTTACTTTTAATCCTTCTTATACAATTAATAAAAATTACAGGGTCTTTGGTAGCATTGCCACCGGTTTTAAAGCACCTACGCTTTATCAGTTGTTTGGCGGTTTTGTTGGCAATAAGGAACTCAAGCCTGAGACATCCAAAACATATGAATTTGGTGTTCAACAAACGCACAATTCATTTAGCACAAGACTAACTTATTTTCACAGGAAGATAGAAAATGGTATTGATTTCGATAATGCGCTCACTTACCAATATTTCAATTTTCTGCAACAATCTGTAAATGGAATAGAAATAGAAGAACGTGCAGAGCCAATAAAAAATCTGGTTATTCAAGCGAACTATACATTCTTAAAGCCTACAGAAATGACGCAAAGCAGATTGAATACAAAAGATACTACTTATAGTTATTTGTTAAGGAGGCCGCAACATTCCATAAACTTAACAGCAGGTTACACTTACAAAGATTTGTTTGTAAGCGTTACAGGTAAATATGTAGGCAAAAGGTTTGATGCGGTTTATGGTGTTGAAGATGTTTTATTGGGTAGTTATTTAATTTTGGGTGCATATGCAGAGTACAAGTTTAAGCAGCATTTCAAGTTTTTTGTAAATGCCGAGAATGTAACCAATAACAAATTCTTTGAAGTACGTGGTTTCAATGCTATTCCGGCTATGGTGAATGGTGGGGTAGTTTTTAATTGGTAAGACCTTTGATTGGTGGTTATCTTTGTAGCAAATAAGTTGTATGCCATTCAATATTGAGGCTTTTTTTACGGTCAGTTTTACGCTGTTTGCAGTTATTGATGCGATAGGTTCTATACCACTATTGATTTCATTAAAAGCAAAAATGGGAGGCATTCGAGCACTAAAGGCTACGGTTATTTCAGGTGCATTTATGATTGTGTTTTTATATGCCGGTGAACCATTGTTAAGGATACTTGGAGTGACTGTACAATCTTTTGCTGTTGCGGGTTCTCTTGTCATTTTTTTATTGGGCTTGGAAATGGTATTGGGGCATGAGATTTTTAAATCCGAAAAAAATGCTAAGTCAGGGACTGTAGTACCCATCGCTTTTCCTGTAATTGCAGGATCAGGTACTTTAACAACCATTATGTCTTTGAAGCCAAACTTTGGAGAAATCAATATTTTGTTCGGCATACTTGCCAATTTGGTGTTGGTTTATATCGTATTAAAATCGCTCAACGTTATTGAACGTGCGTTGGGCGAAGTGGGATTGATAGCTGTAAGGAAATTTTTTGGAGTAATTCTATTAGCCATTGCAGTAAAGATATTCGGAAGCAATATAGCAGGATTTGGAAAGTAACTGCTATTTTTGCCGCCGTTTGGCCTCGTAGTACAATGGATAGTATAAGAGTTTCCGAAGCTCCAGATCCCAGTTCGATTCTAGGCGAGGCCACTATATTTTTTTAAACCCTCCATTTTGGAGGGTTTAGGCGTTTTAAGAGTATAGGCATAGAATCTTACTTTGCAACAACCCATGTTTTTTATTGCAATTGATTATCATTTTTAGTTAACCCACATTGCAGCCCTTTATGCTGAAGAGTGCTTTAGATCAGGGGTTTCAAAA
>JANPHE010000280.1:0-1957 GCA_031424295.1 Segetibacter sp. | reverse complement strand
GTTTATTTCGATAGTAACACTTTCCTGAAACAAAAAAAGCAAAATTTATTTTAACTTCGGCAGCTAAATATTAAACAATGGCCAAACAAATTTTTATCAATTTAGCAGTAACTGACCTGCAAAAATCTATGGACTTTTATGCTGCATTAGGTTTTACAAACAATCCTCAATTTTCGGACAATGCCGGAAAATGTATGGTTTGGGGCGAAAATATATTTGTAATGCTGTTGACACATGACAAGTTTAAAATGTTTGCAACCAAACCAATTGCAGATACAAAATCAAATGCAGCAGCACTTTTCTCATTATCGGTAGATAGTGTTGATGATGTAAATAGCATTATAACAAACGGACTTAAAGCAGGTGGAACGGAACCCACCGAAATGAAAGATTATGGTTTTATGCAGCAGCGTACAATCGAAGATTCTGACGGGCACACCTGGGAGATTTTCTATATGGACATTTCTAAATTTCCAACAGAACAACCAGCCGGGCAATAACCACTAAACATTATTGCCCGGAGTAGAAGAGACAACATAGTAAAGAAGAGCCAGCACAAAAAAGTGCCGCAGGAATTTCTGCGGCACTTAAAAAGTCTTTCAAGCTATCACCCTACAAATCAAACTTAATCCCCTGTGCCAGCGGCAACTTATCCGTATAGTTAATAGTGTTAGTCTGCCTGCGCATATACACTTTCCATGCATCACTACCGCTTTCACGTCCGCCGCCAGTTTCTTTTTCACCACCAAAAGCACCACCAATTTCAGCACCACTGGTACCAATATTTACATTCGCAATACCACAATCACTACCCACAGCAGAAAGGAATTTTTCAGCTTCCCTTAAATTCGTCGTCATAATAGCAGAGCTCAAACCCTGTGGTACGCCATTCTGCAAAGCAATGGCTTCATCCAAAGTTTTGTATTTCATCAAATACAAAATCGGCGCAAAAGTTTCATGCTGCACAATTTCATAATGGTTCTTGGCTTCTGCAATACAAGGCTTCACATAGCAACCACTTTCATAACCCTTGCCTTTCAGCACGCCACCTTCCACAATAAAATTGCAACCCTCGGCCTTGCCTTTTTCAATCGCCGCCAGGTACATATCCACCGCAGCTGTATCAATCAGCGGCCCCACATGGTTCTTCTCACTCAATGGATTTCCAATCTTCAATTGCTTATAAGCATTCACCAGTTTTTCTTTAAACTTATTGTACACTTTCTCATGAATGATCAACCGGCGGGTACTGGTGCAACGCTGCCCGGCAGTACCCACGGCACCAAACGCAGCACCTATCAACGACATATCCAGGTCTGCATCCGGTGTAATGATGATGGCATTGTTACCACCCAGTTCCAATAAACTTTTTCCTAACCTTGCTGCTACTGCACTTGCCAACGCTTTGCCCATCCTTGTACTTCCTGTTGCACTCACCAGTGGAATTCTGGTATCATTGCTCATCCATTCGCCCACTTCACGGTCGCCAATGATTAAATTATTCACGCCTTCCGGCACATTGTTTTTCTTGAATACTTTGGCAGTAATATTCATGCAGGCAATACCGCACAAAGGCGTTTTTTCACTCGGCTTCCAGATGCACACATCGCCGCAAACCCATGCCAGCATGGTATTCCAGCTCCACACTGCCACCGGAAAATTAAAGGCACTGATAATACCCACAATCCCCAGCGGATGATATTGTTCATACATCCGGTGTCCCGGCCTTTCGCTGTGCATTGTCAATCCGTGCAATTGGCGGCTGAGCCCCACAGCAAAATCGCAGATGTCAATCATTTCCTGTACTTCGCCCAAACCTTCCTGTAAGCTCTTGCCCATTTCATAACTCACCAGTTCACCCAGCGCCTGTTTATTGATTCTTAATTCTTCACCAATTTGCCTCACCACTTCACCACGTTTGGGAGCAGGCCAGTTGCGCCACTCCACAAATGCTTCC
>JANPHE010000279.1:0-5989 GCA_031424295.1 Segetibacter sp. | reverse complement strand
GGTCAGGCTCCTGCGCTATCAGATGTAGGGGTATTTTGCAGGAGATACCGGCCCTCCAAAAGATATAACAGCCACCAATTAGCTGACAATAGCATCTTAAGCAACAGCGCAGGGTCCCTTTCAGGAGACCCCCACGCGGACGAAAAGCGGGCAAGACAGAATGTTAGAGACTTCCATTTGTCTTTGCTTCAAGGTACCTTGAAGAAGACCATGAAGAACAGTGGTTTCAAATTAAAAATAAGTCATTCTAAATTAGTTTTTTTTAAATAGCAAAAGAATTTTTTTGATAATAGCCACTAAAACTAATGCACATATGCCGCCTAGTACGCCAAAAATAAATTCTTTTATAATAGTTGGCCACTCTAATAAAATGTGGTGCAAATATTCAATGTTGTGCGCAAATATACCGCCCGACACAAGTAATAATGCTATGGTTCCTACCAACGAAAATGTCTTGATAACAATGGGTAGGGCTTTTACTAATATCAGGCCCAGGACATTTAAAAATCCTTTTTTATTCGATTTTTCAATCAGTTTACATCCAAAATCATCCATACGAACAACCAGTGCTACAATGCCATAAACACCTACTGTAGCTATTATGGAAACAACTGATATGGTTAATATTTGTACACTTAAATTTTTGTTTAAAACTGTACTTAAAGCAATAATAACTATTTCAACGGAGAGTATAAAATCGGTGGTTACGGCTGATTTTATTTTCACTTTTTCCAATTCAGCATCTTGCTTAATTACGCCAACATCTGTTTTCGTTGCAGGTTGCTTTTTATGAAAAAAGTATGCTGCAATTTTTTCTACACCTTCAAATGCGAGGTAAAAACCTCCTAGTATGAGTATTACAATAATGGCAACTGGTAAAAATATATTTAGCAATAAAGTTACAGGCACAATAATTAACTTGTTAATAAATGAGCCTTTTGTAATAGCCCACAAAACAGGAATTTCTCTGGATGATACAAAGCCCGTTGATTTTTCGGCATTAACCGCCAAATCATCCCCAAGTATTCCGGCTGTTTTTTTTGTAGCAAGCTTGGCGTTAATAGCAACGTCATCCATCAAAGCAGCTATGTCGTCTAAAATTGCAAAAAAACCTGAGGCCATGTTGGATTTAAATTTATTTCGATGATAAAGTAAAACATTTTTTATTACTCAGGCATGTTGTTTTAATAAACACATTTTGTCAATGTAGTGTCGTTTATCATTGGCTATTACTTGTTTATATGCTCAGTTTTTAATGCAAAAACTGAGCATATCTATCATTTTTCGCTGCTGGTGGTTTGTCAAAGCGGGGTCTTCATAGAATAGCCTTTGTGCTGTAGCATGAGACCCTGCGTTATCAGATGTAGGGGTATTTTGCAGGAGATACCGGCCCTCCAAAAGATATAACAGCCACCAATTAGCTGACAATAGCATCTTAAGCAACAGCGCAGGGTACCTTTCAGGATACCCTACGCGGACGAGGCCTTTTGTATTGCAGGTCTAACACCGGTCCATTTCACCAAACTTGCCGGATACAACCCGCCCCGACATATTTTCGGGGATCCTACTTTTCATTTATAATTTAATAGCCCTTCGGAACGCTTAAAACTAACAGGGATTGGGAAAGTAACCTTCGTCAAAGGTGAAATCAATTAAAAAATGTATTTTTAAAATTCTTAACCATCCATTATGCGTGTACATTTAACCACCTTTTTACTACTCATTTGCATCAGTAGTTTTGCACAGCAAAATGTGCTGACCCAGCACAACGACCTCAACCGTAGCGGGTGGAACCGAAATGAAACCCGCCTGAACCACAACCTCCTTCGCTCCGGCAAGTTTGGCTGCGTTGGCACACTGGCGGTGGACGATGAAATCTATGCACAGTTGCTGGTAGCCGAAAACGTTACAATTGGCAAGTTCACCGGCAGCGTACTCATTGCCGCCACGGTCAACAATTCGGTCTATGCGTTTGATGCCAAATATTCCTACAAGGCCATTCCGCTTTGGCAGGTCAACCTCAGTCCCGCCGGGCAGCGGGCTCCCAATATTTTTGATTTGCAGGACAACGTCTATGGCGCACCATGCGGCGGCAATTACCGCGACTTCTCTGGTCGCATGGGCATTGTGGGCACACCTGTTATTGACACTGCCACGGGCACTATTTATGTGGCCACCAAAACAATTGATGCCAATGGAAAATTTTATGCTTACATCAATGCGCTTGACATTAAAACAGGGCAACACCGTACAGGCAGTCCACAACTCATCCGGGCGCAAGTAGTGGGCACAGGTGATGGCAGCATAAACGGGGTGCTGCGGTTCGATGCAAAGTATTCCAACCAAAGGCCTGCATTATTGCTTTATCAAAACACAGTGTATGTAGCCACTGCATCACACTGCGACTGGGGGCCCTATCACGGCTGGATAATGGGGTTTGATGCGTCCACACTTGCCCTCAAATACAGGTACAACACAACACCCAACGGCTGGGCAGGCGGCATTTGGATGGCCGGGCAAGGTCCATCGGTGGGTGCAGATGGCAACATTTATATAGTGACAGGCAATGGCACCACAAGCGAAAGCAACACCAATTTTAAGGGCGGACGAAGCGAAAGCCTCATCAAACTGTCGCCAAGCCTTGTTTTGTTAGACTGGTTCACACCTTCCAACTATGCTTATCTCGACCAATATGACCTTGACTACGGCTGCGATGGTGCTTTAATTGTTCCCAACACATCGCTTACTGTTTCGGGTTCTAAAGAAGGTATTTCCTATGTAGTGGATTACAACAAAATGGGACGTTACAATGCCACCAATAGCCAAGTAAAAGACACGCTTGAATTTAACCCCAACAGGGGCGGTTATGTTCACATACATGGCTCACCTGTGTATGCCGGTTTGAAAAACGGAGAGTTTGTCTATGCCTGGGCGGAGACTTTCAAAATAAGGCAGTTCGCATTCAACCGCACAACGGGTCTTTTTGCAAACACATTTAAAGAAGGTGTTCGCAACCTTGACAACGGAATGCCGGGTGCCATGCTATCCATTTCTTCCAATGGAAATGATACGGCTTCTGCGGTCGTTTGGGCATGTTTTCCAAGTAGTGGCAATGCCAACAACCAGGTACGCCCCGGCACTCTGGCCGCTTACAATGCTGCCGATGTGAGCAAAGGAGAACTCTGGAACAGCGGTCTAAACCCACAAGATGATGTAGGTAATTTTGCCAAGTTCAACTCACCTACCGTGGTGAATGCAAAAGTGTACGTTCCTACATTTTCCAAAGTCATCAAAGTCTATGGACCCTATTGCGGCAATGCACTCACCAACCTACAATATGGCAATGGCAATGGATTGAAGGCGGAGTATTTTTCTGCCAGTTCAGCTTCAGCTCCGTTTACCAATCCAAACTCTGTGCAATTAGATGGAACTGTCAATTTCAACTGGGGTCAAGATGCGCCTGCCGATGGGATCAGCAAAGATGTTTTCAAGGTCAGGTGGACAGGAACCCTGCTGCCATTGACAAACGATACCTACACCATTTATGTGAATGCGAGTGACGGGGTAAGGCTCTACATCAACAATGTACTGCTCATAAATAAATGGACAGACAAAACCGCCACCACCAACGCTTTCAATATTGCTTTGCAAAAGTCTGTACAGTACGACATCAGACTCGAATATTACTCCAACACAAACCCGGCTTATTGCAATTTGCAATGGAGTGCTCCGGGCATTTGCAGGCAAATCATTCCCACACCGCAACTGGTGGCGTCAACAGCAAAATGCAGCAGCAATGGCACGGGTTTGCTTGCAGAATATTTTAGTAACACCCTGCCAGCAGCTAGTTTCCCAGCTGTGGCCACGGTCACCACCACAGTTCCGGTGGTTAATTTTGACTGGGGCAACGGCAGCCCAACGGGCATTAGCAACGATTTGTTTAAAGCCCGGTTCACTGGCTATGTCCAAAGCCTTGATTCCGGTACCTATACTTTCTATGTAACTTCCGACGATGGCATAAGGCTGTGGGTCAACAATCAATTGCTGGTTGACCAATGGATCGACCAGGGCGCCACGGAATACAGTGGTTCCATCACTTTGGCGCAATGCAGCAAGGTGAGCATCAGGATGGAGTATTATGAAAACGGCGGAGATGCAGTTTGCAAATTGTTGTGGAAAGGGCCTACGTTCTCAAAGCAGGTGGTACCGGTCAATCAATTGTTTTTGCAACCCAAACGAATGTCTCTTCAGGCAGAGATTACAAAAAGTTTGCCTTCGGAAATAAAAATCTACCCCAACCCGGTCAGTGGAAGTAATGTCACTATTGTTACAGGCTTACCCTTTCAGGCAGGTACCCAATTGCTCATTTACAATACTGCAGGCAAACTGGTTGAAAGCAAATCAGTCAGCCAAATAAGCGGATTAAAAACATTAGGCAATACGATTCAGTTGTCCGTTCATTTGCCGTCGGGTTTTTATGTTTTAAAAGTGGTGAATGGAAATAGCATAAACACCGCAAAGCTGGTTGTTTTGTAAATGAGTTTGTTGGATAGGTTTGTAATATTAAATGCAGTTTCGCCTTTAATGGGTCTCTTCGCCTGCAAACATAAAATATGGTGAATGTTTTGTCACAGCAAGGTGTTAATAGAATATCCTTTGTGCTGTAGCATGAGAACCGCCACGGCGGTCAGGCTCCTGCGTAATCAGATGTAGGGGTATCTTGAAGGAGATACTGCCACTCCAAAAGATATAACAGCCACCAATTAGCTGACAATAGCATCTTAAGCAACAGCGCAGGATCCCTTTCAGGAGACCTTACGCAGACGAAAAAAATACGCTAACAACCATGTTAGGTAGTTTGCCTTTGCTTCAAGGTGCCTTGCAGAACACCTTGAAGAACGGGGCAAGTCGTAGATCAGGGGTAGTACAATATGAGTATAGATTTATACTAAATTTGAGCATTACCGTTATTATCATCTAAAATTTATACAGATGGATATACCTAAAGGACCACTTCATTCATCATATGAAGATTGGTACAATGAGAACAGTAAATACCTGCCAAGGGAATACGAAAAATACCTGGGTAGTGAGGATGTTAAAAAAACCCTTTCCTTCATATTTGCCTGGAAACGTTACGAACAGTTAACTGTTCCGTTGCTGCAAGCCTTAATGGCGAAGCAATATCCTCTAGTTGCAGCAGCGGATAATAGTTTTGAAAAGCACAGGCAACAAAACATAGAACACCGCATATTTGATACTGCCACGTATGCATGGAAAATCATTCAGCACAATGAGAAAAAGGAGCAGCCGGAACAGGCTGTACCCGATATACTAAAGTATGCCGAGAAAGGAGTTTACGATCCTGGTCGTAAATTTACTTTCTACAATGCAGAAAACCCTCCTGAAGAATGGATAAAAAGACACGGGGAAGAAAAAGGCTGGCATTTTGCAGAAGAAGTGAACCGAGAGCAACAGGCCGCTTTAGATTATCTCAACACACTCTACCATGAAGTAATAACCGCATTGCAGGAACACCTGCTTGCACTGTTCCCGCAGTTACTGGAGATGGATGCTGCATGGTGGAAGATCTACCGCTTTTATTTGCTTGATCAATGCAACTCATGGAAAGATAGACTTGACCGCATGGAACACCTTATTGAGTATAAAATGAGTGGCGATTGGCTAGACAAACCCTATAAAGAAGTGCGAAAAGAACTAGACCGGCTGTATGAAATAGAATGGCAGGAGAAGTATGAAGATCTTGAGAAACTATAGTAATGTACAACTGTATTATTTAGTCAGGTTCTCCCTCAAGTAAACTAGGTTTCTATAGTGCAAGGTTATCTCACCCCCACATGATGCTGTGATAAGTGAACCTGCAGGGATGAAGATCCGCCTTTGCTTAGTAGTTCGTCTGCCCGATGAGCGGGAAAGACAGAAGGCAGACACTTCCATTTATCTTTGCTTCAAGGTGCCTTGCAGAACA
>JANPHE010000278.1:0-6138 GCA_031424295.1 Segetibacter sp. | reverse complement strand
TACTTTGGCATAAAACTGTTTGATAGGCTAATTGTGGCGGCTACTTCCTGTTCCTGGTTCAAGCCTTGCACCTAATTGCGGATAATCATTAATTGATTCGTCTGCGAAAGAAAAAAAATCGGTGGGAATTTTTCCATAAATTTTTTCTTTTAGTTGTCGGGTTGTTAGCGATTTGGAGTGCGTTTCATACTCAAAAACTTCATCTTGTAACTCTGCAAACTTATTGGTGATAAAAGAGTTGAGCCTTGAGCTATTTTTGTAGCTAGGCTTAATTTTGTTTTTCTCATTATCCCAAAAAATTTCTGGTATCATTACCCCTGCGGATATGTAAGTAGTTTTTCTATTTTTTATTATACGAAAATGAATGGGAGCTTCATTTTTTTTATTAAGTTTATCTTTACGATAGACAATTGAAACAGTTGACATTTGACTAAATTTATTGGTATAACAAAAGTAACCAAAAATTGAAAAACGGGGTAAACAATGGGGTAAACATTTGCTTCATTTTGGTGCTTTCTTTTGCACTCATTTGCACATTAACAATTTGTAAGAGATTGATAGCAATGCATTTAACAAAATTCAGGTGCAGATGGATGTGAAAAAGATAGTCCCAGCGGGATCACAGCAAAAGGTTATCATTTCTGATAACCTTTTTCATTTATATTCAATTAAAAGTGGACAGAAGATTATTTAGCTTCTTAAAAGGAACGGAAATTAAAATATCAGTTAACTTTTTTGCAATTATCTAAAACTTATTAAATAATTAAAGAGGACAAGAATATCATTTTTATTTAGCAAGAAGTAAATAAAAATGGTAGAGGTCTATTATAGGCACCTGCTACGACAGTAGTTTATTTATTTAATATATAAAGAATATATAACAGTGCAATGACTGGTTCTTGCTTTTGGATTTGAAAAAAATACCAAAAGCTTATATGATGAATAATCTCGGTTATTTTTTAAAGAAAATAAGTACAAAACACATTGTGCAGGTAGAGGAGTTGATTGGAAGTTAATATGCTTCTCAATAAGGAAATTATGCTAGTTATTTAAAGTTGTTATTTAGGATTATGCAGATACGGTTGAAAAATCGAAATAGCAAAAAACATGGGAAACTTGTTTGTAAATCAATAATCAAGTTGATATTGATCTGAAAGTTTTAGTGGAAATTTTCAATGAAACAAAAAAAGAGAAATCAAAAAGGAATAAATCAATTAAACAATTGTTCCAGCAAATTCAAGATTGCAACTTAGAAATGATTTACTCATTTCACTTCTTCTACTTTTTCAAAAACCATAGAACCACCTTTGCCAAACAAACGCAATGCTATCTCCTTACCGGCACCCTCAACATTTTTAAAAATCATTTTCTCATTAGTAACAATCGCATTTCCTGAGCCACTTAAGACATTAATAACAGCTTCATATTTGTCGCCTTTTTTTATAAATGTAATAGAGGCTTTGGCAGTATTTCCATCCTGATCATCTGCCCACTCAATATTGCAATCGTTTAGTTCTGATATTACAGCTACAGTTGTTACATCAGCAACACCTGATGTAATGAGTTTCATTCTTAGCTTAATACCACTGAATGGAACAAGTTGCGGATATTGTTCAAACATCGCATTTGTATAAAAATTATTGTTTCCTGCTTCGGTTTCTTTGCTGGCTATTGACAAACCTTGATACAACCTGGCCAGAAACAATTTTTCATTGGTTGTATCTAGTTTTATATCCTTTACCATATCTGAATAACCTTTATAAGCGGCTTCTTCATTGCCGTTTTCCCATTCCATTTGGTGTTGAAACAACTGAAAATATCTCAGTATGCTTTTTCTTTTATCGGTTGTTTGGTAATTAATAAATTTTTTGGTGAAAAAAGTCGGGCTAAAATCTTGCAACAGATAATAAGCTTCGTCATAGGTTGTGGTGCTTTCACCGCAAAACAATTCATATATGGTTCTATCTCTTTCAGGGTTGGTCATCATTTGGTTAATGAGCACATATTCCTGCATTATTTTCTGAAACTTCAAAATGACCAGATGATACCAATCTACAGGCGCATACCACCATCCGGTATTTTGAAATTTCACCAACGACATTTTTCTATCAATCAGTTGTAGTCTTAGCAGATTAATAGTAAAATCGTATTGGCTTTGTGTGAGGGTGGTACCAATATGCAATTCTTTAAAGTCTGCCGCTTTTTGCAATGCTAATGATGCACTATCCAATTGACCATCGTACATATAACTTCGGGCAAGTGCTATGTTGTACCATCCAAAGCCCGGAGTAGATCCTGCATAATCAATGGCTTCTTTACACAGCGACATCGCATGTTTGGTTCGCCCTGCATAAATATCGAGTATTGGAATGAAATAAAAGGGTTCCCTGAGTGTCTTTTGTGCATACTTGTACTTGTCTCTATCATAATATTCCCGGGCAACAGAAAATTCTCCGATTTCATGCTTTAGCCCTCCGAAATTATTCCATGATACAGCACTGTTCTGTGCCAGAATTTTATAATAATATTCGCTGCTGTCATAATTTTTATTGTAGTTGTGCAACAGAGCCAAATAGTGATATACATTCAATCGATCCATTTCGGCCTGAGAAGGGCCAAACCACAAATCGTTGGCTGCTTTATGCATCTTTATATCATTCAATGCTTTGTAGCAATAGCCAAACGCTTCCTGTTCATTTTCTTCAACTGAATTTTTTAAGAAGGCAAACTTTGATGAGGTAAAAAAACGGTTTCGGTGGTAAGTCCATGCCTTAATAGTATTGGCACCAATATGATCTTTGGGAAAACGATAAGAAGTGACTTGATTGAGTACCCACATCACACTGTCCGGCATTTCCACATTGTCATAGCTTTGCCTGAGTGCATCCGCAATAATCAAAAAATCTCTGTATTTATTCATAGATGCCATATAGGCTTCCGGTGAATTGAAAATGGTTTTTATTCCTCTTCCATAATCTTTTTGGAGCAACACAAATGCTTTTCTAAGCGGCGGAATGGCATTCCTAAAACCAATGTAATCGCTACTGCGGTCAGACTTGTACATGCCTTCATACAAATAACCGACATAATAAGTGCTGTCGAGGCGAATAAATTCCCGGCTACGGGGTATGGCATCTTTGCCTAACATATCTACTCCTATTCGTTTGGCTTCTATTTCGTAACGGGCAGTGGGGTTCCCTTGGGCAGATAGAGAAGTTGTACAAAAAACAATATAGGCCATTGAAAATAGTCGGAAAATTGAAATATTAATGCCGAAAGATTTCATTAGCTGTTTTATTTAAAGGAATAGCCTAAAAGTAAGAAAGTCCTTTTATCAGAACCTGTTGAAAAAGGCAAATCAGCACTTATTCCAAATGACCTTATATCAATAGATAACCTTTTATACTGAAAACCAAATCCATGTGTGAATTCAAAACCATCATGGGAGAATCCTCGATTGAAACCAAATTCCTCTACTGTTTCTGTAGTATAAAATTTGGTTTCAACTTTTTTGTAGTTATCTAAAGACAAATTGAAATTGTTGGTAATTCCTGCATTAATAAAAATGAAAAAATTCTTAATAGGAAATTTATACCTAACAACACTGTTCAGTAAAAAGAATGTTGAACCAATTGAGTAAGTCGTTTTGCTATTGATGTCCGCATCCTGGTATTTCAGATATTCACCTTTAATTTTAACCCTGCTAAAAAAAAGATCATTATAAATAGAGAACCTCCCTTGGTTACGTGGAAGTACATAATTGTAGTTTATTCCTACAATTGGGGAAACTGAGTAATGGGAAGCAGTGACTGGGACGAAGTCTATGCTTTCTATAATATAAGTTGCGTTGACAAACGAAAGTCCGGATGTAATTCCCCAGGAACTTAATTTATCTTCTTTCTTCTTCGCCGGATTATAATTTGAATTTGTACAACTAAAGTAATAGTTGAATATTTTTTTGAGGTCTGACGTGTTATATTCAATAGAAACCATTTGTGTATTTATTGTTGGACAATTGCTGAAATAATCAGCTAATTGTTGCTTAAAAGCTTTGTTGGCGGCTAAGTATTCTTTTCCATCTGTTACTTGTAAATATTGTTTGTACAACAGGATTTTATATTTTCCCTTGTCTTTTATAAAAAAGTTATCCTTAGATATTGCGTCCTTATAATAATAAAGGCTTTTATCACCTCTTATCAATAACTGTAAAAAAATAGTGTCCGAGGCAAAACTAAATTCAGAAGAATAGTTAAGTTCATTTACAAGGTGAGGACTTTTTTCTAACTGTGCAGGTGCGCTTTCATAAATTTCTTCTCCAACGGAAAAACTGTTTATAGTACTTGGTTTATAGGTTGCAACATCTCCATCTTTTCCACTTTTAAATTTTATTATACTTGGATTTTTTTCCCAATTTCTATAATCAATTAATCCAAGAACAGTATCCATTCTTTGTGTAATAATATAACCTGGTTGAAAATTCTCTTGTGAAAAAATACAAGCCGAACTTAAAATAGAAAGGAAGAAGAATAGTAATTTTAATTTGATTTTCATTTTAGGAATATAACATTTAATAATTTAGTGAACGAACGAATTATCCAATCTTCAATTTGCTCAACCTGTCCATTTCTTTGTTCAAAATAGCAGCAAGTGCATTTGCCTTTGCTTCTTTGTTTCTATATACCAATCTGTGATCAAGAACTGCGGGGGTAATTTTTTGTAGGTCATCTTCTGTTACAAAAGTGCGGCCATTTACCAGTGCAAAAGCCTTAAGACATTTAAGAAACGTAATACCACTTCGGGTAGATGCACCCAACACAATATCGCTGTGGCGGCGGGTGTCCCAAACTATGTTTCTAACTGCTTTTACTATTTCCTGGTGCACTTCCACTTTTTCAGCTTCTTCCTGCAAAAACAAAATTTCATCCATGCTCAGCACTTGATGAATGTGGTTGAGATTGTCGGCTATGCCCAGGTAGTTGTTGTAAATATCAAGCTCCGTTTCTTCATCTACATATCCAAAAATGATCTTTATGAAAAAACGGTCAAGTTGTGCAGCGGGTAGGGGATAAGTACCTTCCATTTCTACCGGATTTTGTGTAGCAATGGTAAAGAACAATTGCTCCAGCGGATACGTTGTTTCACCTATGGTAATTTGGTGTTCAGCCATACACTCCAGCAGTGCAGATTGTACTTTTGGCGAAGCCCTGTTGATTTCATCGGCCAGCAATACATTACAAAACAAAGGACCTTTCTTAAAGATGAACTCTTTTTTGATATCGTCGAAAATGTGAGAACCAAGCAGGTCCATGGGAAGAAGATCAGGTGTAAATTGAATTCTTTTAAAAATGACACCCCCTTGATTGCTTTTGCCTGAAATACTTTGCGCCAATGTTTTTGCCATCACGGTTTTTCCAGTACCGGGATTGTCTTCCATTAGTATATGTCCTTTGGCAAGCAGTGCAGTTAAAATAAACTGTATTTGGGTGCGTTTCCCTTTGATAACGGTTTCTATATTATCAACCAGCCGTTGAATGCTGTTGAGCGCTGTTTCTATTTGTATATTTTGCTCCATGCCGCAATTTACATGTTGGAAGTTGAATGACGAATAACAATGGTTTAATTTATTGCTAATACAAGCAAGTTCGTAAAATAATGACTAGTTTATTGTTGGTTGCAATGCACTTCTGTAATAAAAAAGGTGGCCTGTTTCTCAAGACCCTTATAGTTTAAGTGTTCCGCCCGACACTTAAATTTAAAATGGTTGTAGAACTGTGTCCAGTAAATTTTGTGCTGTTTGTTGCATAAATTGCCCTTTGCAAATAGAAACCCCGCTATATGGTAGCAGCCGCCTGGGTATAATGACCCGCAGTGCATACGAGGTCGATGCAACTATTAATGTAAACGCTGCTTATGGTACAGCCAGATTAAGTACCTTTACCCGAGGCGAAAAGATCTTTGAACTAAGCAATCATTTGGGCAATGTATTGGTAACGATTAGCGATTACCTGTACTCAATAGCAATGGCACTTTGTCATATTACGATGCAGAAGTAGTTACAGCAAATGATTACTATCCGTTCGGGTTAACAATAGCAGCCCTTAGTAGCAAGAAGTTGGGAGATGCACTTTACGAAGGGCA
>JANPHE010000277.1:0-4791 GCA_031424295.1 Segetibacter sp. | reverse complement strand
ATCGGACGTTAAAATGAAAATAATTTCATACAAAATCTCAGAAAAATTCATTAGAATAATTTATTTATTTAAATGAGTCTTTAATTATGATTTTCTAATTGCATTGTACAAATTAAGTTGTATATATTTATGCTATTATGCTATTAGTTCTTATAAAAATAAAATATTATTATACATTATTTTAAAACCCGCCGGCGGTGCATTTTATGCTGCAGACAAATAGAAAAAATGTGCAGAAAAAGTTAACAAGCATATCTTTAGTGGGTACATAGTCAAAATATTGTCGTTCGGGAGGTAAAGGGTTAACAATATGAATCAGTGAGTACAACGCATCAAAAAAATAACGGAAATACATCATCAAAAATATGTCTTTAAAATAGATCAGCAAGGCATACAGTTATGCAAGATCAGGTTTAAAATTTGAAAAGAGAAAATTATAAAAGAGATTATGTTCACAACAAATCCTAAGATGTTAACAGTCCGCCTGAGACATTACAGAAAGCACAACATATATATTGCGGAAATACAGCGGACGTAATCTGCTCAACACAACCATATGGATATTGGATTAGATATTGCAAACGCTTTTCAAGATTTATAGCAGGAATACTAGATATCTCAACCACTGCCCTGCTACTGTTTCCCGATCCAATTACACTAATACCGGTAGAATAAGTTTGGCCTCCGTTCAATACTTTATCAGACACAACCGTTATTGGCGGATTTGGATTCCTTACATCCAATTCTACATCATAATCTGTCCGTTCACTTCCACTTGTAGCCGTCAGTTTTACCTTACCGACACCGGTAGTTGATTTTACTCTTGCATTAAAAAACACTTGCTGTTCTCCGGTACCATTAAATACAATTTGCTGACTAGTAGCGCCCACTGCTTCTATATATGGATTGCTTTGAATTGTCAGGTTTACATTTTTTATTCTACTTTCTGTAGCAAATACGGTGACCGGTATTTTTATTTCTTCTGTTGGGCCCAAAACTCTTGGCATGGTAGCAAGCAACATTAATGGTTTTTTTACGGCAACTGGTTTTTCTGCAAATCCATAAGCCCCATCATTTCCTGCTATTACCATTGCTCTCACACTACCCATGTATGCAGGTAATGTAAAAGTATGCACTTTGCTGCCACCACTACTTTTAAATGGACCCATAAACTGAACAATCGGCCTAAAACGATTCGCCTTTTTCTTACCTGCGTCAGGGGCCTCACTATCACCTCCAATAGTTAGAATTCTTTCAAGATCTCCGCTCCAGGCACCAATGACATAATCAAACAAATCCCAACTTTTAACACCCAAAGCTTCTTTTGCATAAAATGCTTTATGTGGATCAGGCGTTTTAAATCGGGTAATGTCTAGTAATCCTTCATCTACAATGGCTATAATATAATTCATGTCCTTGCCATTTGCCTCTGATACCGTAATAGAGTTCTGCTGCTCAGGTTTTATCACATCCGGCATTTTAATGATCGGTTTCAAAATAGTATTTTTATCTTCTACTAAAACCGGTATTACTCCGTACATCCTGATCGGAAGATCGTTGACCGTTTGTGCATGTGGCTGTAAGAGACTAACGTTTACATAAATATTAGGAGCCATCGTTTTTTCAGCTTTGAAGCTGAATTTTGTTTGGCCTTGTTCTGTTTCCTTCCAAAATGTTTTTAAAACTTTGCTGCCACTTTCTATACTAATCAAAGCTCTTCCACCCGCACTACTGGGTATGCTCAGTAAAATATCTTCGCCCACTTCGTATTTATCCATATTGGCCGTAAATGACAACATGGATGCAGCACTGGCATCAGCCTGATTATCTCGACTTTGCCAATAAGGATCATCCACATAAAATGTTTGTCCGGTTACATGTCCGCTTTTTGTATCCCTGACTAGAAGCAAGTATCTTCCCCATTCGTCAGCAGATAAATTGACATTGTAATTGGCTTTACCATTTACCACTTGAACAACTTGTTTCTTCAGCAATTTATTATATTCATCCTGAGTAAAGTTGCTGAGTTCATCGCCTGTTTCATCCCACCACCAACGCCATTGTATTCTATACAACTCTACTTCGGCGGTTCCGTTTCCTGCTACTAATTTTCCTTTGGTGTCTACATTTACAATACTCATACTTTGCGGCTGTCCGGCTAAAAGAAAACCCCAGGGCTTTGTTCCTTCGGGTACTTTTAATCCAACATAAGTATTGTAAGGATGGTAAGGATAAGATACATTGTCAATACTGAAATTACCTCCCGGTTCAAAAACCTTAACCAGAAGATTAGCCGTTAACACACCTGGTGCATTGGATGTTACCTGAAAATTGGGATTGACTGTTGCCATTCCTTGTTCGTCCAATGAGCCATCGAAAATGGTTTTGCTTTGCGGTTCAAACCCAGCAGTAGGATTGTCGAAGACGTATCCGGAAAACTTTGGAAAGGAGGTTTTGCTTTTATACAATTGAGCATCCACCCGTGCTTTAAGGTTTTTTCCAATAGCACCAAATAACCACTTGGCAGATAGTGTTCCATTTGTAGTTACGCCTTTTCCCAATTCCGGATCAGCTCCAAAGTTTAAATCTATTTTTAAACGATTTGGCATGATTGTCTCAATCTTCAATTTCTTTTCAAAAATGGCACCACCAACTTTTACTTTACAGTTCCAGTTTCCGGTTGGAGCAGAAGGATCTGTGGCTGTTCTAAACACATTGAAGCCTCCTTCAGCATTGGTTTGTACCAGCTTTTTATACAGCTGACCATTGGGCAAAAAAAGTTCCATCTCAATTGGATGTTCCTGGGGCAGTTTGTTTTGTTTGTCTTCAATAATACAACTGATGAACAAACTATCACCGGGTCTCCAAACACCCCGTTCGCCAAAGATGAATCCTTTGATTCCATTCTTAACTTCGGCACCACTTACATCAAAACGACCAAGTGGAAGGGAAGTAGCATCATCAATTTTTAAATAGCTTTTTTCGTTGCCATTTTTACCAACAAGCAAGTACGGCTTTCGCTTCAATTCCAAAGTCAGCATTCCATCACTTCCAGTTTTTCCACTGCCTACTACCTGTCTTTGATAATCCAGCACTTCAACTTCAATTCCACTTAATGGTTCTGTCGTAAGAATATTCGATGCTGCTACAACTAAGGAATTATCGTTGCCCTTTTTAGCAGTTAATCCAATGTTCGTAGCGATGATGTTTCTGCTTGCAAACCTTTCCTTATTAAAATATGATTTACTACAAGGATTGTCTCTTTGCTCCCAATTGTACCCGTACGGATAATAGGTATCATAACGATTCCAGAATTCTTCGTCTTCGTCTATAGCATTGTCATTTCCGGTGTATTCATATTGGTAGTAGTTCCCTTCTTCATCTTCCATGCTTGCTTCCTCATCAGCAATGTCTGCCAATGCGTCTGAACCAATTTGCGGCAATGCAGAATCCACTACAGTTTCAGTTGATGTCAATATCACTTTCTTCTTGGGCTTTGCAGCACAGTCATACATGGAATAGTCGGGACGAAAGCCAATATTAACACGGTAAATAGCCCCGGGTTCCGACTTCATGTATTTATCAATATCCAGCAAAAATTTGTTTTTCTTGTGCAGGTTCAGACTCTGATCATTGTCAAGCCTCACAGTTGCTCTTACCAAAGGTTTTGCCACCTGCCTTAATCCAAAATCGCCATTGAGGTCATTATTCTGCAAAAATTGAATAACATTGTTTTCATAAATTTTAATAATGGATACATCCACTGCCTTTAGATTGATTGCCTCGAAAGGCAGAACCAATTTTCCTGAACTGTTTGGCAATATAGTTCCCCTGCCAAAAATCTTTACGGAAGGAAGCCTGTTCTCATAAAATACATTGGCAGTAAACGACTTTTCCAGCCGCTTATTCCATTGATTTAATATACCTTCATTGATAGTAACGACTGCATTTCCATCTAGTTTTTGAGCAGTATAGACTTTCACTTCACTTCCATCAATGGTATAACTCAGATCTTGTTGATTACTAATAACGATTAACCCATTTAAATCCTGGTTAATAGCGACGGGGTCACTAAATTGTATAAGTGTAAAGTTTTCATCTTCCTGTACCGGACGAACAGCCAACACTTTAAAATCACCAACTGCAGGGACCAAAATTTCCTTCGTGTCATTTTGTTTTACAGCCAAAGCATTACCATCTGAGTTTAAGCTGAGCTTATTTTCATTTGTGCCTCGTTCCAAATTCTCAATGATAAAATTATGCGTCTTATTAGCCTCGTTGTGCTGCCACTTTATTTTTACAGCATTGCCCATCATTTTGGCGCCTAATACCTGCTCCACCTTTGCATTTTCTTCTACATCAGCAGTAAGCAATACGCCTGATAGATTCATCTTGTCTTTGCTGCCATTGTTTGCCCTTAAGCCATTTTCTGCTACACTGAATGAAGGTTTTATTACCTGAACATTAAATACAAAATCATCGAACTTAGAAGGCACCTTTCGAACATTGCCAAGATTAAAACTTACTTCATACAATTCATTTGGTGTAAGGTTTTTATCGGGCTTAAACTCTATTGTTCGTTCATCTGTCCAATATGCCTTGCCGCTTACACCAGGTGAAAAATCAAACAAATCGTCCTTAATGGTTTCATTTAAAGTATGTATGGTTTGTACATCAGAAGTAAGCTGAATTCTGATGGTATTTTTCTTGGAAATAACCCCGGAAGTATAGGCTTCAATGTATTTACTGAACTCAGGATCTATTGAGACTAGTTTCTTTTTTTGATTACAG
>JANPHE010000276.1:0-7473 GCA_031424295.1 Segetibacter sp. | reverse complement strand
AGAGAATTTCTGCTAAAGTCATAAGTATTTTAATTAGGGTACGTTTCAAATGTTCTAATCACTATTCAAATATAGGTATAAGACGCGAATAATGAACAAAAAGTAGGCTTTCAGTTAAAATTAAATGATAATGTTGAAAATAACATTTGAGTTTGCCATATTTATTGAATTTTTGCAGAGCATATTTTAAATGGATAATTTTTAAATTGGTTATGAAAGCTGTTTACTTCTCGATCTGCATTTTATTTTCTATAGTTAGTTTTGCTCAGGAAATAAAGTCCAGTACAATTGATGGGTTTACAAATGAGAGAACGATTGAAACCTCAATATTGACGTTAAAGCAAGGTTTAACAACAGGATTGGGCACATCTTATTCATCTAACGGACGCAACTATTACTTGAACATTATTGGTTATGGAAGTACAGGAACATTAATAGGTGAAAATGACAAAGTTTGGTTTGTATTAACTGATGGATCTGTAGTTAAACTTGAGTATCGGGCTCAAATACCATTTAATGGATCAGACATACAAAACATTTATGTTCATCATTACATCATTAGCTTGGAAGATGTAGAAATTTTGAAAAATCGCCCGGCTACAATGTTAAGGATAGTATCAACACAAAGCAATACTGATATTCCTTTGCCAACCAGAATAAGTAAAAAGTTTTCTAAACTAAGCGACTTGTTTCTTAGAGAAGTCAGTAAAGATATTCCAGAATAGCAACCCTACTTAAAAAGCATCCTAAAATAGAAAGCTGGTTTGTAGAGTATTTTCTTTTTCTTTTCTACATTGGCCAATGCTTCTACCAAAAAATTCTGTAAGTATTTACTTTGGCGAGCTTTTTTAATAACAAAATTGAACAACCTGGGATAACGCACCACATTTTGAAGTGTCCTGCTTATTTTGAATTCGTTCCACATTCTTCTGTAAATCTCCTTATCATAAGCCTTGTTGAAAGCTGCAGAAAATTGTTTATGCTCAAAGCATTTTGTAATATGGTCAGCAGCAACTCTTCCGCTTCTGATGGCATTTGCAATTCCTTCCCCAGAAAATGGATCTATTAAAGCCGCAGCATCTCCGGTAAGCAGAAAGCGATCTCCCGAAAGTTGTCGCTTCTTGGAACCTAATGGCAAACCATAACCTTTAATGGTTTCCAACGGCTTTGCATCTTTGAAACGAATAGCTAAATCTGGATGTGTTTTTAGAAGATTGGTCAAGGTCTCTTTGATATTTATCTTGTGCTTAGAAACGCTTGAAGAAAGTAATCCAATGCCTACGTTTGCCTTGTTATTGGCTAAAGGAAAAACCCATAAATAACCAGGTAAAATTTCTTTGAAAAAATGTAATTCTATATAGTTTTCTTCGTGAAAAGATGCTACATTTTCATAGTAAACCCTTAGGCCGGCACTGTAATGATTTTTCTCGACTTTTATATTTCCAAGGTATTTAGAAATAACGGAATGAGCTCCATCTGCTCCAACGACGATGGCACTTTTAAAAGTTCCAATGCTCGTACTAACAATGCTCTCATCGCCTTTTATCTGCACATTAGAAACTGCGCAATTTTCGAAAATATCTATATTGTCATATTCTTTTACATGCTGAAATAAAAGATCATCAAAACTCATTCTTGGACTGATATACCCACAGCTTTTTTTGCCTTTGTATATAAAAGGGATATCAACATGGTTATGGTCAGGTGAAAATATTTTTACGCCGAATGATGAAATTTTATTTTCAAGTTTTTCAAAAGCCGCTGGTAAGGTATCAGAAAGCATTGCCAATTGATTAATGACATCTACACTTAATGCATCTCCACAAGTTTTATCTCTGGGAAAAGTAGCTTTATCCAATAGCGCTACTTTCAAGCCACTACCCGAAAGTTTGATGGCGCAAGATGCTCCTGCGGGTCCTGCTCCAACAATAATTACATCATAAATTCTATCCGACATGTGTTCGTATTAATTTTCAAAAATAAAATAGGCTACTTTACAATAATCGATTTATCAGATTTAGCAGTCATTCTTCCGATGGGTAAAATGAAATCTTTATATCCATTTTCACAGAGTATTTCAATCACTTTATTAACCGATGACTCGTTTACTGAAATCAATAATCCGCCATTAGTCTGAGGGTCTGCCAACAAATGGATGAGGTTAAGTTCATTTGAAGTATTCTGGAAACTTACTTTTTCACTTACGCTTTTCCAATTGCGCATAGTAGCACCCGGAATTACTTTTTGAGCCAGGTATTCGAGTGCCCCATCAATGATAGAGATGGCCCCAAAGTTAATCTCCGCTGTGGTACCACTTCCTTCTGCCATTTCTGTTAAATGACCCAACAATCCAAATCCTGTTACATCTGTCATTGCATTTACTCCATCCAATTTGCCCATTAATTCGCCTATGCTATTCAACTGTGTTAGTTGTTTTAGCAATGTCTGGAAATGGGATTCAGATATCAATTCCCTTTTTTGAGAAGTAGAAACAATGCCTACGCCAATTTTTTTAGTGAGAAATAAAAAGTCGCCTTCTTTGGCGGTATTATTTTGTTTTAGGTTTTTGATATCTACCATACCTGTTACTGCTAACCCAAAAATTGGTTCAGGAGCATCTATGCTATGACCACCGGCCAAAGGAATACCAGCTTCTTTGCAAACGGTTTTACTGCCGTCTAGTACGCTTCGGGCAATGGACGCAGGTAATTTGTCTATTGGCCAGCCAAGAATTGCTACAGCCATAATTGGTTTTCCACCCATTGCATATACATCGCTTATTGCATTGGCAGAGGCTATTCTGCCAAAGTCAAATGGGTCATTTACAATGGGCATAAAGAAATCAGTGGTGCTTATGACCGCCATTCCATTACCAATATCATAAACTGCTGCATCGTCTTTGCTGTGATTGCCTACCAACAAATGATTTCTGTCCGGAAAAGCATATTGGCTATGCAGTATTTCTTCTAAAACCCCGGGAGCTATTTTACAACCACATCCTCCACCGTGAGAAAATTGTGTTAGTTTAATTGTATCGGACATTTTCAAATTGTATTTCTTTTTGAATGACGGCAATTGCATTTGCACTTGGATTAACCGTATTGCAAACAATATTGTTTAATAGTTGTTGTAAGTTTTCTCTGTTGTGCAGTCCTTTTTTGTATTGCTTGTCATAATATTTAAGCAAAATGCTGAACGCTCCACTCAGGTTATCTTCAAGTATGAAATTAACTGTATTCTTGGTTTCAACTCCTCCCAGTCTTTTCTGAATTCTTGTGGTGGCATTAATTAAATCTTCTTTGACTGCTTTGCCATACCCATCCACTATGTGCTTTAGCCGCTCTTCAAAAGGAATATCAAGAAAATAAACAGGGCATTTGCGCATTAGGGAAAATAATTTGGAAGGAATATTTACCAATCCAATTCTTTGGCTTTCATCTTCTAGCCAGATAGCGAGTGGCTTTTGGCTGGCTTTTATTTGTAGGGATGCTTTCCAAAACGCTAATGAAAGCAGATTTTCAAACATTTCTTGCGATGGTTGGGAGGGCATCCCAATATTGCCAAAAGCAGACCCTTTGTGTTTGGCTATTTCTTCCAGGTCTATCGTTATTTGATTATGGTGTTGAAGCGCTTGGAGCAAATAGGTTTTTCCACTTCCGGTATAGCCACCCAAAATATTAATCGGGTATTCTTTTTCCAATTGCTGAATTCCCCAGTTTCGGTATGCCTTATAACCTCCGATTAGAATAAATACTTTATAACCATACAAATCAAGCAACCATGCCACGGCGCTGCTTCTCATTCCTCCTCTCCAACAATGAACAACCACTGTTTTGTTTTCTTCGTGGTTATCTAATATTTTTTCAACAGTTTCTACAATAGAAATCATTTTTGTACCAAATGCTTCCAATCCTATTTTGATGGCAATTTGTTTGCTTTCTTGCTTATAAGCTGTCCCTATTTTCTTTCTTTGTTCATTATTGAAAAGTGGTACAGACAATGCACCGGGAATGTGTGCATTAATATATTCTCCCTCAGATCTTACATCTAAAACAGTGTACTTGAAATCAAGTGAAATAAAAGCATCAATATCTATCCGGCTAATTGCCATTTAATAAATAAAAAATATTTTTAGTATTTTATTGAAAAAAAAGAGGCTGCCAAATGACAACCTCCACAAAAATATTCAAATTGGCATTACAATGTTTTTAGGACATCATTCATGCTCCTTACTGCATCAGAACTCTTAACGAATTCTGCCTTCTCTGATTCGTTTAGCTTGTAATCAACTATCTTTTCCCAACCATTTCTTCCAATTACAACCGGCACACCCATACAGATGTCTGATTGGCCATACTCGCCTTCCAAACTTACGGAACATGCGAATAGTCTTTTTTCATCGCGAACAATGCTCTCAACCAAAGAAGCTACTGCAGCACCTGGAGCATACCAGGCACTGGTGCCAATTAATTTGGTAAGGGTTGCACCACCTACCATTGTATCAGCTACAACTTTTTGTTGTTGTGCTTCATCTAAGAAATGACTTACCGGAACACTGTTCCAGGTTGCAAATCTGATTAATGGGATCATCGTAGTATCACCATGACCACCAATGACTACTGCATTCAGGTCATTTGGACTACAGTCCAAAGCTTGGCTTAAGTAGCATTTAAAACGAGCGCTATCCAAAATGCCACCCATACCAATGATTCGGTTTTTAGGAATGCCTGCAGTGGTCAAAGTAAGGTAAGTCATTGTATCCATTGGATTAGATACAACAATGATGATGGCATTTGGAGAATACTTAAGAATGTTTTCAGTCACTCCACGTACGATAGATGCATTGGTCCCAATCAGTTCTTCGCGGGTCATGCCTGGTTTGCGTGGCAGGCCTGAAGTGATGACTACAACATCACTTCCTGCTGTTTTTGTATAATCATTTGTACTACCTGTAATCCTGGTATCGAAACCTAGTAAAGCTGCAGTTTGGGTCATATCAAGGGCTTTTCCTTCTGCAATCCCTTCTTTAATGTCTAATAGTACCAACTCTGTAGCTAACTCTTTTCGGGCAATATTATCGGCACAAGTTGCTCCTACGGCTCCTGCACCCACTACTGTAATCTTCATAAGTAACAATCGGTTTTATTTATCAAAAAAATATTTTGCCGCAAAGGTAGGGGAGGATGGGATAGAATTTTGATGATTTTTATCTGTTTTTTTGACAAAGTTGTTGAATGTGGTTAAACGATGAATAAAAAAAACAGGTTATTTTACCAAACTATGAAACCTGCCTAAGTCAGCAATGTCAATAGCAGTTAGGGTTTCATTATTTTCGAACTTAGACTTAAGAAACAAAACCCTTTTGTGTTGGGGGTACTTTTCAAGTATTGCATTTATCATGGTGCCGAGACCCTCGTCTTTCTCATACATTGGTTTTGCGGGAGGTATTTCAGATTTAAATCTATTGGGCATTTTGTTGATAAGCGCCTCCAGGGTTGCTAGCTTTCCGGGTAGAATATCAATGATCTCTGAGGCTTTTCCGTACAAACCCTGCAATTGTTTTTTACTTAGGCTTCCACGTTGTTGGTATTGTTGATATAAACCTATGATAAAGGAAGAAATCGGGTATGCAATGATGCATTGTTCAAGGATCTCATTTACGATATCTATTTGTCTTTTTTTGTCCATATTTAGTATTGGCGGAAAGTAAAAGTAAATGATATGCTTGTCATTTGTATCCTAATTATTGGATTAAGAAGCCATTATTTGCTTAAATCTGTTACTTTTAATTTTTAATTACATCTATGCGAATTTCTTTGTTGTTTCTTTTGATGGCATTTTTTTCAGCCAATATATATGGTCAGCCTCTTACCTGTAACGCTAAGTTTGCCCAGCCACGAGCTCAGTTTTTTCAGGATAGTCTAATGAAAAAGTATGATATTAAATATCAAAAACTTGATTTAAATGTCGAGCCCAACAGTCGATTCATTTCGGGTTCTTGTTTTTATAGTATTAGTGTGGTCATGCCTTTAGACACTTTCGCTATTGAATTTAAGGACAATATGACGTTGGATTCTGTACTTTTTGACAATGTGAAAGTGGCCTTTACAAGAAATCTTGATCACATTTATGTTGTTTTTCCAACAACCAAACCTGTTGGTTTGCAAATGACCACTCAGTTTTTTTACAGTGGAACAGTGATCAATGGTTTGGCCTACGGAAACGATGCTTCAAAAGGATTTATTTATGCCGGTACTCTATCTGAATCCTTTCAGGCTAGAGAGTGGTATCCAGCAAAGCAATGGCTCGATTACAAAATAGACTCTACAGATATTTGGCTTACTACAACAAATCCATACATAGCCAGTTCAAATGGTTTATTGAAATCAGTTGTGCCATTGCCAGGTAATAAATCCCGCTATCAATGGTCTACAGGTTATCCGATGAATTATTATTTGTTATGTTTCACGGTGGGCAATTTCTCTCTTTATAAGAATTATGCAAAGCCTGCAATTATGGGTGGTGATTCTATTTTGATTGAACATTTCATAGTTGATAATCCTTCCTATTTTGCCGGAATAAAAGCAACACTTGACTTTACACCGGTTTTTCTGGAAAAGATGAGTGAACTATTCGGTTTATATCCTTTTTATAAGGAAAAGTACGGTCATCAAATGGCCTATATTGGTGGCGGAATGGAACACCAAACAAACTCAACCATGCAAGGTTTTAACTTTGAGTTGGTTGCGCATGAATTAGCACATCAGTGGTTTGGTGATAATGTAACTTGTGCTAACTGGCAAGACATATGGATAAATGAAGGTTTTGCAACTTATCTTGAAAATCTGATGCGTCAGCTATTTCCGTCCTTGGCGGTTACTTCCGCAGCTCAGCAAATGATTTCCAGGCATAATGATATAATGACCTACTCAAATGGAAGTGTGTATATAACCTCTCCTACATTTAATGAAGGACGGATTTTTAGCGGTAGATTGTCATATAATAAAGGCTGTGCAGCCATTCATACACTTCGATTTGAGATGCAAAATGACAGCTTGTTTTTCAAAACACTAAAAACATTTCAGCAGCAATTTAAAGACTCGTTTGCAACAACTGCAGATTTTAAACGAATAGCTGAACAGGTAAGCGGTAAGAATTTGACAGATTTTTTTAATCAATGGATTTATGGTGAAGGATATCCTACTTATGATTTGGGATATTATAAATATGGTAACGACACATTGGTAATCAACGTAAACCAAACTACCTCCTGGCCAACTGTTACTCCGCTGTTTACAGGGTTAATGGAGTATAAAATAACTTCAGCTCAGGGTGATACTACGATAATACTTAGTCAGTCCTCCAATTTTCAGACCTTTAGAATACCATATTCAAAAACACCAACGGGTATAGTAGTGGATCCCAATAACTGGATAGTCAATAAAGTTGGGTCTGTATTATCTTCCAGATCCA
>JANPHE010000275.1:0-25064 GCA_031424295.1 Segetibacter sp. | reverse complement strand
TATTTTCAATTTTTTTTCAAAATAATATCAGCTGAATGATGATTGTTTTTTATTTATTAAAATATTTTCAAAACAATAGTTATTTTTGATTAGCGCCGGCCCAAAATAATTGGTTAATGAAGTTAAAATAACTCACAAACTTTTCAACTATTTTTTACTTTACCTTTATCAGAATTTTTTAAAGCACTCCCAAAAAATTCTGTCCATTTAATTGATTATAAATCTGCAAAACAAAATTGAATGTGAAGTGTAATACTTGGGGACAATGAAAAAATTACTGCTTCTTATATTATATGCTTTCATTTTCATTCAGGTAAAAGCTGATCACATCACAGGAGGTGAGTTTTATTATACTTATTCTGCAGGCCCAAACAATGCAATCAATTATAACATCACTTACAAATTGTTTATGACTTGTAGCAGTACAAGGCAATTCAACGACCCATCCTATTTATCAGTTTTTGACCGGGTAACCAATCAAAGAGTAGCAGATTTTAATATTAATCTCACCAATACAGAGGTCATAAGTATTACAAATCCTGATCCTTGTATTACCAATCCCCCATCGGTATGCTATCGGGTAGGATACTACAATTTTACGCTTACACTTCCGGCTAGTCAAAATGGTTATTTGCTTACATGTCAGGTAAATTATAGAATAGACAATATCAAAAATCTGGAAACAGGATATCCTAAGACCGGGGCTACTTATTCTGCTGAAATACCTGGAACTTCGTCAGAAATTAATGCTCCTTTTAATAACAGCGCTAAGTTTGCAGGAAGTGATTTAGTAGTGGTATGTGCAAGCAATAGTTTTGTTTACAATTTCGGGGCAACAGATCCTGATGGCGATATGCTACGCTATAGATTTTGCAATGCATACAATAGTGGAAGTTCTGGCACCCTTCAATCACCCCCCCCACCTCCACCCCTTTATTCTGTTCCTTATGGCAACTCATTTACAGGTACCGCACCACTTGGTCCAAGTGTTTTAATTGATCCATTGACTGGAATCATTTCTGGTATCGCCCCGGATAGAGGTGTATATATAGTAACCGTATGTGTCGACGAAATTAGAAATGGGGTGGTTATTGCCACTCAAAGAAAAGACTTACAAATAAATATTGCTCCTTGCAATATTGCTAAAGCAGATCTAAATCCAATCCATAGATTATGTAAAGCCTCTAAAAGTATTTCTATTGCAAACCTTTCTACAAGCCCATTAATTACGAGTACGAATTGGGAAATACTAAACAGGACCAGCAATGTAATATTTACAGCTGCAAGTTCAGTGCTCAATTACACATTCATAGACACCGGAAAATATTATATAAAGCTGGTCATTAATAGAAACGGTAATTGTAGTGACTCTGCTACTTCTCCAATACTCGTTTACCCTGGATTTTTACCTGACTTTTCATTTAAAGGTATTTGCATAAATAATCCTACAACATTTACAGACTCCACTATAAGCGCATACGGTATTATAAACTCATGGAACTGGAATTTTGAGGGTTCAAATAATGTTACCCAACAGAACCCAACTTATACTTATAATACAATTGGAAATAAAAACGTTAGTCTTATTGTTACTAATACACTAGGCTGCATAGATACTATTAGTAAAATTATTCCCATAGTAAGTGAACCGCCAATTTATTTAGGTTTTATAGATACCTTGATTTGTACCGAAGATCCTACAACACTTTTAGCAACTGGCAGTGGCACTTTTAGTTGGTTGCCCAATTATAATATAATCAATGCAAATACAGGATCACCAACTGTGACCCCATCCATTACAACTACCTATACGGTTACTATGAATGATAACGGCTGCATTAGTAAAGCACTAGTAAATGTTCGGGTAACAAATCGAGTTGATCTTACAGTTATGAATGATACCACGATTTGCAGAGGCGATCAAATAAAATTACGAACAGTTTCAAATGCTTTTGGTTACAATTGGACACCATTAACTGCATTCACTAATAATAAAATTTCGAATCCAATCGTTTCACCTTTGGATAGTATAACTACCTACAACCTTGTTGCGAATATTGGGTCATGTACAGCAACAGGAAAAGTAGTAATAGCAACAGTTCCATACCCAACAGTAAATGCAGGAAATGATACTACCATTTGTTTTAATGGAACTGTACAACTTAGAGGTCTATCGAATGGAGATAGCACTAGTTGGGATCCGGGGATTTGGTTATCAAATTCGGCTAATTTGAATACTACGGCCAAACCAAAAAACACAACAACGTACTATTCATATGCATATAATAACAAAGGATGTCCCAAACCATCAATAGATGATGTGACTGTAGAGGTATTACCTGAAGTAAAAGCCTATGCAGGAAGGGATACTGCTGTAATAGTTGGCCAAACACTTCAATTGTTGGCTTCTGGGGGAAGCAATTACCAATGGTCTCCCGCAACAGGTTTAAGTTTCACAAATTTTCCAAACCCTGTTGCAAAGTACAATGCACCATCAACAGGAATCAAATACAGTGTAATTGTAAGAAACAATCAATGTATTGATACAGCATATTTGATCGTTAAAGTTTACAATACTGCCCCTACTATTTTTGTGGCTTCAGCATTTACCCCAAATGCAGATGGTAAGAATGATGTATTAAGACCAATTGCCGTAGGCATCAAACAAATTGAATACTTCAGGATTTTCAATAGATGGGGACAGATGATATACGCTACTTCTGTAAATGGTGCAGGTTGGGATGGCAGAACAAATGGTGTGCTACAAAACACTGGTACTTATGTTTGGATGGTAAAGGCAATTGACTATGATGGTAAGCCTTATTTTCAAAAAGGAACAGCAACTTTATTGAACTAAAGTTTGCATCCTCATTACTTTAGTTTTTCTTTCATTTTAGATTTAAAGTCATCTGAAGCTTTAACGAGAGCTTCTTTCGAGGAAAAAAATGCAGAGAGAGACTCATCTATTTTGCCGGATTGTTTAATAAAATTTTGGCAGCAATGACAAAATAAAATATGAAATCGCATTTCAAATTTTTCTTTAAGCGTAATCTTCTCTTCCTTGCTCTTTAGGGCAAGCAAAGAAACCTCATTGCAATTGTTTAGTATTTTATTAAAATATCCCATATCAATTTAAAATTCCTTTCTTTTCAAGGCAAGTTCTTAATAATGTCTTTGACCTGAAAATAATTACCCAATAGTTAGACGAGGTAATATTATGTTCCTTACAGATATTTTCAGTTTTTTCGTCATCTATGTATTTTGAAATAAATACAGACCGAAGCTTCACCGGCATTTTTTCTAAGCAAACAGCTAAAAATTTCTGAAACTCTTTACTCATCAAATAACCATCTGCTGCTTTTGAAAAATAATTTTCGCCAATCTGTTCAGTCCACCTTCCATAATTATCCTGGCTAAAAAAAGCACTTTCAAAAGAATCTTCGGTTTTATCAATATAGCTAGAGAAGCTGTCTGCTAACTTAGGCTTCCTGTAAAAGTCAATTATTTTATTTTTTAGAATAGCCATCAACCATGTTTTTTCGGAAGCAGATCCATTATAAGTTTCCCTGCTTTTATATGCTGATAAAAATGTTTCTTGCACAAGGTCCTCTGCTTCTTCCCTGTTTCCAATTTTATAAAAAGCATACGAAAACAAATAATCAGTATAATTATCTACCCAACTATTATAATCTAATCTACTTGCTTGCATATATGTTAAACGCCTATTGGCTAAACAAATATATAGGAAAAGGGATGAAAAAATAATCAACTGAAATTCTGCAAAATATATTTGGCTAAAACATTTTTTTAGAATCGCTCAAAAAACGAATCATTGCAATAAATCTTATTAAAATCAACCTTAGTATATTAATTAAAAAACTAAAAACTAAGATTTACTCCAACATTAAAACCTGCACTTTGAGGAACAAACCTACATACACCACCTACGCAAATTAAGCCACCCCTTTGTCGTCCATAACTTGCGGTAATCCTACACGCCCCTTTGTTATATGAAGTTCCGAAATTGTAAAAATGAAGTCTTTTAGCTATTTCTGAATTTCTGTAGTTGTATAGGTCCAAAGCAAAAACTGACCAAACAGAACTAAAATTGAACTCAACCAAAGCTGCCGCCCAATTATCAAATCCTCCTCGTGCCCATTGGTGTTGCAATTCCCATCGTATAGATTTTGATTTTTTAAATTGAAGCGTATTTTCAAAAACAATGGTATTTGCTTTTACTTCGCCAACAGCTTCTTCTACATATCTTATGTTGTAATATTGATGGAGGTATGTAATAACAGAAGACCATTTTTTGCTCCATTTCTTACGTATTTCAAGGCTTACATCTTGGTAATATTTTTGTCCAAAGTTTACTTTTTCAGCAGCATACTTTCTGTTTAGTGCATCATATTTTCCACTAAGTCCATGCCATTGAGCATAGTTCAGAGATATGTTCGTTCCATATTTGCCACCAAGAGTAGTATTTTTTTTAATTTGGTAGAAAATGTCAAATTGCCCCCCAATTTCTCCTGCTTTGTTTCGATTAGGTTCAAAACTAATGTTAGGCTGCGCTGCATATACATAGATATTGGTAAGGGCATAATCGTATTGCTTGGTTAATGCAGGTACATAATTCAAAAAACCTTCGTTGAATACATTACCAGCCAAACTTCTTTGCGTATAAAAACCGAAGTTTTCTACCCTCCGCAGATTAGCAGTAATACCAAAACCACTTTTGGTATATCCAAGATTTAATAAATAGGCATCTCCATCAAATTGAAGCTCGGGTCTTATGTTACTAAACTCAACTAATGCATCTTTTGATTTAAAAGCATATTCTACATCTGCAGAAAAACCACCAACCGAAAAATCTCCACGCAAAGAGGTGAGATAGTTGTTGCGCATTAATGCAGTCAATTCTTTACCGACTTCTTTTCTATTGACGTAACTAAATCCTAGCCCAAATTTCACTTTTTTTATTTTCAACAGCTTAGATATTTCGGCATCAGCATTTAGCCCACCAATCACCCCATTACTAAAATCGAAGCCCATTCCATTTCGCTGCTTTCCATAAAAACCAGTCAAATGAATGGTCTCCAATGGCGAAAACTTAACCATTGCACCAGCTATAGAGTTTGCAATACCAAGTTGCCGGTCTTCCCAACTTCTAAAAACCAATCCACTTCCAAACTGTCCATAAAAATGCCCGGCTGTTACATCAAGTCTTAGCTTTTCATTCTTGTAGTTAATGTAATAGTTGCCAAGATTTGTCTTTGTGAATCGAGGAGAATAATTGAGCAATGCTTTAGGTTCATACGATTCTAATTGAACACCGGCAGTGAACTTGTTTATTTTATAATCCAAACGCAAATAGCTATTAGATCTTATTCTATTCCTTGCTTCAATTTGCTCCAACATTATCTTAGCATCATCAATATACCATGCTGCATTAGACTCAAGGCTTCCGCTTAGTTGACCTTTGGCATAAAAAGCATTAATCAAAATAATAAAAAAAAGCACTTTTTTCAATCTCATCTCTTATTGATTGTCTTTAATAATCTTATACAATTGATTTTCATCACCCGGAACATAGCCAAGATGGCGAAATATTATCTTACCATTTTTTATTACAATTGTATAGGGTATGCTAGCAATGTTCAATGACCTTTTTAAGTCCTGGTTTTTGTCTAATAAAACAGGCATACTCCAACCTTTGCCGTTGATTAATGGCTGCACTCTTTTGGTTGTCCTGCTGTCATCTTCAGAAATGGCATAAAGGTCAAAAGCCAATTTTTCATGCCAGGTATCCAGGTTATCATTGATTGCCGAGAGTTCATTAATGCAAGGAATACACCAAGTTGCCCAAAAAGACAATACGACCAACTTACCACCTGATTCATTAAACTTTTGGGTTTGAAAATTGTTGCCATCGAGTGTTGCAAGTTTTACATCGGGTATTTCTTGCGCCAACAATGAATGGAAAGAAAAAAAAGAAACCAATGCTAGTGCAAGAATTTTAGTCATAAATATTTCATTAAAAAAATAATAGACTTTACAGCTGAGTTTTCCTTACAAAAAAAATAATTCTTTTTTTGTAAGGAAACATATCAATTGCCGTAACTATTTTGAAAACAAAAAAATGAAACATCTTAAAAGCACTTTCCTATTTATTTTAGGGACAATCTTTTTTCTAGCCTGTACAAAGACAGAGTCTGATTTTACTGGATCAGCAGCAGAAACAATTAGCATTAGTGCGAGTACTACAAACACTAACACAGCAGATACTGTAACCTTTACAGTATTATCATCTATCAACAGTAGTAATGTAACAGCTGAAAGTAAGATTTATGTAAATGGCACTTTAATAGTGGGCAATAAATTTAATTTTTCAGTTGCGGGAACTTTTGCGGTGTATGCTACAAAAGGAACCATAACGTCGAATGTTATAACAGTAAAGGTAACCGCAGTTGCCCCTAAAAGTTATAAACACCGTGTATTGGTTGAAGAATATTCAGGAACGTGGTGCGGCAATTGTCCTAGAATTCTGTACGCAGTAGATTTATTGCATCAACAAACAGACAAAGCTATTGTGGTGAGTACACATTTATTTGGAGGGGACCCATTCATAAGTAGCGATGGAAACAACCTGGCTGCGCAGCAAGGCGTAAGTGGGGTACCAACAGGCGTAATTAATCGTACTATTGGTTGGACAGGACCACAAGACCAAAATGTGAATCAGGTTATCAATGCTATTAAAGCATCATCAGAAACTGGTTTGGCTATCAATTCAATTATAAGTGGTAGCAACTTAACTGTTAACATTAAGATTGGCTTCTCAAATGCATTGAGTTCAACAGTAAAATTGACAGTTTATTTAGTAGAAGATAAATTATTCTTTACTCAAAGAAATTATTCGTCTACACTTTATGGCGGTCAGGCAAGTATACCAAATTTTGAGTACAACGGGGTTCTAAGAAAAGTAGTGAGCAGCCTTTCTGGTGACGACATCCCAACTTCTGGAATCAGCAATGCGAAAGATTATACTTTTGGTATCCCATCAAATATATCCAACATTGCCAATGCAAAAATAGTGGTGTTGGTAACAAACGCTGCCGGAACAGTTGTAAATGCGCAAGAAGCCAAAGTAGGCGAAGACAAAATGTTTGAAGTACTTTGATGAATTGTATGTCATAAATCTGCATTTTCAATAAATACTTATTGTGCGTTTTTAAAGTAGTTAAAATTATAATCTAGGTTACAAAAAAAACAATGTGGTAAAAACCAGTTTGGAAAATCTTTGGTAATTGAATGGAGATAATGGTTTTAGAAAAAGCGATGAAAGCACTTTCATCGCTTTTTTGTGTGATGAAAAAACGATTAAGAAAGCATTAAAGGTTCTATCGCATTTCGCTAAAAGACATTTTCTTCTTAGGAGATTTAGTTCATAATAATGACGAAAAAAGAAGACAGGAAAATATTTTACTAACAACTTATTTGCTTTTCCCAAAAAATAGATTTAAATTAGTACTAGTTCTTTATTTATTCATCTTTAATTACTGCATTATGAACAAGATTGAACAACTTGAAAAATGGGGTGATTCACATCATCCAAAGTACTTGGACATTATTAGAATACTTCTCGGAATTTTCCTTGCTTGGCGTGGAGTAGAATTTCTTATGAACATGGGATTGATTAATGATTTACTGAAAACCAAGTTCTCGTTTGGCGCATTTGGAGTAATGTTGGTTGGGCATTATGTGGTATTTGCACACATTGTAGGTGGCATTTTAATGGCCCTTGGCATTTTTACAAGATTTGGTTGCCTTATTCAAGTACCTATAATGATTGGTGCTATTATTTTTGTACACTCACAGGAGATGTTTAAGCCCTACTCAGAAATGTTTCTATCTGTTTTAATTTTATTGCTATTGGCGTATTTTATCATTGTGGGCAATGGTCCTTGGGCAGTCAACTTTTTTGACAAATCTGATGAGGAGAATAAGTATATCTAAGATGATACAATCTTATTGAGCAAACGAAAAGATTTTCTTTTGCTTGAGTAGAAACGTAAAAGCAATATGCTTAACGGCATATTGTTTCAACGGAATTGTGTAAACTAAAAACTGAGTTCAAGTAAATTTTATGATAGCATCTTTTCCAGTTTGAAAAATAATCAATCCAGAAATTTCCTTTTGCTTATCCTAACAAAAAAAGGCTGGTTATTCAACTATTCGCCTTACTTCTGTTCTCCTGTTTTTTGCTTTTCCTTCAGGTGTTTGATTGTCAGAAATTGGTTGGGATGAGCCATAACCTTTTGCAAAAACATTTGCTTCAGGGATACCATTTTTAACCAGATATGCTTTTATAACCTCAGCTCTTTGCTGAGATAATAAAACATTTTTTTCTTCGATTCCACTACTGTCTGTATGGCCTCCAATTTCTATTTTTTCATCCTTTTTTATGGCCAAATATTTAAGCAACTCCAATAAATCTTTGTAAGACGTAGGCCTTAAAGTAGCTTTTGAAACGTCAAATTGAACATTGCTGAGTGTTATGGTTCTTGCAGGTTCATAAATAATATCCACTTTATAGGCTCCCGATAGCGTTTCCCCGGCCTTTAATGCCGGAACGGACAGCGTTGTTTGTTGGCTATTTTCTGTAATGTCCTTAATGGAAACGGTATAATCATCTCCTGTAGGCAGTTGCAAAGTCAATTTTCCTGCTTTGTTGGTTTGACCAAAAATTTGCTGATTTTTACTTGTTGAATTAAACACTACAACTTGCCCTTCTCTACCTGCATTTTTTGTGTCTACTACCGTCACATCAACTTGAGCTTTTTGAAGAGTTTCAACTTGAGAAAAAACTGGTAGCGCAAATAAACTTAGGATTACTGGTTTTAATAAGCGTGTAACTATCATTTTGGATTTATATTATAATTGTGAAAAGTAGTTTTTTTATTTTGTTTCTAAAAAAAAATAACGTTAATAAGCCAATAATTCCCCAATAACCTTTGCAACTTTATCCGCATTTGGCAACATTGTATATTCCAATGTTGAATTGAGTGGTATAGCAGGCAGGTTTTCAGCGCCAATTGTCAATACAGGTGCATCAAGAAATTTAAAACAATCTGCTTGGATTTTTCCTGCTAGTGACTGAGCAAAACTGTTATTGGCAGGTTCTTCAGTTACTATAAGGCAACGGTTATGTTTTTTTACTGATAAATAAATCGTTTCAAGGTCTATTGGGGTCAAAGTTCGAAGATCAATAACCTCTACCCTTTCGCCGAAGCGAGTGATTGCTTCTTTAGCCCAATAAACACCCATACCATAAGTGATGATGGTTAAGGTATTTTCTTCATTAGACGGGTTAGCCTCCACCACTATTCTTGCTTTGCCAAATGGAATAATATAGTCTTCATCGGGCTCAATTGTTTTTGCATCTTCAGTACCTTTTATTTTAGACCAATACAATCCTTTGTGTTCTAAAATCACTACGGGGTTTGGATCATAATAAGCTGCTTTCATTAATCCTTTCAGATCTGCACCTGTAGATGGGTAAGCAACCTTTATTCCTCTTATGTTGCAAAGCACACTTTCTACACTAGAACTGTGATAAGGTCCTCCGCTCCCATAAGCACCAATAGGAACCCGGATAACACAACTTACCGGCCATTTGCCATTGGATAAAAAACAAGAGCGGCTTACCTCAGTAAACAGTTGATTTAAGCCCGGCCATATATAATCTGCAAATTGAACCTCTACAATGGGTTTACATCCGACGGCTGACATACCTACCGTACTTCCAATAATAAACGCTTCTTGTATTGGCGTATTAAAAACACGGTTTATTCCAAATTTTTGACCAAGTGTAGCTGCTTCTCTGAATACTCCACCAAGCCTTGCTCCTACATCCTGGCCATATAGCAAAGCCTCGGGGTGCTTTGTCATTATTTCATTAACTGCAAACAAAGCGCAATCAACCATTACGGTTGCTTCCTTTCCTTCAGGAGACCTATTACCTTTTTCTTCTGTAACTGGAGTAGGTGCAAAATCATGATTAAATAAATCTTCCGGACTTGGATCTTCTGATTGCAATGCCCGGTGATAATCTACATCTACAAGTTGCGTACTTTCCTCAACAATTTGCTTCAGCATCCATTCCTCAACGCCGTTTTCTAATAATTGATTCCAAAGTTTTGGATATGGGTCTCTCTGCGCAGCTTCTTCTAATTCATGCCTGTACCATTCCTTTCTTACACCAGAAGTATGATGATTAAGCAAGGGAACTTTAGCATGAATCAAAAATGGCCTTCGCTCCTTTCTAATGATATTGAGTACTTCATCAATGGTGTTATATGAATGAAGAAAATCTGTTCCATCGATAGTTCTTGATTCTAATCCTTTAAATCCTTTGGCATATTCAGCTGCATTTTGTGCCCTCACTTCTGCTGAGGTCGCAGAAATGTCCCAATCATTGTCCTGTACTAGATAAAGGATAGGTAATTTCTTAAGCACTGCCATTTGAAATGCTTCCGCCACTTCACCTTCAGTAATGCTGGCATCGCCAAAAGAGCAAACTACTACTGGTTTATATTCTCCATATTCCTCTGATAATCCTTGATCTTCTTTGTACTGAATGCCCATTGCAACGCCTGTTGATGGTATAGCCTGCATGCCGGTCGCAGAACTCTGCATCGGAATTTTTGGCATGTCATCTCTCTTTAAGCTGGGATGACAATAATATAACCTACCTCCCGAAAAAGGATCGTCTTTCTTGGCCAATAACTGTAGCATTAACTCGTAAGGCTTTATGCCGATAGCGAGCAAAATGCTGTCGTCTCGGTAATAAGGAGAAACCCAATCTTGGGGTAAAAGCTGCAATCCTAAAGCTAATTGGATAGCTTCGTGCCCTCTAGAAGTTGCATGGACATATTTACTTGTTACTACTTTTTTAGCTTCAAAAAGTTCGGTCATGGCTTTTGCCATACTCATTAACTTAAAAGCTTTCAGCAATAAATTTATTTGGATATCCTTTTCTGTATTATTGTCCGCTATTGAAGCAATCATTGTATTAAAGTAATAAAAGTCCCAAATATAAATCGAAGAGCGCTCTAAAAACTTAAAAAACAATCAATTTTATTCAAAAAAAAAGCCCTCCCCAAGAATAGGGACGGCCTCTAACGATTGCTTGCCATATGAAAAAATCTTCAAAAGCGCATATTCCGACAAGCTAGAACATACCTTATATAATATTTAGTGTTTAGCAACAGAGTCAATAGTTGCAGTTGCAGCAGCAGCAGCAGAATCAACAGTTGCAGTTGCAGCAGCAGCAGCAGAATCAACAACAGCAGTAGCATCAGATGCAGCTGAGTCAATCATTGCGTTAGCTGAATCAACAGCAGGAGTTTCAGAATTACCACCACAAGCAGCGAATGCGCCTACTAAGAATACAAATAAAAGCTTTTTCATTTTTTTAATTTTTGTTTATGATTTGACTATAATACCAGAAAACTTAAAAGGTAACCCGACTAACAAAAAATAATTTAAAAATAATTTTTAGAAGTATCAATTACATTCTACAATACGGGGAAGGTTAAGAAGGTAACCCTAAAAAGATCAGATTAATTTAGTTTTTGTAATGCAGCCTTAATTTGAGCGAATCCTCGCTCTATATTCGGCAAACTATTGGCAAAACTTAGCCTTAAGCATCCGGGAGAACCAAATGCATCTCCGCTAACTGATGAAACATGTGCATTGTAAATTAAATACATACAAAGGTCAGTAGAATTATTAATAGTAGTTTCTCCATCCGTTTTGCCAAAATAGTAGGTTACATCTGGAAACAAATAAAAGGCTCCTTCAGGTTGGAAAGATTTAAATCCTTCGATTTCTGAGGCTAATTCAAAAACCCTTTTCCTCCTCATTACAAACTCTTCAACCATTTTATAGGTTGGTTCAAGACTTTCTGTAAGTGCGCATACAGCAGCTTTTTGGGTGATGGAGTTAGCGCCGCTTGTAAACTGACCTTGCAATTTATCGCAGGCTTTGGCAATTTCAACCGATGATGCCATGTAACCCAACCTCCATCCTGTCATGGCAAATCCTTTACTTAGACCATTTACAACGATTACTCTTTCTTTTAATGTAGCGATAGTTGCTATACTTACATGCTTTCCAACATAATTTATGTACTCATATATTTCATCGCTCAAGATATACACCTGCGGATGCTTTTCAAATACCTTAGACAATTCTATCAACTCTTCATTTGAATATACAGCTCCCGAAGGATTACAAGGCGAAGAAAACATAAACAGTTTTGTCTTTTCTGTGATTGCAGCTTCAAGTTGCTTAGGAGTAATTTTATAATTGTTCTCCAATTTCGTTTCTACAAATTTGACTTCTCCACCTGCCAACCTAACCAATTCGGAATAGGTAACCCAATATGGCGTAGGAATGATAACCTCATCGGATTTATCAACCAAAGCAAGTATCACATTGGCAATGCTTTGTTTAGCACCTGTAGAAACTACTATATTCTCTGGTTTGTACGAAAGCCCATTGTCTCTTTGAAACTTTTGGCAAATCGCATCTTTCAAATCTGCAAAACCTGAAACGGGGGTATAATGAGAATAATTATCGTTAATAGCTTTGATAGCGGCTTCTTTTATGTGATCCGGCGTATCAAAATCAGGCTCACCAAGACTTAAATCAACAATATCTATCCCTTCACTTCTAAGTTGGCGGCCCAATTTGGCCATTTTTAGTGTTTCAGGTTCATTGAACCGGGATAGCAAAGATGATAGAGACATAATCGTTAGTTATAGTGACAAATGTAACGGCTTAATTCAAATCAAAAATTAAAAACCATTTCTACCTGTACATTTCATAAAAATATTAGTGGCAAAAAGGGTGAGATTTAAAAATTCAACTTCCAATTAAAACTTATTCTTCCACATCATACTCTCAACAGGTTTATTTCCCTGACCACTGTATTTTGAATTTATTTTTTTATCGTACGATATCAAAACATCTCCATCTACCGGGAAGTAAATGAGTTGACCAATCGGCATTCCTTTGTACACTTTTACTGGTTGCTTTACAGATATTTCAAGTGTCCAATTACCACAAAAACCTACATCACCTTTTCCTGCAGTCGCATGAATATCTATTCCAAGCCTACCTGTAGAGGATTTGCCTTCCAAAAAAGGAACCTGGGCATGTGTTTCGGTATATTCAAGTGTAACGCCCAAATAAAATACATTTGGGTACAAAACATACCCATCATCAGGTATTTCAAATGTTTCAATATGGTTGTGTTTTTTGGCATCTAATAAATGATCTTTATAGGTTGCTAACCAATGACCAAGATGAACATCATAACTGTTGCTGCCTAGACATTCTCTGTTGTAGGGCTCTATTTTTATTGTTCCTTTTTCTATTTCCTGCAAAATGCGTTCATCAGACAATATCATATTTAGTTATTTATTGTTGGTAAATATAAACAAGCAATTACAAACTATTCTTGTGATAATTATGCCTAAAATAGTTACGTGCTTTTTTCGAAAATCAATTAAAAATACTTTCAAGCATCCTTTTATTTGCTTATTTGCAGACAGTATTGTTTTAAACACCTGAAATTATCAAAATCGAACTGCAAATAAATCGTAAATCTGCAAACAATAATTCATTATCCAAAAATGCCTTTGTTTTTTCAACAAAATATCAACGAAACTACCAAACTCGCCGTGTGGAGAATTGAAGAAAGTGAAGCGTTTTTTCTTGAAAATGTGCCCTTACAGGCGGATATCACTCATCCCCACAAAAGATTGCAGCATTTGGCCGGGAGGTACCTTCTTTCCTATTTATTTAGTGATTTTCCCAAAGAAGAAATAGAAATAGCAGACACACGCAAGCCATTTTTACCAAATGAACAATACCATTTTTCTATCTCTCACTGCCAATTGTATGCGGCGGCAATAGTGAGTAGCCAATATAGGGTTGGGATAGATGTTGAGTGTATTACTGCTCGTGTTGGTAGTATCAAGACAAAATTTCTTCATCCTGAAGAATTAGATTTTGTAAACCTTCAACCAAGCAAAAACGAACTAGCGCTGCTAACAGTACTTTGGAGCGCAAAGGAAGCTATGTTTAAATGGTTTGGAAGAGGTAAAGTGGATTTTAGATCAATGATGGGCACTTTTCCTTTTGACCTGAAGGAAGATGGAATAATAAATGGTTGGTTCCACAAAGATGATTTTGAAAAAAAGCTACAACTTCATTACAAATTATTTAATGAGGTATCACTCGTCTTTACTTTCTCAACATTTAATTAATGCACAAGGAAGTTTACAAATAATACCTTTGCCCCAAACTAGTTAAATGAAGTCTGTCTTTCTGTTGATGTTTTTCATTATTTTCTCTATCAATTCAAATGGTCAAACTATTGAAAGCCAAATTGATAAATTATATAGCCAAATTACAGATATTGACAAGCAAAAGGCAACTATTACTAACAAATTGGAGGATCTAAAATTATTAAAAATTCAACAAGATCTTCAAATAGTTGGTCTTCCCTCAACACTTTCCGGCGACGAAGTTATAAAACATGCAGCCTACACACTTGCTTATGCAGAAAAGTATGAACAGGCAAGGTGGGTAGCTCATATTATTTTACCAGACGTAACTACAGGTACTGTTTTTCGTACGAATGATTTTCGGCCCGACTCATTGGTGACAACAGGAAGCGCTGTAGAAAGTGATTACTTTTTAAAAAAACTAAAATCCGATAGCATTTATGAATATGATGCGTTTGGATATGATCGCGGTCATCTTGCACCTTCTGCAGATTTCAGATGGTCATCAAAAGCACTCTCGGAGTCATATTTATATTCTAACATGTCGCCACAACTACCAGAATTTAATCGCGAAAAATGGGCTGCATTAGAAGACGCTTTGCGCGGTTACCTTTATCGAAACAAGAACACTCAATTGTACATAGTTACCGGGCCAATATTGGATGATAGTTTGTCTAAAATAGAAAGGGGAACAAACAAGGTTACCATTCCGAAATACTTTTGGAAAATTGCATACGATCCTGCAAACCGAAGGTCCATTGGTTTCATCATGCCCAACAAAAAAATAAATGAACCATTAGAAACTTTTTCAGTTCCGATTGGCATTGTTGAAAAAAGAACAGGTTTGAGCTTTTTCACAAAGTTACCGGTCGATTTGAAAGCTAATTTGGAAAACCAACGAAATATTGCAGATTGGATATCTGAAATTGCATCAGGCGATGTTGAACCGCTAAGCCAGGAACTACTGCCAAAAGGATATTTCAATAGTGTGGTTGCAAAAAATTACATGGACCAAAACTCCATCATTACGGTTGTAGGAAAAGTAGTAGGGGCAAGAGTAAGTAAAGCAGGCAATCTTATAATAAATCTAGACAAGCAATTTCCAAATCAAATCATGTCAGTTTTTATTAAGAAAGAAGACCTGGCCAACTTTAGTTACAATGGAGAAAAATTTCTAAAAGATAAAGTAATTGCTTTCAAAGGAAAAGTAATTAGTTTGGGAGGTACGCCAACCATGTATATCGACAATGAGAAACAGATTACAATGTTTGAAAAGTAATTCTTCCAAAATATCTATATCCATTCCTAATAGTTTTATCATTTTTTATTATAGGCAAATTTTACAAAAATTATTATGTAATTGGTATTTTATTGTCCGATTTTGCAGGGTTTCTTTACTTGCTAATTTATGCGTTGTAGTGGGTCAAAAATGATCACTGATCCCTTGTATAAAAATCAGGCAGATAATATTAGCTAAAATTCATGGATGAATGTAAGGGAAAGTATTATATGAGGGTATTTGTTTGCAGGTGAAGAACCCCTGCAATTGCTCAGTTTCTAAACCAACAAGTGCACAAACTTTACTATGAGCTAAGAGAGAGGCTCATGGATATATCAATGATAATTCAAAGCCTTATATGTAAACTAATAGCAGTTTGGAATTTGGCTATTAAACAAATAAAACAAAGCACAAGAACGAAGGACAAGGATCAAGAATAAAGAATGGCATTCTTACCTACATTTTGTATATGCTTAAAGGTAAAGGATACAAGTAAGGGTGGGGAATCCTTACAGTGCATGCGCAAGACAATTTATTTTTCTGAAAGCCTTTTATTAAGAATATAATCGTCAGGTATAATGATATCGTTAAACTTAACAACGATAGTAAAAAAGAAATCAGAGGCTTCATCTTTACCATCTATAATTGATGCATGCCAATCTTTCATTTCATTAGTAAAATTATAAACTTTTAGCTCTGTTACTGTGTCATTAATTGAAGAAGACACATAAATATCCTCTACTTTACTTTCTATATTTAATTTTTATTCAACTATAACCATTCATCTTTTTGGGTACTTATACTTTTTTTGAACTGTGAAAGCAGTTTTGGATAAAAGAAATTATTAATACCCCTCAGTTGTGTAGAATCTGGTAAATAGCCATAAAATAACGACCTCTTCAATTTCGGTTTGTGGCAAAAAAACAGCCTGTTATTATACTAACTTATTCATTACATGTATAGCTTTCAAATGACATTCGAGAAAATACGTTGTAAGGTTTCAGGATTAACCATTTCGGAGAAAATGGCTCTCATTTTGCAAATTGCCCACTATTAAATGTTTCATGCCTAAGAACATCTATTTCATCATTCATTAATATCCATTCACCAGTCATATTACCATTCGATAATTTTCCGGAATTACTAAATAGAATGCAACTCGTGTATGGATAAAACCCACCTCTATAATTTTCAAGATTTCTTTGCTTACATTTACAATGCTAAATTTGACAATTTAAAAAATATGGAAATTAGATATTCATAAATTCTTCTCTTTTAAAACAGAAAAATGAAAAATTATATCTACTTATTCATCCTTTTAACAACATTAAGTTGTAAGAAAAATAAAGAAGTAACCACAAATCCTGAAATATCTTTTAAAGCAGATGGGATAGCTTATTCATTCAGCGGTGATTGGAATTATTCAACCACACAAGGTTGTACGCTCGATGCTACATATGTCACCTCACTTGGCTACACAAGTTTTGTTGGTCGCACTTCGACTGATTTGGTTTTTGAAGCAGATATATATGATGCAAAAGTGGAAGTAAAAACTTATAATGTGGTAAAGCTTGATTGCATATTAAACACTATTCATTATCCAGTTTCTAAAAACGCTACGTTGGTAATAACGAAGATTGAAAACAATAGAGCTAGTGGTACTTTCTCAGGAAAAGTTTATACTTCATCAACTTCTACAGTTCCAATCAATATAACCAATGGGGTGTTTACCGATGTATTACTTCGATAAGTCCTTTTTTAAGGATTATTTAAACGCTGAGTCTGAAATGCCTATATTCATGACGTAAAAAGAATACTCGATTTCAAACTTGACTTTTTTATTGCCTGCTCTTCAAGTTGTTCCTAAGTGCACGTTGAAGTGAAGATAAATGCAGTTCTCCGAACAGCTGTCATTCAAAATGACACATGAACCTAAATTAAGTAAGTATAAGCCAATGCATTATTTTAATGACTAATAACGTATTCTGCTCATATCATATAGTAGTTTATCTTCCCAATAAACAGTACAAGTGTTGCAAAGACATAATGTTAGTGTTTGTTCAAGGTCTCGTTGCCCTAAGGCCATGAACAAAAATTCCGTTCTTTTAGGAAAACACCGAGGGCAAACGCCGATAACAATATTAAAAATTAATGCTTCCATAATAAATCAATATCCATTCCTATTAATTTCTCCATTTCTTATGTTTAATGAAATTCTTACCAAAATAATTACGCAATTGATATTTTACAATCACATAAACATGACCTTTGATTCCGAAAAATAATGCAATGGTTCAGAATAAAATAAACGCTTCAATTATTACAATTGGTGATGAATTGCTGATTGGACAAGTAATAGACACAAACAGTGCATGGCTTGCCCAAGAACTAAACAAGATTGGGATTTGGGTAAAAAGACGCGTCGCAGTTGGAGACGTCTGGGATGAAATATGGACTGCACTCGATGAAGAAAGTAAACACTCAAAAATAATATTGATTACAGGTGGGCTAGGACCAACTGCAGACGACATAACCAAACCGTTGCTTTGCAAATATTTTGGGGGCCATTTGATAGAGAATGTAGATGCACTGGAAAATGTAAAAACTATTTTCAGCAAATATTTAAACCGTCCCCTTTTAGAAAGCAATATCAAACAAGCATTGGTGCCTGATATGTGTACTGTATTGCAAAACAGAAATGGCACTGCCCCTGGAATGTGGTTCGAGAAAAACGGAAATATCTATGTGAGTTTACCTGGTGTTCCAATAGAGATGAAAGGAATTATGGCTGATCATGTATTGCCTAAACTTCCATCATTGTTTACATTGCCATGCGTCTTGCATAGAACATTATTAACAGCAGGAATAGGAGAATCATTTCTTTCAGAAAGAATAAAGGATTTTGAAGCTTCGCTCCCATCCAATATTAAACTTGCATATTTACCAAATTTCGGTTTAGTAAAACTGCGTTTAACGGGAACAGGCAGTGATGAAATGGCAATTCGACTTGAAATTGATCAGCTTTTTAAGCAACTTGTAGTTTTAGTTGAAGATGTAATGGTAATAGCAGAAGATAAAAAACTTGAAGAAGCAATCGGGATTTTGCTAAGAAAAAATAAATGGACAATGGCTACTGCAGAAAGTTGTACCGGTGGTTATGTAGCTCACCTCATTACAAGTATACCAGGATCTTCAGCATACTTCTTGGGCGGCGTTATTAGCTATGAAAATACTATTAAAAAAGAAGTATTAAGGGTATCAGAGGAGACATTGAGTACAGTTGGCGCTGTTAGTGAAGAAACTGTTATTCAAATGGCAAATGGAGTCAAAAATCTAATGAAGACGGATTATACTGTTGCCATTAGTGGAGTTATGGGACCTGCAGGAGGCACTGAAGATAAGCCCGTTGGAACAGTATGGATTGCAATATCGGGGAGAACAGAAACCATCGCCAAGAAATACCATGTTCGATTTGATCGTCAGAAAAATATTGAAGTAACTGCTCTACATGCGCTCACTATGCTAAGGAAAATGGTACTGAACGATGTATCAAAGTCTATATGACAATAAAAATAGCTTAAACCAATCTTGTATTATAATTGGTTTAAGCTATAAGAAGTTGTTAGGTATATCTACAAACAGTTAAAGGGGATGTTATTATTAGGAAAAATCCCCAAAAAATTAAGCTTCCACAGACAATTTCGAAAATTCACTACCATGAAATATTCTCGAAAGATTAATGTCTTTTGATGTTTGATAATCTTTGAAGTGAGTCAATGTAACAATTCTCCAAAAATTTTTTGTTTCAAGATCGCGGGCATCTTTGCAATGAATAAAAATTCCGTAAACAGCGTTTCTTTTCTTAAAACTAATCTTAAGGTACTTATTAGCAGGAAGTTTTGTTGCTTTAATAAATTTTTCAATTTCTTCTGAACTCATTTTTATTTTATTTAAATGAAGAAAATCGCTAGTAGATTTTCTATTAAAATTTTTGGATATACTCCATATTTACAATTCCTTCTAGAGATATAACTTTTGTACACTAATTTCCCAAACTATCAAATGAAACACCTTGGAATTCAGAAATGACATTATTTCAAATTATTAGAGTTGTCATTTCTGAAAATCCTCCCCCACTTCAAATGCCATTATTTAACTACACTTACATTAATTGCATTCTTTCCTTTAAAAGTCTTTTCAACTTCAAATGATACTTTATCTCCTTCTCTAACCTGAGTATTAAGTGCATTCATATGAACAAAAACACTATCACCCGTCAAGCTGTCTTTGATAAAACCAAAACCTTTAGAATTATTAAACATTGTCACAACACCCGTTTTTGGGGAATTATCTTCCACAATTGCTTCGTGTTTAATATTTATCTGAATATCTTCAGCTCTTATTACCAATTGCTTCTTAGGATCAGGTGGGCTGGAGGTTAGATTTCCATTTTCATCAACATACGCTAACATTTCATCTAGGCTTTTGCCATTTCTTGAATATGCTTTCCTTTCTTCTTTTTTCTCCTCTTTGTCTTGTCTCTTTTTTAATCTTGCTTTTTCTTTTTCTTTTTTATTAAATGTTTGCTTCGATTTCGCCATTTAAAAATTGTTGTTTGTAAAAATAGTAGTTGGCATTTTTAAATGCAAAACCGCTACTTCGAGTATGATAAGTGGCGAAAGGTACGAATTTTTTTTTGTGGAAATTGAAATCATTTTAAACTTTTCAGAGACATTAAGATTATTGAATTGAGCTTTTTATGACTTCTTTCTGAGCAACATGATAAGTATTTAAAAAATCTTTTTTTGAATCTCTATAAGAAACAACTGCACCCAACATGTGCATAAATTTAATATAATACCAAGCCAAATCAACTTGGTAAGCCTTGAACCCACTTCTAGCACTTTTAGGATATAGATGATGATTATTGTGCCATTCTCCTGCTACAAATCCTGGCCATAGTTGATTGATGGACATATCATCACGATTATAATCTATGCCGTCTACTCGCATATCTTTGCCTTTACCGTGCCCTTCATAATTGAAAGTTCGAACACCGACTGCCCATACAAATGCACTTCCAAAAATGGCGCATGCTAAGGCATTTCCACCTATTAGAAAAAAGACCCCATACCAAAACGCCCAATTAAGTACAAGTTGTGCAAGTGCGACCAAAGGCTTGGTAACTGTTCCCCATTGTTGATATTGCGGATAGTTATTTACCGGAACACCCGTATGCCTCATTAATACAATTGCCTTGTTATAGTCAGATTCAGAAAGGTCTTTTGCAATAGCCTGATGATTCACATCTGCTAGAAAACAATATAAAAAACCACCTGAAGCATTGTACGGATCGCCTGGCTTATCTGACTTGGCATGGTGAACATGGTGCGATAAGACATAAACTTCCTCAGGTATTGCTTTGATAGTAAGGTTTTGCGTTACGAAACGCCAAAAGTTGTTCCTAAATTTATAGGCTCCGTGCGTACAAAATCGATGGTGCCAAATAGTCCCATGGGTTCCCATAAATATCATGCTGTAAACGAATGCAGCAGCAAATAGGGGCAAAGTGAAATATTTGAAAATAAACAGTATCAAAAAAGGGAAAAGACAAAGCACTGTAAACCAAGAGAAAAAAGGAAGCCAATTTTTCTTTGATTTAAAAATATTTAGGCGAGAAAAAAATTCCTTTAAAATTTGGGTCGGAGTTGGTTTTACTAATTCACCATTCTCGTGTTGCCAACCATATGAAGGTGGTTCAAGAAGTCTGTCTAAAAATGCCATTTTAAAAATTGAGAATGCAAGTTAAGCCTTATTGGCGGTTGAATATTATACAACATCAAAAGTTTTGCAACTTTCACATTATGAATACAAAAAGATTGACAATTTGTTTATTCGGCCTTCAATATTTCAAAATAGCCATTTTTTTGCACCAAAGGACGTTTGGAAGATTGATAAATTAAAAAAAGCGGCATATACCGCTTTCTAAAATATTTCTGCACACTGTTCCGATATTGCTTTTGAAATGGTACTGTTAAGTTCGTACAATTCAGAATGACCCAAATTAAAAGTGTTAAAGTTGACCGAACGATTTTCTACAAAAAATGATAGTGAAGGTCCAAATTGTCTTGTCAATTCCAAGTTATCAAATTCAACAATTAGGGATTTCTCATCTTTTAATGTGATGCCTGCATTAAACAGAGAACCATGAAACTGAAAGTTAATATTCATAAAAAGTGTTTTATTGTGGTTAATCTGATCAACATTTTGTTTAAATATTGATACAATAAACTATAAATTTCTTAAGCAAACTTAATGAAAACTTTTTATTTTGAAATACTAACTTATCCACTAAAAGTTGGTAATCGTAACAACCTGAAAAAAATTTGCAGTGAATTGTTAGGTAGCTTTTTTCTTTTGCCCTTTTGGCGCAAAAATTACCAACATCCTTTTACCTTCCATTTTTGGCATACTCTCCAAAACGCCGATCTCGGCTAGTCTTTCTGCAAATTTCAAAAGCAATAATTCGCCTCTATCTTTGAACATGATTGCTCTGCCCTTAAATTGTACGTAAGCTTTCACCTTATCACCTTCTTTCAAAAACTTTTCAGCATGCTTGCATTTGAAATCAAAGTCATGCTCATCGGTACTTGGAGTAAAACGAATTTCCTTTACTTCACTTTGTTTGGAGTTGGCTTTCATTTCCTTCTCCTTACGTTTTTTCTCGTACAAAAACTTTTTGTAATCAATAATTTTGCAAACCGGAGGAGCTGCATTTGGAGAAATTTCTACAAGATCCAACCCTTGAGCTTCAGCCATTTCCAATGCTTTTTCAGTTGGATAAATCCCAGGCTCAATGCCCTCTCCTACTAAACGCACTTCAGGAATTCTAATCATCCTGTTCGTTCTGTGTTCTTGTTGTTGTTCTTTACGAAAATTAGGGTTTCTACCCTTGTAAAACTGGTTTAATGCCATTAAAAGTTTTTTGGTTACTTTATGTGTTTAACTATTTGAAAATATAATGTTGAGCTTCAAAATCCTGCAATACTATTAGGTAAAAGTACAAATTATTCAAATGCTCTCTTACTATCAACTTCTTCTTTCAGAAAATTTATTACTTCTTCTATAGATTTTGTACCGATATCCCCTTTTGACTGCTTGCGAACGGCGACTAATTTTTCATTCATTTCTTTTTCACCAACCACAAGCATATAAGGTATTTTATTCATCTCTGCTTCTCTTATTTTCTTACCAATTTTTTCATTTCTATCATCCACCTCAGCTCTAATATCAGCTTTCTTTAGCAACAGCTTTACATCTTCTGCATATTCAACAAATTTATCACTTATTGGCAAGATAGTAGCTTGTGTAGGAGCAAGCCAAAGTGGAAATTTACCTGCACAGTGCTCGATCAATACTGCGACAAACCTTTCCATAGATCCGAAAGGGGCCCTATGAATCATAACCGGTCTGTGTTTGGCATTGTCTTCGCCGATGTAAGTTAGTTCAAACCGCTCAGGTAAGTTATAATCCACCTGAATGGTTCCCAACTGCCACTTTCGTCCAATAGCATCCTTGACCATAAAATCAAGTTTGGGACCGTAAAAAGCTGCTTCACCATATTCGATTACAGTAATCAGGTTTTTCTCAGCAGATGCTTCAATGATTGCCTGCTCGGCAATAATCCAGTTTTCTTCGCTACCAATGTATTTGCTCCTGTCAACTTTATCTCTCAATGATATTTGTGCCGTAAACTCAGTAAAGCTTAGTGAATTGAAAACATATAACACCAAATCAATCACTTTCTTAAATTCATCTTTCACTTGATCATGTCGGCAAAATAAATGCGCATCATCTTGAGTAAAACCTCGAACTCGTGTTAATCCGTGAAGCTCTCCATGTTGTTCATATCTATAGACAGTTCCAAATTCAGCAAGCCTTATTGGAAGGTCTTTATAACTTCTTGGTGATGATTTATAAATTTCACAATGGTGAGGACAGTTCATAGGCTTCAGCATAAACTCCTCTCCTTCTTGCGGAGTTCCTATTGGTTGAAAACTGTCCTTCCCATACTTTTCATAATGACCACTTGTGATGTATAAATTTTTATGCCCAATGTGTGGTGTGATAACAGGAAGGTATCCAATATCCATTTGTGCTTTTTGCAAAAACTGCTGCAACCTTTCGCGAAGCATTGCTCCTTTTGGCAACCATAATGGAAGGCCTAATCCAACTTTTTCTGAAAAAGTAAACAACTCGAGTTCCTTACCTAACTTCCGATGGTCTCTTTTCTTTGCTTCTTCCATCAAAATGATGTATTCATCCAATTCCTTTTGATTTGGAAATGAAACGCCATAAATGCGGGTCAACATTTTCCTCTTCTCATCTCCACGCCAATAAGCGCCAGCTATGCTTGTTAGCTTAATTGCTTTAATAAAACTGGTAGTTGGAATATGCGGACCACGACACAAATCAGTAAAATTACCTTGCGTATAAAATGTAATTTCGCCATCATTAAGCCCTTCAATCAATTCTAGCTTATACTCGTCTCCTTTTTCGGAAAAATAATTAACTGCATCCAGCTTGCTAACATCCTTTCTTATAAAACTGCTGTTTTCTTTAGCCAGCTCAGCCATTTTTACTTCAATCTTTCTAAGATCATCTTCAGTAATCTGCCTATCTCCAAGATCAATATCATAATAAAAACCTTTTTCTATAGGAGGGCCAATTCCCAACTTTACCCCAGGAAAAACTACTTCTAAAGCTTCTGCCATTAAGTGTGCAGAAGAATGCCAAAAGGTGGATTTTCCATCTTCATCATTCCAAGTCAATAATTGAAGCGATGCATCTTCATTTATTGGTCTTGTTAAATCCCATACCATTCCATTTACTTTTGCGGCCAGCACTTTTCTAGCCAAACCTTCGCTTATTGATTTTGCGATATCCAATGCAGAAGAACCAGCATTGTACTGCCTTGAGGCACCATCTGGAAAAGAAACATTAATCATATTTTTATAACCATTTGTAAAAAGGAATGCAAATGTAATAAACTATCAGCAGGTACTGACTTGATAAAGATTTGTAGAGAAAAAGCAGTAGATAAAACGGTGATCAGTTTGGACCAATAACCTTTTAGTCAGGAGTTTTGGCCACAGGTAAGATTGATTTTATTTATTAGAATATTTTTTATCAGAAAAGAACCTTCAATTGTGAAAACTTCAGTCTATTGCCCTCTTTTAACCAATAAACAAAACAGATATCATATTTATTGAAAAAAGCCCCTTGTGGGGCTTTAAGCTTGTGGAGAATAGTCTCGGATGTCCGGGAAACTGCTGACCTTCCCGAATGCTTTCGGGACACTCATATACCGAATTAAAAAAGCCCCTTTCGGAGCTTAAAGCTTGTGGAGAATAGTCCCGGATGTCCGG
>JANPHE010000274.1:0-3760 GCA_031424295.1 Segetibacter sp. | reverse complement strand
CCTGAAATTTATGTTGCAAAAAAGTGTGCTACCCGGTAATCAAACGCCCATTAACTTAGATGATCTTGCCTATTTGTACCCATCCTATAGCAACAAACTAAACAAGGTAACCGACAACGGTAATGCAGGTAATGCTAATGGTAGCTTTGGCGATTTTAAAGATGGCAACAATACCAACGGCGATTATGAATATGATGATAATGGCAATGTAGTAATAGACAGAAATAAAAATGCTGCAGACCTGGGCAATGTAAATGGTACCAATGGCATTCACTATAACTTTTTGGATAAGCCGGACGAAATACACATAAAGGGAAAAGGGGTAATAAAGCTGGTATATGATGCCGATGGCAATAAACTGCAAAAAATTTTTATAGCTGAAAATGCCAATGGTGTACCAACAGGCAACCGTACCACTACCACCTATATCAACGAATTTGTGTATCAACAAAAGGACAATTCAAGTGGTAATGGCAGCAACGATTTGCAGTATATTAATTTTGAAGAAGGACGTATAAGGATAATACAGCCCGTATCGCAAAACAATGGATATGATGGACTAACCATAAGCGGCAGCATGACAATGCCAAACAATAAGAGTGGTGTATATGATTATTATATACGAGACTATCAGGAAAATGTAAGGATGATACTGACCGATGAAAACCACAACAGCAGCAGCCGCTGTAGCATGGAAACTACAAGAGCTACCATAGAGCAGCAGGTGTTTGGGCAAACCGGTGCAGACAATGAGGTAGATAAAACCCGCATACCTATCAGCGACATTCCCGGGCAGGCGTTGAACAATGGGTGGAACAATACAGCCATACAACAATCGGTAAGTAAACTATTTGCCAGTAATGCCGACCCCGGCAAAAAGACCGGACCCAATGTACTGCTAAAGGTGATGGCCGGCGATGTGATCAATGCACATGTGCAGTATTATTACCAAAACGCAGCAAACAACAGCAATACCAACAATACATTGGCTACCGATGTAGTTTCGGCACTGGTGAGTGCACTATCGGGCAGCGCAGCGGTAAATGCAGCCTCCAAAGAAGCGGCTGCTGCAATACAATCTAACCTGATAGCTACACCACCTTTTAACAGCATAGCTGCACCCGATGCTGCCAATACGCTAGGTGATAACCCAAAGGCATACTTAACTGTATTGTACTTCGACGAAAGATTTAACTTTGTGGCGGAAGGAAGTACAAATGATCGGGTAACCCAAAGAGGAACAGACGATGCAGACCTAACTATATCGGGCATAAAAGTACCCAAAAACGGGTATGCGTTTGTATATGTAAGCAATGGTAGTGCAGAACCTGTTTATTTTGATAACCTGCAGGTTGCTCATAACAGGGGTAGGATAATTGAAGAAAACCATTACTATCCGTTCGGGCTAACAATAGCAGCCCTCAGCAGTAAGAAGTTGGGCGATGCACTTTACGAGGGGCATTTGGAGAATAACAACCTGTACAATGATAAGGAGCTCTTTGAGGATGGGGATCTGGATTGGTATGAGTATGGGTTTAGAAGTTATGATGCGCAGATTGGGAGGTTTATGCAGATGGACCCATTAACTGATCGTTTTCCTGATTTCAGCCCCTTTTTATGTGCAAATAATGATCTAATTAATAATGTAGATTTATTTGGTTTGTCATTAGCGCAAACAACAATTGGGGAAGTTTTTAAAGGTGCAGTGAACTCTGTCCAATCTACAGTAACTGTTGTGGGTAAAGTAAATAAAGCAGCCCAACTTGCCAAAGCAGGTTCCACAGCAATGAAAGTGGCAAATATTGCATTAAAAACGGCGGATATTGTTACAGACTTTATCCCAATAGTGGGAGGTGCAAAGGATATTTACAATGGAGTAAAGAATGGAAATGGCTTGCAGGTAGCATTAGGAGTTGGAAGTATAGTTTTGGATATTTTCACTTTTGGAAGCAGCAGTGTAGCAAAAGGAGTAATAAAAACAGCAGTAAGAGAAGGCGTAGAGATAGTTGCCAAGAAAGAAGCAAAGGAATTATTAACTACTGGCATTATTAAAGAACTTCCTAAGTTTGGCTGCTTTATAAAAGGCACTCCTGTATGGACGGCAGACAGTACCAAAGCAATTGAAAGAATTAGAGCAGGAGATTATGTCTATGCTTACGATCTCAAAAATAGACATGTTGTAAGAAAGAAGGTAACGAAAGCCTATATACGTGAGGTAAATCAGTTAGTCAAGATAAACTATGGAAACGAAGTAATTTATACTACATCTGAACATCCTTTTTATGTAAATAACAGTTGGGTACATGCGGGGGACTTAAAGGCGGGTGATTCATTGTTTGTAAAGACTGGCAAGACTAAAATAGCTGTACAGCGAATAACGGTTATTGATACTGTTGTCACGGTGTACAATATTACGGTTGCAGAAGCGCATGATTACTATGTTGGTCGCTCTAAGGTGCTTGTTCATAATAATCCTTGTGCACAGACCGCTAAGGGGGGAGTTCAATATACCAAGTCAAGTTTACAGCTTGGACAGCAGATGCACAAGGCTTATAAAGTTGGTGCGAATGGAGTAAAAGAGTTTAGACTGCCAAGCGGAAGAAGAATTGATTTTCTTGATATAAAGAATGGAACTATCTACGAATTAAAGCCATTCAATCCAAGAGCAATGCAAGCAGGGAAAAAGCAACTTCAAATGTATATGCAGGAATTACAAACTATGCCTCAATTCAAAGGTATAAATTGGAAAACTGTTTTAGATACCTATTAATTATGGACAGTAAAGAGTTTAAGAAAATATTTGATGATATCGCTAATAAGAATGGATTTGAAAAAGCCTTTGGTGGTTGGTTCAGAGAGAGCGATGAATGTATCAATGTACTTGACTTGCAAAAATCAAACTTTGGAGATTACTACGAATTGAATATTAAAATATTCGTGCAGTCTATGTTTGGCAACACCTATGTAAAAGGTAAAGATTTAGTGAAGAAGCATACAGGCGACATTTTTACAAGGCAACCTAACAACTACAAAGATGTATTTGATTTTGATGCATCAATGGACGATGACAAGCGTAAACAAAGATTAGAAGAATTGTTCAGAGAATTTATAAAACCTTTCACTGATAAAGCATTGAGCCGAAAAGGGTTAAAGGAATTGGAAGCCCAAGAAAAAGTATTTTTGCTTCCAGCAGTCAAAGCAGAATTAGTATAAAAGCAAAAGCTCCCTGCTAGTTGAAGGTTCCGAAGGGTCACTTCAATTTATAATGACCTTAGTACTATTCGTTTATTTGTAAGAAAGCAATATCATTTAGAATAGCCAAAGCTTTTGAGCAGTTACAATATCTTACGGTATGCAACTCTAATTTTAGTTTTATAGTTTTCATGAAAGTTTTCCATTAAATTGTACTTTGAAATTGGTATTGATATTACTATCCGTTCGGGTTAACAATAGCTGCCCTTAGTAGCAAGAAGTTGGGAGATGCACTTTACGAAGGGCATTTGGAGAATAACGACCTGTACAATGATAAAGAGCTCTTTGAAGATGGGGATTTAGATTGGTATGATTATGGGTTTAGAAATTATGATGCGCAGATTGGGAGGTTTCCTCAGTTGGATCCTTTGACTGATGACTATCCGGAGTTGACTAATTATCAGTATGCAAGTAATGATCCGATTGATAATATTGATGTTGATGGCTTAGAAGGTTCGTTAGCTACAGTTACCGTTACCTCATATGTTAAACAATCTGCTAAAGTAGG
>JANPHE010000273.1:0-68289 GCA_031424295.1 Segetibacter sp. | reverse complement strand
ATAGCTTCAATGGCATTTTTTACAATATTGATGAATGCTTGTTCCATTAGCTGTTCATCAGCTAAAATAAGAAATGGTTCATTGACCAAAGTAAAATCTACTTCTACTTTCTTACCTCCCTCTACCAACTTGTACTTCAATAGCGTAACAACTCGCTGTAAGATTATATGAAGATCAAACTTTTTTTTGTTAGGCTCAGGCAAGCGAACAACATCCGCGAAATTGCGCATAAAAATATTCAGGTTCAGATTGCGCTGATAAGCTACTTCCAATGCTTCCTTTAAAAGTTGATTGATAGTAAGCTGTCCCATTTCTGAAGACTTCAATGTAGAATCAATAATTGAATTTACCGGACCAATAGTGTTGTTAACTTCATGAGCCATCATGCGTATCACCTTGCCATAGGCTCTTTTTTCAGCAGCCAACAATTCAATAGTTAATTCTTCCATCATGACAAATGAACGGGCAAAACCTCTGTCAATAAAATGTGATTTTTGAAGTTTATAGGTATTAATACCATTCAGGGAAATGGTTTTAGCTTCTCCTGTTTTCAATGCTAAAATCTCACTCATCATAGGTGATGAATGACTGGTGGCTTTGTCAAATAAAAAATCAGTTCTGCGTAGCCCAAGTAAATTTTCTGCTACCGGATTTAATTGCTGCACAATGTTATCATGATCAAGAATGACGATACCTGTCGGAGATGTATGAATGAGTTTCTCAAGGAAAAAATGTTGTTGCTCTTGCCTTGTCCGCTCATTTCTAAGCTCATCCATCATGCTATTGTACACAGCTATCAACTGATCCATTTCATACTTTCCGGTCAATACAAACTTCACATTGAAGTCGTGCGCTTTGATGGCTTCTACGCCACTCATCAAAGTTTGCAAAGGTTGTATCAATTGCTTGTACAACTGCCACGATAGCACAACAGATAATAAAATAAAAAATTCAGCCGTTAAAAACAACAACTTGTTTTCCTTAAAAACAAAATAAGATAATACCAACGTTATGATATGAAGAATACATACAAACAACAGGTATTTAGTCCGCAGTTTCATCATAAGGAATATTAAATTTTTCAAGCCGCCTATACAATGAACTGCGTGTAATGCCTAATGCGTGTGCCGCTTTTGACACTTTATTTTTATGAAAATCCATTGCCTTTCTTATCATCTGCATTTCCATATCATCCAATGTAATAGTACCAACTTGCGGCAATTGTATAAGTCCTGTTTTGAGAGGTGATTGTTCAACCTGACTTTTAAAATCATCTACTTCCAACACATCTTTCCTACTTACCAACACTGATCGTTCAACTATGTTTTTCAATTGCCTGATATTTCCTGGAAGCGGAAGTTGCTGTATCCATTTCATTGCATCTTTACTTACCAGCAAACCAGAACGATTATAGATTTCTTTTAGGTTTCTAATAAAAAATTCCACCAGCAATGGAATGTCTTTGGGTCGCTCTCTTAATGATGGTAGCCTTACTATAATCAGATTTATCCTATACAATAAGTCTTCGCGAAAAGTACCAAGAGCAACCATCTCTTCCAGACTTTTATTGGTAGCACATACTACCCGAACATCTACTGTTTTAGTACGACTGCTTCCTAATACCTCATATGTTCTGTCCTGAAGTACCCTTAATAATTTCACTTGGCTACTTGCATCCAGGTCGCCAATCTCGTCCAGAAAAATGGTTCCTTTATTTGCCATTTCAAATCGCCCTACCCTATCAAACCGGGCATCGGTAAATGCGCCCCGCACATGTCCAAACATTTCACTCTCAAACAAACTTGTTGAAATACCACCCAGGTTGACTTTTATGAATGGTTTATTGGATCGTAAACTATTTTGATGAATAGCTTCAGCTATCAATTCTTTTCCTGTCCCACTCTCCCCCATGATCAATATAGGCGCATTTGTAGCTGATACTCTGCCAATTGTTTCCAAAATCTCTAACATTTTTCCATCCTCGCCTATAATGTGGCTGAAGTCGTACAATGCATCCAATTGTTTGCGGCTTTGCTTCTCAGTTTTCTTATCAGACAAATCCAGCAAGGTATTTACCGTTTGCAGAAAGTGGTCATTATTCCATGGCTTATTAATAAAATCATTCGCACCTAATTTCATTCCCTTTACTGCAAGCTGAATAGTTCCCCAACCTGTAATGAGTACAATAGGAACATGGTTGTTGATATTTCTGATTTTTTCAAGCAACTGCATTCCATCATTTCCTGATGTATCAATGGAAAAATTGAGATCGAGAATAATAAGTTGAAGTTTGTCTTTTGCTACTATAGACATTGCAGCATCAGGTTTTCCAACTGAAAAAGTTGAAAAGCCGGTCTGCTCCAACAACAATTGGAGAGAAGTTCTAACTGCAATATCATCATCAATAATTAATATCATACAACAAAGTCGAAGGTAATAAAGGAAAGGTGAACATAATAAAATATTCAATTTTTAATCTTCGTGCAAAGCTACTGCAGGCATAATAGCTGCGGCCTGCTTACCCGGGTACAATGCACAAACCAATACCAATAGATAAATAAAAATGATGGCTAAAAGCATTGCAGTATAATAAACCTGCGAAGGCATATCAAACACATTCATCAATGGAAATTGAATAGCGAAAAAAGACCCCAATAACAACGATAAAGTACTTAATATAAGCGCTTCCGCAATTAACTGTTTGGCTATCATATTTCCGGATGCCCCAATTGCCCTTCTCAACCCAATCTCGCCCCGCCGCTTACTGATATTGTACCACAATACACCAAACAAACCCAAAGCAACATTAATAATTAGAAAACCCGCCACTACTACTAAAATAATTAATGGCACCAGACTTATTTTATTCTTTCTTTCTTCCTTATCATCAAAATGCTCTATTTCTATATTGGCATTATAAATAACATTGTTAAGTGTTTTAAATAACTTAGCCTCAAAAGCAGCATCAACATCAGGCTGCACCCGAACCAGAATAGTACTATTCCATTTATAAGCCCCCGTATCTGCCAAATTGAAATAGCCTGCCTCAGGAGTTTCATATTCGCCCCTGTCTTTCATATCTGCAACTACACCAATTATCTTCAGTTTTTCTTTGTCCTGAATAATCGTTTTACCCAGAGCGTTTTCATTTCCAAATATCTCCCTTTTCAGCGTTTGATTGATAACTATCGGAAACGGTTTTGCAGGAATATCCGATTTATCATACCACCTGCCTTCTATCATTTTGTTTTTGAATAAAGAAGCATAATTGGCCTCTACAGTAAAAATATTGGAACGATACTTTTTACCATTGTTGTTTAATTCCGTATTGTTTGTATTGAATGAAAAAGGAACGTTGCCACTGGCAAATGATACATCAACTACCCCCGGAAGCGACTTCAGCGATTGCCTGATATTGTTCATATATAGGGCAACAGAGTCTGCATCTACAGGTTTGATGGCATCATTATAATTTACCACCCACACGTCCTTAAAATCAAATCCAACAGGGACTTTGTAATTATTATATTTATAGACGAGCATAGAAAACACAGCGAAAATGACAAGAAAGGAAACAAACATTTCTGTAATCATCAGGAAATTCTGTTTCTTTTTATTCCAGATCAATTTAAATAAATGAGTAAGCATATAATAGTTTTAAAATAGTAATTAAGAAGCTTTTAATGCGTTAACAACGTGCAATTTTGACATGCGCCATGCCGGATAAACGCCTGAGAGTAATCCAAAAACAAGACAAGCAAAGAAGCTAATGATTAATACATTGGTATCCATTTTCAATTGGGCATGTTCAATCAGGTTACTGCTGTTGATGGTACTAATAGCTATGTAAGAAAGTAAAACACCAATAGCTCCACCAATAAAGGTGAAAATGACATTCTCAACTATAAACTGATAAACTAATGTAGAAGCACTTGCACCAAATGCTTTTCTAACGCCAATCTCTGACGATCGCTCCATTATTCTGCTAATGTTAATGTTGATTAAATTAAGCGTAGGGAGCAACATAAATAATAAAGCAAGCAAAGAAACAATGAGTACAAAAGAAGCTACACCACTATCATTATTGCTGCCCATCATTTGCCTGGTAAAAGTTGCCAGATAAGGATCTGCTTGAGTCTCCAGCACATCAAATCCTTTATTCAATGGTGATACTTTTGGGACCAATGCTTCGTACTCCTGCGCCATTTTCGGAACATCACTTTCAGATTTAGCCATCAATATTCCAATGTAATTACCAGTCAATTCAGTTGATTGATAACCTGCTTTGGAAACGGTATATGGCAAATACATATCGGCATATATGTATGGCATAGTCATTGGCACATTTTGAACAACACCCACCACCCTATATTGTATATTATCCGTTTCAATATACTTACCAACAGCATTCACATCTTTTCCAAAATATTGCTCTTTGGTTTGTTCAGAAATGACCGCTACTTTTTCGCTATTGCCTATCTCCCGTTCTCCAAATGCCTTTCCTTCAGAAAAATGATATTCTAAAACTTTCCAGTAATCCGCATTGGTGTATTTCAGATTTACCAGGATTTTCTTATTGTTTACATAGGTATTGCTTGCAGCAAACAAAGTAGAAATGGCCACCTTATCCGGCGTCTTCATTTTGTTGACATAATGATCAAAATAGTAGTAGCTACCCGGTGATTGATTTGCCCAACCTTCCTTAGTATTTTCTTGTCTTAAAAAAGCAACATACAAAGACTTGCTTCGATTTATTTCAGGATAATCAGGACTTATAACGTGATTTATAAAAGCAGTGACCACCATGAGAATGGTGAGCGTAAAACTGATACCAAAAAGGCTGATGAATGTGAAAAATTTACGCCTTTTAAGCACCGCTATCGCTATAATAAAATAATTTTTAAGCATCTTGTTGAATATTAATTCTGTAAAAAAAATAGAACCTACATGACTTGAGAACCATCAAACAGTCTGATGAGTTTATGGGTTTTGCGGGCCATTTGTTCATCATGCGTTACCATTACAATGGTGGTTCCATAATCAGCATTAAGATGAAGCAGTATATCCATGATCTCATTTCCCATAGCACTGTCCAGGTTACCTGTTGGTTCATCGGCCAATATTATTTCAGGCTGACCAACTATGGCACGGGCAATAGCCACCCGTTGCTTTTGACCACCTGACAATTGTGTAGGAAAATGTTTCATCCGATTACTTAATCCAACCTTTTCCAGGGCTTCACTGGCCAATTGCTTTCTTTCTTTGGCAGAAGACTTGCGATATAATAATGGCAACTCAACATTGTCCAGCACTTTTAAGTCGTTGATCAAATGGTAGCTCTGAAAAATAAAACCAATCTTTTTATTTCTAAAAGCAGCGAGTTCTTTATCTCTTAAATTAATAGTTTGAACATTGTCTATCGTCACTTCGCCTTTATTAGGTGCATCCAACAACCCCATCAGGTTGAGCAAAGTGCTTTTGCCACATCCTGAGGGACCCATTATAGAAAGAAACGCTCCCTTTTCTACATTGAGGTCAATATTATTGAGTGCCAACGTTTCTATGGTGTCTGTCCTGTAAACTTTGTGGATATTTGAAAGCCTGATCATGGTATTTGTTTTTGAGTTAAGTGATTTTTCGCTAGCCAATTTTTCTGAAGTTTCATAAGTTATCATGTGCGTTCTTTTAATTTTTATAAATAATTTTTTGTTGTTGTTCAAAGTCATAAAGGCTTAAATAACGGAGCTGATAATAGGAACTCCAAAAATCTTTTAAACCATATATGTAATCTCTCTTAGCCTGGTCATTTTCCTGAAAGGCAATGCTTAAGTCCGTAATGCTCATTTTTCCCAACACGTACCGATCTTTTGCAATTTGGTATTTCTCCGACGCAATGCTATCTGCTTTGGCATTCAATATCATTTGCTCTTTCATCATTTTGTATAAGGTAACCTGCGTATAAATTTCCTGCGCAAAATTTTGCTTGTCCTGCTCTACTGCATACTCAGTAAACTGGCGATTGGCTTCTGCTGTTTTCATCCTCGATTTTGACCGGCCCCAATCCATAATCGGAATATCAAATTCTATCTGAAACTGTTGTTGGTTTTGTGGTGATTGATAGACTTTGCCAATGTTCGCCGCACTTTTAGCATAACCAAAACGAGCAGTAAGACTGGCGTTTAATCCATTGTCTCCTTTAGCTTTGGCAACATCTCTCTTTGCTTCTGTTATCCGCCTCAAAAAAGCGATAGCGTCCGACCTGTTTGCCATGGCCTCAGTCAATACTTTATCAGCATCTATCTCTGTCTGAATAATTTGGCCGGGAACTAATAAAACAATCTTTTCAGCGCTTCCCAATCCGGTAAATGATTTTAGGTTTAATGCGGCAATCTCCATATCACGCTTGGCAATTCCAACAGATTTTTGTGCTTTTAATTGCTCCAATTCCAATTGTAAAATTTCATTCCTTGCAATCTTCCCCATATCAAATTTTTCGTCTGCAATCCGGCGGATGTTTTGCGTATTAATCAAGTTGGTTTCTGCAATTGTAAGATTCACTTGCGCCAGCAAAAGATCGAAGAAATAACCTGTACCTTTTATTGCGATCTGTTCCATCGACTCTATGTATGCCTGCCGGCTTTCATTGTATTTTAATGGTGCGATTTTCTGCTCCCATTTTAGCGCATTAAACATGGCGAGTGGTTGGCTATACCCAATGGCATATGGTACTCCGTTGTACAACTGCAATTTTCTGTCAAAATCATCAAACCGTTGTATCTGCGTTGTTCCAAATACGGTACCGCCGGTAGCTGCTATGCTTTGGCTCAGGGCAAGATTTAAAGATGAATTATTATTCCTGACAGGCTGAAAATCTATGGTGCCATTGGGTTGCACTACTTCCTGAAAAGATTTGGTATAGCCGGGCAAAATACCGTTCAATGAAAGCTGTGGTTTAAAATTGCTGCGAAAAGTCCTCCACTCCCAATATTTGGTTTGCAATTGTGTACCCGCTTGCTTTGCAGCTATAGATTTACTTTTTGCCATTTCAATTACCTGGTATAAAGTAAGGCGGGTGGTATCTTTGGTTTGGCAGTATAAACCCTCAAAAGCAAAAAGAAAGACAATGGCTATTATTTTAGGGTTCATCCTATTTGTTTTTGATGGTTATTTCCTTAGAATTTACATACGAACTCATATCCGATGTAATGATTTCATCTCCGGGTTTTACCTGGTCCATAATCTCAACATAATCGAAGTTGGAAAGTCCAATTTTTGCTGTACGTTTTTGAGCTTTGTCTCCATTCACAACGAAAATATCTTGCGTACTTCCTCCTTTGAAAGCCGCTCCGTTTGCAACCCTCATGACATTGCTTTTTTTGTTGGTTACTAAAAAAACCTCAACTTTCATATTGGGCCGATAGAGGTGGCTGTTCTTCTGATCCAATTGAACATCAAATGAAACAATGTTGTTCTGTATAGAAGGATGAATATTGATCACTATTCCTCTTACTGTTGAATCGTTTATTTTTATGATGGTTGGCAAACCGACGCTCAAATCATTGAGATAGGTATCTGAGATAGTACCGGTCACTTTATAGCTTCCGAGGTCTGCAATCCGCGCAAGTACTTCTCCTTCTCTTACTACTGAGCCAATGTTTTTGTTTACCCATGTCATTACTCCTGCCCTGCTTGTAATAATGTTTGCCTGTTGCAATTTTCTTTGTAGTTCTGCAAGGTCCGCTTCCTGTATTTTGGCTGCTATTTCTGCTTCCCGAATATCCACTTTCATGGTCTGTTGCTTGCTGAGTATTTCATTTTCAAGTTGCTTCTTTTCCAATTGGGCAATCTTAAGATCTAATTCAGCTTGTTCAATGGACTCTCTTGTACCGCCTCCTGCTTTGAACAATCTTTTTGCATCTTCTACTGCTGCTGCAAGGCTGCTTATTCTTAGCTTCTTTATGTTGTCATTTGACTGAATATCATAAAAACTCTTATTCAATTCCAATTGCAGCTTTTTAATATTGTTACGCTTTGACTCTAGTTGAAAACGAAGCTTCGTAAATTCCATCTCAGTTTCCTGCTTATCAAGTGTAAGCACCGATTGACCAACATTTACTTTGCTGCCAGCATCTAGTATTACTTGTTGAATAGATGCGTTGATTGGGCTGGTTATAACCTGTTCAAATTCAGGGACTATTTCACCCGAAGCAGTCATTGTATTTTCGATACTACCCATCTCAACTACTGCGGTAGTTATGCTTTGCCTGGAAAGAGTAGTAGATATAGATGCCCTTAAAAAGAAAACAGCAACAGCTAAAAGCACCAAAACAATAATGATTGTAAATACCGTACTTCTCTTTTTTTTCTGTACTACTTCTTTGCCAATTACTTTATCCATGCAGGTTATATTTCCAAATTAGTTCCAAGAGGAGTGCCAAACAAAACGATCTGATATTCAACAGGTTAATTCAATTCATATTCTCAAAATTGTCCGATATCGTACAACTAGTTTGTTTTTGAAAACGATTTTTTCAGAAAATAAAAAAAGCCACATTCGGATTGATGGAGCTTTCGCAGGATAATGAAGACTAGAAATTTAGATAAGGGAATAATATTTTACTCAAAATCCTTTTAGCGTAAATAGCAACTCACTTTCGTTAACAGGCCTTGTTTCATTTGACAATTGGGGGTTGTGCTTGCCTATTGTGCTGTTGATTAATAAAATAGCTGCCATAAATATCGCAGTAAGAAATAATGAAGAGGAAATTTTTTTCGAAAAGGAATAGCACATGTTCACTGAATTGTTTCTTAATGGTATCAATAGAGGTGCCAACTAACAATAAATTAATAATCAAATATTTACGTGCAACCCTGATGATAATAAATGTCCGATAACGAACACTATGTGCAGAATTGAAACAGGTTAAGCAGCAAAAAAAGAGGGCCGCTTTAGAAAAAGCAGCCCGTTACCCTTGAGTTATGATACTCTACTTCGAATTCTTAATAAATTTCATTTTACTGGTTTCGCAACCATTGTTACAAATAGCTTTTATAATGTAAGTACCACTAGCTAATGGTTCAACATTAATGGTAAATTTATTGTCGCCAACCATTAATTGCCTTCTTTGGTTAATAAGTATTTTGCCCGTCAAATCAGTGATAATTAATTGAACAATTTCGTTAACCGGAGAGGACATCACGATGTTTAATCCTGAAGCTGTAGGATTTGGATAAATGCCTTCCAAAGAAATCTGATTTACCCTAATGCCTTTAATTGAAATTACATTTGAATTTTTAAACCTTCCATCTTTATCAATCTGCTTCAACCGATAATAAGTAAGCGCAGTAAATGGATTTTCATCTTTATAGGAATAGTTTAGCAATGAAGTTGAATTGCCACCAAATGTTTTAGATGCTACAAATCCGATTGTTTCAAAATGAATACCATCAATGGATCTTTGTACTTCAAACCCTTTATTTGATTGCTCATTTGCTGTTGACCATGATAGTAAATTTATACCTTCTTGCCTTTCGCCATTAAAAGACACTAGTTTTACAGGCACCAAAGCAGCCCATTGTACATTGTCTATTAAAACACTTCTAGCAGGACTACCAGAATGTCTTAATGCAAAAACTACATCACCTGTACCAGGAATCTGACCGGGCAATAATGTAAATGGCTGATAAGTAGTTGTTGAAGCAATAATTGAATCAATGAATACAAATGTTGAAGGATCTGTTGGAGTTGTTAGGTAGCCAAATTGAATGACACCACCCGCTGTAAAATTGGCACGGGCATCAAACTGCAAGAAATGGTCAGCGGTGCTAGCAGAAGTCACAGGCGGCAATGAGACCATAGCTATATCGAAAGCAGCACCAGAATAAATATATAGTGTGTTTGGGGAAGAAGATGCAGTTGTAGCCTGGGTATTCAACAAACCGGCTTGCCCGACCTGAGCCCAGCAATTTGGCAAAGCTGGAGCAGTCACTCCATCAAAGTTTTGGGTAAAAGAAGCGACAGCCACACAGCTGGTATTAATTGTATCCCTTAAACTCCATGTACTTGCCCCAGCTGCACCGCACACGCTTCTCACATATACAAAGTAAGTGGTTGCAGGTGTTAGGTTTGTAAAAGGATAGAATGGAAGTGTAAGACCAGAAATATTGGGAGTTGTTGTTGAAGTAGGCGGAACGATTGAAGTTGTATAATACAAATCATAGCCGGTTGGAGTGCCTGTAGTAGGTGGATCCCATGTAAGGTAAGCTGTGGTGGTTGTTGTAAGCGTTGGGTCAACAAATAAATTAATTGGCTCATTACATGCCGGAGTTAAATCAATTGAAATATCATCCAGATGCAAATTCCATTGATCAGCTATTGAGTAAGCATGAAAGCCAAGGTAATATACCCCGGTTGTAGTTGGCACAAAATCAGTTGTAGATTGAGATAATGTTGCCCCTGTAATACTCGAATAATCAACAACCAGGTCACTCATGGAAGAAGCCGATGGACTACTGCCATACTTCACTTCCATACTTTCTACATAAGTTGTAGAATTATTGCCGTATTTAAACTTAAGCCTGTAAGAAGTTCCTGCTGTTAATGTAAGACCCCTTGTATAGAACCAAACATCTGCCGGGCTAGTCGAACTAAAAGCATACCTAAGCGCATTTGTTGTAAACCCATTTCCCGGATTATTCACTACGAACCAAAGATTTCCTGTTCCTGCATTCTCAACAGCTGTACATATAGGCAACCCTAATGCGCCTTCAAAATCAATTGAATAAGGAACAGTACCTGCACTGCATGCCGTAGAAAAACTATCAATATCCGTCCAGGCGCTTTTGCCAGCTGTACCACAATCTGACCTTATAAAGAAGTAATATTTAGTGGCAGAAATCAAACCCGCAACGGTGGCTGTTGTAGTAGTAATACCAGTCACGCTCGGAGTAGTTGAAGCATTAGGCAATGTATTACTGGTGCTGTAATAAATTTGGTATCCGGTTGGGGTGCCACTAGTTGGAGGCGACCAATCGATTTGAGCACCTGTTGTACTAATATTTGAAACTACAGGGCTTGTTGGATTTAAACACGAAGGAATAGCTTCCCATATTACATCGTCTATCAAAACCGGATATGCTGGAGATCCTGAATTTCTAAACGCTAGCACTTCTGCTGTTCCTGGAGCATTACCCGGTTCTACAATATAGGTTAAGTAAGATGTTGTTGTCACTACGATTGTCTGTAACAAATTAAATGTAGATGAATCTGAAGGATCGGTTAGGTATCCTACTTCAAGATTAATATTAGGTGAGAATTGACCCCTTGCTTTAAATACAAGTCTATGAGTTGAAGCACCAGCATTAGACAATGGAGGCATTGCCAGCATTCCCATACTCGTTGTGCTTGAAGAAGATAAATACACAGTATTAGGACCGGAGTTGAAATTGGTTGATTGAGTGTACACATCTCCCCCCGTTCCTACCCTAGCCCAGCAAGTTGGCAAAGCAGGAGAAACAACTGCATCAAAATTTTCCGAGAAATTTGTAACACCAACACATTTTGTTGTGAAACTGTCTATTCCTGTCCAAGTACTATTTCCTGAAGTGCCACATGTGGTTCTCAGGTAATAATAATATTTTGTTGCTGGCGTCAATCCGGTAATAGTAGCTGTGGTAACAGTTACATTTACTTGAGGAGTAGTTGAACCTGTAGGCAGTGTATTATTTGTACTATAGTAAATACTATATGCCGTTGGAGTACCAATTGCTGGTGTGTTCCAATCTAGTTGTACCCCGGTTGAAGAAAGATTGGATGACGAAATATTAGCCGGCACATCACAAGTAGGCGTTATTGTAACTGAAATATTATCTACATACAAATCAAACTGATCAGGTATAGAATAAACGTGAAATCCTATAAAATAAATGCCTGTAGTTGTTGGCGTAAAATCTGTGTTAGATAAAGATATTGCAGCGTTATTAATAGCTGGATAATCAACAATTAAATCAGTCATAGAGGTAGACAACGCATCGGTGCCATATTTCACTTCAAGGCTTTCTACATATGTGTTGTCATTATTACCATAGTTAAAGGTTAGCCTGTAAGAAGTGCCGGCAGTTAAGTTCAATGCTTTGGTATAAAACCATGCGTTGGCAGCATTGGTAGAATTATAAGCATATTTCATTGCCTGAGTAGTGAACCCAAAACCCGGATTGGTGACAATATTCCATTCATTTCCCAAACCGGCATTTTCTTTTGACATACAAACAGGCAAAGAAGGAATTACTGCAGATTCGAAATTTTCAGTATATGGAATAGTAGCTGGCGTACAAAGTGTACTAAACAACTGTGAAGCACTCCAAACACTTGTATTGCTGCTTCCACAATCAGAACGAACATATAATGTATAATTTGTTGCAGAAGCTAAGCCAGTAATGGTTGCTGAATTAGTTGTACTATTTCCACTTGCTGCCAATCCTGTACTTCCGCTTCCTGCTGCACCGCTTGATCTAACCTCCCAGTTGTATTGTACTGGGGTGGTACCAGATAAAGGGGCACTCCAGCTACCAGAAGCACCAGTTGTAGTTGCACCAGAAACTATAATGGATGTAGGAGAATAGCAGCCAGTAGTAGTCGCAACAGTCCATCCAAATGTAAGATTTGGCCTGCTGGTCGGAGTACCATAACTAAGTACATTGGTTGTGCCGCATAGATTACCAAGGTTATCCGACCTATAAGTATGCGATCCGTTAAAGGATAAACCTGTTGTCCATGGAACATTTACATTATCGGTGTATGTAACAGAAGTTGCATTACCGGGATCTCCATTACATATTTCAATAACAAGGTTATCAGTACCATTCCAGAAATATGGTGTAGCAAAGGTTAACGTATTCGTACCTAAAACAGGAACATAATTTACAGGCCCGAATACAGGAGTTGTACCTGTTTCCCACGTCGTAGTTGTAAGGCTACCATTTGTTGTGGTACCAACTCCAACCTGATATTGCTCAATAGAACCGGAAAAAGTATTTAATCCAGTCACTTCAAACTTAATATAACTGATGTTGCCGGCGCTCATTCCCGCACTGGTTAATTCTGCAGCAGTAAATAGGTATTGAGCCCTGCTTCCTTCATAATAATCCTGAAATGGTGCAGGATAATTGGATGCAGAGTTGCCTGCTGTTCCTGTTCCAATAACAATGTCAGTTTGAGCGAATGTTGATAAATTAAATAAAAACACTAAAAAGGTGAGAAGAAGCAGTCTCATAAGAAGGGGTTTAGAAAAATAATACAATAAGCAAAATCAATTGAAATTGAAGATACAGAAATAATTAAAGCTGATGCCTGATATAGCAAATAAATAAATGGTTATCCACAACAAATGTTGGCAACATAAATCATCGATTAAATGCAGGATGAAACTGTTGGAGGGTGTTTCTTAAAAAATCTCGATCTAGATGGGTATAAATCTCAGTGGTAGTGATACTCTCATGCCCCAACATTTCCTGTACCGCTCTAAGGTCTGCACCACCTTCTACCAAATGTGTAGCAAAAGAATGCCGAAAGGTGTGCGGAGAAATATTTTTATTGATTTCAGCTTTACCAGCAAGCTCTTTTATAATATAAAAAATCATTACTCTTGATAATTGCCCGCCCCTTTTGTTCAAAAAAAGATAATCATCACATCCTTTTTTTATAGGAATATGTACTCGAACATTGTCTTTATATATCTTAATATATTTTATTGCCTCAGATCCTATTGGTACCAATCTTTCTTTGTTTCCTTTCCCAATTACCCTTACAAAGCCAACATCCATGTACAAACAACTGATTTGGAGATTAATAATTTCGCTAACCCGCAAACCACAACTATACATTGTTTCCAAAATGGCCTTATTCCTAACCCCTTCCGGCTTACTTTGGTCTATTGCTCCTATTACAGATTCAATTTCCATGAAGCTCAGGGTATCTGGCAAGCTTCTTTTTAGTTTTGGAGCTTCCAACAATGATGTTGGATCTACTTGAGAAATATTTTCTATCAGACAATATTTATAAAATCCTTTAATCCCTGAAATAGTTCTTGCTTGGGAAGTTGCTGTCATACCTAATTCTCCTACCCATTTTACAAACGATTGGCATGTTTTCAAATCTAATTCAGCCGGGCTCTTCTTTTGATGGTTAACTAATAAGTAAGTAGTTAACTTATCCACATCACGCAAGTATGCCTCTATCGAATTATCACTCAAAGATCTTTCCAACTGTAGATAGGCCTTAAATCCTTTTTTATATGCTTCCCACATTATTATTTTTTTACAAAATCAAACACAAATATGAACTTATAAGCGGAATGCTCCACAATTATTGCATAAAACAATGATTGCCTTTAATAATACCCCTAATTTACAAATCATATGTTCAGATATTTGCCTGCAATGAAACATTATTTATCGTTTTTCATCATTTCAATATTTTCCTTTCATTCTTCCAATGCACAATTATTGAAAGAAAAGAAAATATTTACAAAATACGATACACTCAGAGGTAGTATAACAAAATACAGGCAAGGCTGGGATGTGCTCAAATATGACATTACCTTTCAACCGAATATTGCAAACCATTCGCTTGTTGGTAAGGTGATAATGACCTGGTTTGAATCAGTGTCTGTAAAAACGATGCAGATAGACCTTCAACAACCCTTGATAATGGATAGCGTTTTAGACCAAAATAACAACAAGGTCGCCTACATTCAAGAAAATAATGTGTGCTTTATTTTTCACAGAGATAGCCTTGCCATTTATAAAATTGCTCCTGGTATTCGCCAACTTACATTCTTCTATCATGGCGTTCCATTTTCTGCAAAAAATCCTCCCTGGGATGGCGGCATAGTATGGAAAGAAGACCTTTTGGGACGGCCATTTATCGCTACAGCCTTTCAAGGCATTGGTACAAGTGCCTGGTGGCCATGCAAAGATCACCAAAGTGACAAGCCCGACAGTGGTGTAGTTGTAAACATCGTAGTTGCAGATACATTGTCTGCCATCAGTAATGGAAGGTTAATTGAGGTTGCCCCATTTGGCAATGGACTAAAAAAATGGAAATGGGAAGTCACTAACCCAATCAACACTTACAACGTGACGATGAATATTGGAAAATATGTCAATTGGAACGATACATTGAATGGTGAAAATGGCGTACTCGATCTTCAATATTGGGTGCTCAATTACAACTTGGATACTTCGAAAAAACATTTTGTTCAAGTAAAACCCATCATCAGAAATCAGGAGTTTTGGTTTGGTAAGTATCCATTTTATGAAGACGGATATAAATTAATAGAAACCCCGTTTTTGGGCCTGGAACACCAAAGTGGCATCGCTTATGGAAATAAATTCCAAAATGGTTATAATGGAAAAGATCTAAGTAAAACAGGTTGGGGATTATTATGGGATTTTATTATAGAACATGAAGGTGCACATGAATGGTTTGGCAACAATATTACCTCAAAAGATATAGCTGACATGTGGATTCATGAAGGTTTTGCAAATTATAGTGAAACGCTATTTACTTCATTCCTTTCGGGAAGCCTTGCTGGAGATGAATATTGCTTTGGCATAAGAAAGAGAATTAAAAATGACAGATCAATCATAGGAAATTATGGCGTAAACAAGGAAGGAAGCATTGACATGTATTACAAAGCAGGTAACATGATACACCTAATAAGGAATACGATTAACAATGATTCTATATTTAGAAATATTTTGAGAGGCTTAAACAAAACCTTTTATCATCAGACTGTTTCAACCAAACAAATAGAAAGCTATATTTCAAAAAATAGCGGAATAGATTTTTCAAAAATATTCGATCAATACCTGAGAGCAACCCAAGTGCCGGTATTAGAATACTATATCTCTAAAAATAATAAGAAGTTGTTTACCCGCTGGCAGAACGTGGTAAACGGCTTTAGAATGCCCCTTAATTTGATCATAAATGGCAGCAGGATTTCTATCCCCATTCAACAAAGTTGGAGCGAAATAACGCTTCCAAATACTGATATTAAGGATGCTTTTGCACCGCTTGTTGAAAAGAGATACTACATTGAATTGAAACAAGTAAAAGCAAAACACTAATTTTCACCAAAATTCATTGATGGCTAATATTCGAAAACAGGCTATTCTTAGTAGTTCATTGGTTTACATTGGATTTTTTATTGGAGCAGTCAACACCTATTTCTTTACCCGCACAGGTTCATTCACTCCGGAACAATATGGACTCACCAGAGTATTCTACGATTTAGGGCAGAATATTTTTGTCTTTGGAAGCTTAGGCATTCTGCCTGTAATGTTTAAGTTTTATCCCTATTACAAAGACAATTTAGACGATAAAAAAAACGATCTGCTTACATGGACATTGCTTGGATCGCTCATCGGTTTTGTTTTGGTCCTTATAGGGGGGTATTTGTTGGAACCGTTGGTTGTCAAAAAATTTATTCAGCGATCACCTCTTATATTAGAGTATTATTATTTGATTTTTTTGTTCGGATTTGGCATGTTATTCTTTTCTGTGCTGGAGGCTTTTTGCTGGTGCTTACACAAAACAGTTGTATCAAATACTCTCAAAGAAACCGGGATGCGTTTCCTGATTTTGTTATTGATTATTTTATACCTATGCAAACTTGTTGATTTCAATTCATTCATTCAGCTTTTTGCATTTGTTTATCTTATACTATTTATCATTATCCTACTTTATATAGTCAAGCTTAAGAAGCTATACATTACATTTAGCCCAAGTAAAGTAACCAATAGGTTTAAGAAAAAAATGTTTGCGATGTGGAGCCTTACCTCAGGAGGTGTGATGGTCAATGTAGTTTCGCAAACAATTGATACCTTACTTATTTCTAGCCTAAAAGGACTAGGAAGTACTGGCGTTTTTACGTTGGCGCAGTTTGCAGCCAACTTGGTTCAAGTGCCCCAACGTAGTGTACAATCCATATCGACAGGCATATTATCACAGGCTTGGAAGGATAAGAACTATAAAGAAATAAACAGGATATACGGGAGAAGTTGCATCAATTTATTATTGATGGGCATTTTCATATTTGCAAATATTTGGTTGAATATTTATGATGCTTTCGATGTATTTAGCATACAAGAAGAATACAAAGCAGGCATTTCGGTCATTTTTGTTTTAGGTATAGCCCGTTTAATAGATGCAGGAACAGGCGTAAACAATATTATTATTGGAACTTCTACTTTCTGGAGATTTGAATTTATTAGCGGTGTTATATTACTTGCTTTCCGCATCCCACTTACCTATTTCCTTATCAAAACTTATGGCATTATTGGCTCAGCTTATGCTGAAGTTATATCTTACACCATTTATAACTATATCCGGTTTGAATACCTCAGGAGGAAATTTAATATGCAGCCTTTCAATATAAAAACTGTTTATTCTATTTTACTTGCGGGGGTAGCATTTAGCGCTACATGGTTATTTTTTAGCAATATGCACGGATTAAATGCCATAATTGGAAGAAGCATTACATTTACTGCTATTTTAGCAACTGGAATTTTTTATTTTGAATTAACGCCAGATGCCATGCAGTTGTACTACAAGGCTACTGAAAAATGGAAAAAATAAACATTGACTAAGTGAATTACTTTCGCATCATTATTAAAACCAAAGCGCATTGATACTAGCTGCTGTAGACATCGGAAGTAATGCTTCAAGATTATTAATCGCTGAAGTAATTGAGGGAATAGGTCATCCACCTTTTTTTAGCAAACTAAACCTTGTGCGAGTGCCACTAAGGTTGGGTTTTGATGTATTTGAAAAAGGGTTCATCTCTCCTGAAAAAACGGAAATGATTATTAATGCCATGAAAGCATACAGTAGCCTATTAAAGGTCTACAAGGTAGATCATGTAAAGGCATGTGCTACAAGTGCCATGCGGGATGCTGCCAATAGTTTAGAAATAATACAACAAGTTAAAGAAGCTACAGGCTTAGAAATTGAAATAATTAGCGGCGATTTGGAAGCAACCGTAATATACGAAAACCATGTAGCCGAAAATATGGACTCTGATAACACTTACATTTATATAGACGTGGGTGGAGGCAGTACAGAGCTAAGTTTTTTTGGCGAAGGAAAATTGCAGTATAAGCAATCGTTTAATATTGGAACAATCAGATTGCTTAAAAATCAAGTGCAAGATGAACAATGGAACGAAATGAAGGAAGTAATTAAAACAAAAACAAAAGGAATTCAGAAGATAGTAGCTATTGGAAGCGGTGGAAATATTAATAAGATATTTTCGATGAGTAAAAAGAAAGAAGGTAAATCGTTGACCCTAGATTTTTTAAAAGATTTTCATAGAGAAATCTATAGTGTTTCTTTAAAAGATAGAATGAGGCTATATAAGCTTAGGGAAGATAGGGCAGACGTAATAATTCCTGCATTACAAATATATATTGCGGTGATGCGCTGGGCGGATGCTACTGATATTTATGTTCCAAAAATTGGACTTGTTGACGGTTTGATTCAGCATTTATATGCAGATTTAAAAAGGAATAAAGGTGAATTCGATTTGGCTTAATTATATGCTGAATGAACTTTAATTTCGATAATTTTATATGCAAATTAAATTAAAGCAAAATCAATGTTATATTGGTAATCTCGATTTTAATAAAATCAAACTTCAAAAAATAATAGAATAGTAAAAAAAATATCAATAGTGAGCAACAAAATGATTGGAGTACATTAATCTACGATAAAAATATGCTCATCTTCCAACATTGGCAGGCTCTTGAATCGCTGAATTAATCTACCAACCACAACCACATCTTTTTGGCAATAATTTACAATACGTTGTAGGTTGCTTTCTTTGTAATATACATCCTGAACCATTCTACCATCTATGTCATCTTTTGAAGTAGGCACTCCTAGTGTACATGCCAATAAATGTAGAGAAGTATAGTTTTTATAATCGCCAAATTTCCACCATTGAAGGGTGTCAGTCATCTTTATTTCCCATGGCTTTGCACCATAAATTTGCAAGTAAGAAGGTAATTCCACTTGATTGACCATCATTCTTCTACACAAAAATGGTATATCAAATTCTCTTATATTATGTCCGGCATATTCAAATTTTGGCTTTGTTAACCTAAAGCGATTGGTTAATTCTATAAACTCATTTAGCAATTCCTGTTCATTATTGCCATAAATGCTTTTAATTCGCAAGCAAATTCTGTCACCAGTATCTTTGTAAAAAAAACCTGTTGAAATACAGATTACCTTTGCAAATTCGGCAAGTATACCTGCACGATGATGATATGCTTCCTGATAATCAAATCCATCTGGCATTGTTTTTGAAACCTTGTCAATGAATAACTTTTGCACATCAACAGGAAGATGAACATAATCGATAAACTGAGGAACTGTTTCTATGTCTATCAAAAACAAATCAAATAAAGAATGTAGATTACTTATACTCATTTAATATCTCTTTTAATTTTATAAAAATAAACAAAAAAAAATGGCGTACAATTCAGAAAACACATCGATTAGTCCACAACAATCTGCTCCAAAGAATGACCAGCTAAAAATTGTAATTGGAGTTCTTATTGCAATCTTACTTGGTACATGGGGTTACCTTATTTGGGATAAAAGTAGAACTTCCGACTCAATTGAACAATTGCAAACGCAGTATACCAATGTTGATTCTGCGCGCAATGAAATTCAGAATGAATATGATGTAGCTTTAGCAAGGCTGGATTCCGCAACTGGAAGTAATACTCAATTGCAAGGTGCGCTAGCTGAAAGGCAAGTAGAAATAGATGGACTAAAAAGTCAGATCTCAGGACTTACAAAGAAGAAGAATGCTTCTGCCACCGACCTCAAAAATGCAAAAGAGCTCATAGCGAAACTGAATGGCCGAATTGATGATATGTTTGCTGAGATTCAGCGTTTAAAAGGAGAAAATGAACAATTAACCACCACGAATACTCAGTTATCTACAGATAAACAACAATTAACAACTGAAAAAAGCCAGCTTCAGGAAAACCTAAACTCTACTGAGGCCGCTAAGAAAAACGTAGAAGATATTGCCTCTACACTTCATGCCAGCAATATGAACATCACTACGCTTGACATTAAAGGAAGTGGTAAAGAAAAAGAAACAACTACAGCCAAAAGAGTAGATGTTTTAAGAATCGGATTTCAAATTGATGAAAATAGGGTATCTCCTACAGGAACCAAAGAACTATTTGTATTAGTAACAGGTCCAGACGGAAAAGCTGTAACTATGGCCACTGGAAGTGGCACATTTGAAACAAGAGAAGACGGCACTAAAACCTATACCAATAAAGTATTAGTCCCTTACGAGCAAGGTAAAAAAACACCTGTTAGTTTTGATTGGAAGCAAGAAGGGAAATATCAATTGGGAACCTACAAAATTGAAGTTTACCACAATGGATTTAAAATTGGAGAAGGATCAAAAACACTTAAGAAAGGTGGATTATTTGGTTAATAGCTAATTAAATAAAATACGAGAGGCTGCCTTTTCAAGACAGCCTCTTTTTTTGCTTTAATAAATTGGATTCAACGAAACATATGAAATATTGATCTAAATAGTAGTCCCTATTTCATTACCAATTTTGATTCTACTTCATTTCCCTTTGACTACTTATTTTTAAAAGAAAGATTTTTGTCTCCTGAAAACTATTATAAAATTATTTTAGAAATAAAAAAAACTGGGAAGTTTCGGGTATCCTTATGAGATGCAAAAGAGGAAGTGAATGTGACATTTAGCTATTGAAGAAGCAAAGCAATAGACCCTGAGATCAACGAGCTTTGCAATTTATAAAAACATCGGAAACAGCAAAGTTGGAGTCACTTTGATATGATGTAGGACAAATCGCACATTAAACGAAATAGAACAATAGAAAAAATAGTTTAGGTAAGGTAATTACGATACCTGTAAAATGGGCTGAGAAGTTGGATATGTATTTATTGGAAAAAAAGTGATTTACTCATTACAATCCTACTAAAACCCCGCTCTTCGAGATGTTCATAATGGTACCTCGATGCATAGATAAATGCAGTACTCTTATCTGTGTTTTTTTTAAAAAAAAACCTGCTCCGAAAAAAGAGTAGCCTAACCTATTTCATTTTCTTTTAAAGATAATAAAGACAATAAAAATATGCTTTTGAAAACATTGATTAGCTTGTTTTCCCAATGAGCGTTACAAGTGTTTCAACGACAGGAGGTCACAATCCTCTATTTATCTTACGTTCAAGTTCTCACTGCAGTAAGTCCTTGAACAATCAGGCTGTTCTTAAATAAGAACACTTAGGGAGTATGGGGAATTTCTTTTCTAATTAATATAAACCTCAATGCTCTTTTAGCTAGCTATCATCTGCCCACATTGATTATATTTTGCCTTCACTAAAAATCTTACAACTTTTCTCAAAAATTGTATAACACCTACTCAAATAATGAATTCTAGCTTTACATTATAGAAATTTATTTATAAAATAATATTAATATTAAATGAAAAATTACAAATCAAAAATTTTACTGGCTACGCTTTTCATTGTTGCAATGCTGGGATTACAATCTTGTGACGACAGCAAAACTGAAGACACAAAAGATGTAGCAGAGGAGTACAACAATGCAAAATTTGAAGATAACAAAAATGAAAAAGATGCACAATTTCTTGTAGATGCCGCAGCAATACACAGGCAAGAAATAAGCTTAGGAAAATTGGCCCAGCAAAAAGGTACTACCAACCATGTAAAAGAATTAGGTAAAATGATGGAAGTCGATCATACAAAAGCATTGGCCGAATTAACTGCTATGGCAAAAACCAAAAATATTTCATTGCCAACTGCTCAAACGGATAATGGACAAGATGCTTATAATAGGCTAAACCAAAAATCGGGAAATGATTTTGGAAATGAATTTAGCAAGATGATGGTAGATGGACATAAAGATGCAATTGCATTATTTGAAAAAGCATCTACCGAGTGCTCCGACCTAGACATAAAAGCATGGGCAGCTTCTTTACTTCCTGCTCTTCGTACACACCTAGACCATTCTTTAGTTTGTCAAAAAGAATGTGCTAAAATGTAAAACGCTTTAGATAAGAAATTAAAATGAACTACGGTCTAATTGAGGGTTTTAGTACAAATAGTGATGATTTTGTGCGCACATTTTTTACAACAATTTTATCCATCACTTTATTTTAAGAATATAAAACTATTTGTAAAAAAAAGAAGTATATAATATGAATAAAAATTGGTTTCACCATGAAAAAAAACCAATAGGATGGCAGATTATCTTTTATTAAATGCCCTTCTTGTAAGGGTGTAGTAAAAAGTCTTTGTTATTTCAAACAGGTCTTTTCATTATTCAATAAAAAAAATAAACATGCAAAAAGAAAACTTTGATCCACCTGTACAAGGGGAAAAAACAATAACCCAACATGGGTTACAACGAAGAAATTTACTGAAATTATTTGGAGGGTCTATGGCTGTTGTTACCGTTGCGGCAGCTTGTAACAAAGATGATGTAATAGAAGGTAAAGGAATTAATTTGGGAAGCGGCGATGTGGGCATTTTAAACTATGCCTATGCCTTAGAACAATTAGAAGCAGCATTCTATACTCAAACTCGTATTACTCCCTACGCAGGCATTACATCATTGGAAAACACTTACCTTAATGACATAAAAGACCACGAAGTAATACATCGTGAATTTTTTAAAGCTGCTCTAGGTTCAAACGCAATAGCTTCACTTGAATTTGATTTCAGTAGCATTGATTTCTCTAGCAGAGCCAGCGTTTTGGCGACAGCTATGGCTTTTGAAGATTTAGGTGTAAGTGCATATAATGGAGCCGGAAAATTAATTGCCGATCCTAAATACCTAAACTTAGCAGGAAAAATTGTTTCTGTAGAAGCTAGGCATGCTGCACTTATTCGTGATCTTATTATGAATGGAACATTTGCAGACTCTGTTGACTCAAATGGACTAGATATTGCCAAATCACCTATTGAGGTTTTGGCAATAGCCGGTACCTACATTAAAACAAAGCTTAACGCAAGCAATTTACCAACCTCTTAAAACCATATTTTATGAATTTTTCGAAAATAATGAACGAAATAGAAAAAGTAGATCTGGAAGTTTATGAAAGATTAGATACAAGAAGAAATATCATGAAGGGGTTTGCAAACATGTCAGGAAAACTAACAATGGCTGCAATTCCTTTGGCTTTATCTTCTGTATTTAGCAAAGCGTATGGACAAACTTCAGCAGACATTAATGCTGTTTTAAATTTTGCCTTAACACTAGAATATTTGGAAGCTGAGTTTTATAGCAATGTTGTTGCTTCTCCAGTTTATGCTACTATACCCACTGCAGCACAGGGAGCTTTATCTAAAATTGCCAATGATGAGCGTAACCACGTTATATTTTTAAAAACTGTTTTAGGTTCTGCGGCTGTATCAAAACCAACATTTGATTTTACTGCGGGTAATGGTTCAGGTACAGGCCCATTTAGCGGCTACCAAGCTAGTTACGCAATACAGTTGGCAATGGCACAAACTTTTGAAGATACAGGTGTAAGAGCATATAAAGGGCAGGCTACAGCTTTGATGTCTAATAATGATGTACTAACTGCTGCTTTGAATATTCATTCTGTCGAAGGAAGACATGCTTCACACATTAGGCAAATGAGAAGGGCACTTGGTGCTTCGGGTGCAGTACCTTCTGGTATTGTTTTGAAGCCTTGGGTTACTCTAAAACAAAGTGGCATTGGTGCTCCATACGATGCTTATGTGCAAGCAAGTTACAATGGTGATGAAGCAACTACACAAGCAGGTGTAGATATTCTTACAGTAGGCGGAAGGTCATTTACTAACGAAATAGCCTCCGAAGCATTTGATGAACCATTAACAAAGTCTGAAGTATTGGCTATCGTAAATCCTTTTATTGTATAAAGTCTTTCCTTTTTGTCTAAATAAAAACAAGGAGCTTTAGTATCCCTAAGGCTCCTTGTTTTATTGTTTGGATGCTTTGAGTAGCAAAAGAAAAATTAACCTTTACAATTGCTATCAATTCAATTGTAAGTTGCTTAAAGCACGTTTTTAGTCTTGGTGGGGGTATTCTTTCAATGCCTTGTGTGCCAGCCATAAACCCCTGCTTAGTTAACAACTATCAGGACAAATATTCAACATATATCGGGATTACAACATCCATTTTGTTCCTCCGTTATTGCGAATTGTTCCCCAAAGATATAATAGCTAGAAATTACCTCATAATAGCATTTTTTGTTAACAGCGAAGATTTCCTTTCAGTAGACCCGAGGCGGGTAATATGATTTTATAAAAATCCTGTGGCCGCATCTTAAAAAAAATAACTTACCTAAAAGAAAAGTAGTACAACCCAAAATAAAATGCCCCCGGGAAACCGGGGGCATTTATATAACTCAAGGAAAATTAGAATATTATTTACTCTCTCCGCCTTCTCCCTCTTCTTGTTGCAATTTCTCCTTTATAGAAGCAAGCGCACTTAAATCACCAAGAGTAGCTTTCTCAACTTTAGTCTGTATACTTTTTACAGCTTTGGTTGTTTTTTCAGCTTCTACTCTTGCCTCTTTTCTAGCAGCATCTTTTTCTTCCTGGATAACTTGTTCCCAAAGTCGGGTGTGGCTTACAACAATGCGTTTATCATTACGGTCAAATTCAATAACCATAAATTGCGCATGCTCGTCTACACCAACACTTTTGCCATCTTCTTTAGCCAAATGACGAGCAGGTGCAAACCCTTCTAATCCATAAGGTAATTGAACAGTAGCACCTTTGTCATCTTTACGAGTAATAGTACCTTCATGAATAGTTCCAACTCCAAAAGTATCCTCTAATGCATTCCAAGGATCTTCTTCCAGTTGCTTATGACCTAACTGTAGTTTGCGGTTTTCTTTATCAATACCCATGATAATTACATCAATGTACTCACCTACTTTGGTATATTCTCCTGGATGATTGTAACGCTTCAACCAACTTAGGTCGCTGATGTGTATCATTCCACCAATACCAGGCTCAAGTTCTACAAATACACCATAAGGGGTAATGTTCTTAACTAGCCCTTTGTGCTTGCTTGCTTCTGGGAATTTATTCTCAATTGCAGTCCAAGGATCATCGGTCATTTGCTTAATTGAAAGGCTCATCTTACGAGTATCCTTATCAAGAGTTACAATCTTAGCTTCGTACTCATCTCCAAGTTTGAAGAATTCTTTCGCATTGATTGGTGTATTAGCCCATGTAATTTCGCTTACGTGAACTAAACCCTCAACTCCTGGCAATATTTCAAGGAAAGCACCGTAATCTTCGATGTTAACGACTTTACCTTTTACCACTTCATTTTCTTTGATGGTTTCAGGCAGCACATCCCAAGGGTGAGGAGTAAGTTGCTTTAGACCAAGACTGATACGTTTTTTGTCGTCGTCGAAATCCAATACAACCACGTTTAATCTCTGATCTAATTTCAATACCTCTGTAGGGTGGTTGATCCTTCCCCAACTGATATCTGTGATGTACAATAAACCATCCAATCCACCAAGGTCCATAAATGCCCCAAAGTCAGTGATGTTTTTGATGGTTCCTTCCAATACTTGCCCTTTCTCAAGCTTAGACATAATCTCTGCTCTTTGAGCTTCTATGTCACTTTCGATAAGTGCTTTATGAGATACTACAGCATTTTTAATTGCCTCGTTGATCTTAACTACCTTAAACTCCATTGTTTTACCTACAAACTGATCATAATCAGTTACAGGCTTCACATCAATCTGACTACCTGGCAAGAATGTTTCCATACCAAATACATCCACAATAAGGCCGCCTTTGGTTTTGCTGGTAACAAGTCCGGTAATAACTTCTCCGGTCTTATGCACATCAACAATACGTTCCCATGCACGGGACATTCTTGCAGATTTGCGGCTAAGGTGAAGGTGACCTGCTCTGTCTTCTTTTTCTACAACCATGACTTCTACTTCGTCCCCAACCTGTAGGCCTGGGTTGTCGCGAAATTCATTGAGAGAAATTAGACCATCGCTTTTGAAACCGATGTTGATAACCGCATCTGTCTTAGTCAAGGCAACGATAGATCCAATAATGATTTCGCCGTCATTGATTTGTACAAAAGTGTTGTCGTACACCGAATCATACTTCTCCCTTTCAGCTTTGTTGTAAGTGCTTACATTGCGTTTATCAATACTCCAGTCAAAATCGTCATGTGGCGTTTCAACTCTTGGAGCTCTTACAACAACTACTGGTTGTTCAATTGGGTCCTCAGTTACTGCAACTTCTTCAGTTACTGCAACAGTTCCAGCTACCACTTCGATAGCCTGCTCAGGTTCATTTGTTGTCGCTGTAGTAGCTTCAGTATCTGCAGTGGCAGTTACTTCAGCAGTCTCCTGTGCTTCAGCGTTTGGGTCTGCCTGGTCAGCAGACAGGTTAAGAATTTCGTTTTCAGCCATAAATTAATCCGGCGTGTTTTTAAAAACCGGGCTGCAAAAGTACAAAAAAGATATGAAAAACATCATTGATTTTGAGACAATATTAGTGCAGAAGTACATTGGCTAATTAATAAAAGAAATGCGACTGGTAATAAAATATCATAATAGTTTATAAAAATTTTCAAAAAGGAAATTTTGGTTTACTTGGTCGCGTAATAATAAAAAATAAAATTAAAATATTTGTTATTTATAAAATAATGATATTAAATTAAAGTTCGATTTTGTAAGGGAATACAATCAAACAGTGTTTACTTTGCTAATCTTAAAAAAGCACTTATGAAAAAATTCTTAATTGCATTGCTATTATTACCTACTTACAATGCCATATCTCAGAATATTGGAATTGGAACTTCTAATCCAACCGGTAAACTACATGTAGCAGGAACAGATGGAAGTTCTGGTAATCTATCAATAATTATTGAAAATCCTTCTGATACTGCATTGAGTGGCGTTAACCTAAAAAATGGTGTAGCAATGGCCGATTTTTCAAGGTATGGGGGGACTTCAAATGTCACAGTCTTCGGAGTTTCTTCTGCTCACCTTGCACGAATATTCAATAGTGGTCCTATTTTGATTGCTGCATCTGGAAACAGCAAATTATATTTTGGAACCAACGATCAAATAAGAATGCGCTTTGATGAAAATGGACTTGGCGCTATCAATGCGCCTATTTCTCCAACGGCCCAAATGAATATTGCTTCCAACCTAAAGGATGCGATTTACATTATCAACAATACATTTGGAACCAACTTATCCTTTGGTTTAAATGCTAGAATTTATAGCGAATTAGGCGCAGCTGTGGTAGGTTCGGCACGGCCCGGTAATGAATTTACTTCTGCCTTCGAAACTGGCAGTTATGGCATAATTGGCCTCGCAGGAAATACTGGCATAGGTGGAGGCTTTTTTACTGTAAAAGGAAATGCATTACGAACATCCTCTGATTCAGGACTCGCTTTACATAGTTCAGGAAAACTACGAATGCAAGGAATAAATGAAGGTGAGGGTAAAGTACTAACAAGTGATACTGTTGGCAATGCCACCTGGAAATCACTTCCAGTCAACCCCATCAAATCGGTCTTTATTCATACAGCATCCTTAGGAAACATCACTGCAAATAAAACGACATTAACTTATGACACCCCTTTGGCTACAGATATTTTAATAGTAACCCCAAATTTGAACCCTAATGGTCCAAGCATTTATAACAACACTCCTATTGGAGTTTCATGGACGGGCTCAAATTGGGTGATATTTAACCAGACTAGTACAAAAAACATTCCAGCAGGTGCGTCCTTTAATGTAATGGTAATGAAACCTCAATGATGAGGTGATTAAGAAATATTTTTGTCGCTTTTCTCGCCGGAATTCGATTTGTTTTAATTGTTAAAACATAAATTACTACCTATAGATTGTATAAATATTTCCATTTTATGCCCAATTGCAAATGATTTGCTTCTGGCCAACGTAAAGCTAAAAAACAGTGAAGGAAATAGTTATAGAAGTAGTAATGAAATTTATCATTTCAATTGATAAATCTTCCAATATATTACTTCAAAATCCAGAGGTTTTCCATTACAATTAATTGGATAATTAATGTCTAGAAAAAGAGAATTATTTAAAGAATACCTTTAATAATCCCTTGTTGTTTTTTTATGAAATATAGCTTTTTATTTTCAATATAATCTGGCTTGAAATTGTTTGGCTTTAGTCTTACTGGTTCTAGATTAAACTGATTAAACAAAACGAAATCTTTATCGTAAAGGTTGTTGATTAAGTTGGCTCGATGCTTTATCAACAATTTTGTAAAATGATACAACGTTTCATATCCTTTAAAAACCATGTCGCTAGGTCTGCAAAAGAATTTTTCTCGGTAAACTTCATTGAGATGAGTATTTAGTCCTGGATTTTGGTTTGAATACAAAAATGGAGTTGAATAAACAACTGTCACATTTTTACACTCCCACTTATCCATGCTTTTAACCCCATCCCAAGTGGGCATTCCAATGGCTGTTGTATTATACAACTCATTATTCGACAGTTCCTTTACAACTTTTAGCCCAAAACTTTCTGATGGAGACGCTACAAATACAACATTTTCCTTTGTAGAATCCATATTGGATTCAATGTTTGAAAACTCAAATGAAGAGTCATTCACATCAACCCATTTAATGTTAATGGGTATAGTTGCAGATTTATTTTGTGCATTTATGAAAGTTTTTATGTAGTCCTCAGTTGCGCCTTTTTTACTAATGGCAATAATGTTGTCTATACTATTATATTTTAGCATATACCTATAAATGCCTTGAAGATGGGATTGAAAAGAAGAATTCAGCAATACAAAAAACGGATTCTCTGTTACTCCAACGATGTTTGGGTAAGTAGCAGAGATAATCGGGACATTCATATTTTGTCCAAACTTCGAAAATGATTTCAACTCATTCGTATTGGTTAAAGCAACAATGACCATCTGGACACTTTTCAATTCTGGACTTTCTAACAGTTGATCAAGTGATTGACCTATTTTTTTGGTATCATAGATTGAAATTTCTGCTTTTATTCCTTCTTGTTCTAAACTATCAATTGCAAGCATTACGCCGTTATAAAATTCAAGGCCTGGCATTATGTACTTGGGCAACCTTGTATTATCATCATAAGAATATTGCCCACCTTTAAAAACCTCACCGACGTGCATTGGAATGAATACTGCAACCTTTACAGGCTTGACTGTATCAGATTGTGCAAATCCAATAACTCCAATAGCCATAAAAAACAATATGATGTATATCCTTATCATTAATTTATTAATTTGTCCATGATAAACAAATTTAGTGCCTATTCCCATTCAATAGTTGCCGGAGGCTTAGAACTTATATCATAAACTACCCTATTTATCCCCCGAACATTGTTTATTATTTCGTTTGAAATATGCGCCAAGAACTCGTAAGGCAAATGAGCCCAATCCGCAGTCATGCCATCTACCGAAGTTACAGCCCTAAGTGCCAAGGTAAATTCATAAGTACGCTCATCGCCCATCACCCCAACGCTTTTAATGGGCAGCAATATAGACCCGGCCTGCCAGATACTGGAATACAATTTATGTTCTTTTAATCCGCGAACATAAATATCGTCAGCCTCTTGCAAAAGCCTTACTTTTTCTTCTGTCACCTCGCCAAGAATACGAATAGCCAGTCCCGGGCCTGGAAAAGGATGGCGAAAAACCTGATCATGTGGAATATCTAACTCCAAACCAACCTTTCTAACTTCGTCCTTAAATAGGTATCTCAATGGCTCCACTAACTTGAGGTGCATTTTTTCTGGCAATCCCCCTACATTATGGTGCGATTTGATTGTTGCAGAAGGACCATGTACACTAATGCTTTCAATTACATCAGGATAAATAGTGCCTTGGCCTAAAAAGGAAATACCTGTCAACGCTAAAGCTTCCTTTTGAAAAACATCAATAAATAGCCCTCCTATGACCTTTCTTTTCTCTTCAGGATCGCTTTTTCCTTTTAGCTGGTCATAAAAAAGGTTTTTGCAATCAACCCCCTTTACGTTTAGACCAATATTTTTATATGTTTCTAGTACCTGATTAAACTCATTTTTTCTAAGTACACCATTGTCTACAAAAATACCATGAAGCCTATCTCCAATTGCACGACTAATTAGGGTTGCAGCTACCGTACTATCTACGCCTCCGCTTAGTGCCATTATTACTTGGCCATCGCCAATTTGTTCTTTGATTTGCTCAATAGTTTCATGAACAAAAGCGTTTGGTGTCCAATCTTGCTTGCAGCTACAAATATTTACAAGAAAATTATAAATAATTTTTTTTCCTTCAGTTGAATGGTAAACTTCCGGGTGAAACTGGAGTGCATGAAAAGGAAAGCCATTTGTTTCTTTTTTTCTAAACGCTGCTACAGGAATTGAAACTGTGGTCGCTAGAATTTCAAAAGTCTCAGGTAGCGATAAAATAGAATCGCCATGACTCATCCATACTTGCGAATGAGATGATATTCCTTTCAATAGCGAATCATCAGGCTGCTGAACTTGCAACTGGGCCCTTCCATACTCCCGCTTATTGCTTTTCTCAACTATTCCACCAAATTGTTTAGCAGCAAGTTGTGCCCCGTAACAAATGCCTAGTACTGGCAATTTTGAATTAATGTCCAAAATATCAACGTTCGGAGCATTCTCATCATTAACAGAAAAAGGTGATCCGCTAAGAATAACTCCTTTTATGGAATCATCTAATTGTAAGTTTTTGTGGAAAGGTTGAATTTCGCAATAAACATTGGCCTCTCTCACAACCCTGGCTATCAACTGCGTATATTGGCTTCCAAAATCTAGAATTATTATTTTCTCGCTCATAAAAAAATTTGGGCAACTGATTAATCAATTGTAGAGCAAATATAATTTTTAAAACTGTTTATCACTTTTTAACAATCAGAAGTTAACTTGCAGCAACTCAAATATTTTATTTACCCCAATAAAATTTAAACGCTATGAAATCTCTTTTTTGCTTAACCATTATTTTATTATCGCTAAATGCTTGTGTTTTCAATTGGAAAAGAATAAAAGGAAATGGAAAAGTAACTGTTGAAAACAGGAATATAAATGCTTTACCAAAAATTAAATTAGCGGGTGGGATAGACATTATTCTTACACCTGGTACTTCAGGTATTAGAGTGGAAGCTGATGAAAACATTATTCCCTATATAGTTACCCAAATTGAAGACGGCTGGCTAGTTGTAAAAACAAAAGATAATGCAAATTTGAGTTCAGACAACTCAATAAAAGTTTATGTATCAACTCAAGATATCAAACAATTGAAAATAATGGGTAGTGGAAGGATTTTTGGTGAAGAAAAGTTTAATGTAGAGAATAATATTGACGTAGAGATTGCAGGAAGTGGTTCGATAAATCTTTTTGTTCATTCACCATCACTAAAAGCAGAAATTATGGGAAGTGGAAATATTGAATTGAGAGGAGAAACCAGAGACGTAAATGTTGAAATTGCAGGTAGTGGTAGTTTTAATGGCATGGAATTAAAAGCAGAAAATGCAAAAGTTGAAATAAACGGTTCAGGAGATGCAAATATATATGCTGAGGTTAACCTGGATGCTTCTATAGCAGGTAGTGGAGATGTGAAATATAAGGGAAATGCTGCGGTGAAAAAACACATTGCTGGTAGTGGTTCAATAATCCAAATTAATTAAATAAATTGGTATTAAATTCAATAAAATAAGCGTATTTTACCTTGAAACTTGATTGAAGAGTAAATGGACAAAGAGCAATATAGAATACTTTTAGCCGAAGATGAACCGAAGTTAGGTCTAGTGATTCAGGAAGAATTAACAAGACAAGGTTATTTAACAGATCTTGCATTCGATGGTCAAATTGCAGAACAATTATTTTTTCAGCACGATTATTCATTGGTACTATTAGATGTAAATCTTCCGTATAAAAATGGCTTCACTTTATGTAGAGAGTTTAGGCAGCTTAAGAAAAACGTTCCTATAATCATGCTCACGGCTTTGGGAGAGATTTCTGACAAAATTGACGCTTTTAACCTTGGAGCTGATGACTATATTGTCAAACCCTTTCACTTTACTGAATTATTTGCAAGAATTAAAGTCTTTCTGAAAAGGACCGAAAGACACTTAGAACAAATTGAAAAAATTTCAATTGCGGATCTTGAGATTAATTTGTTGACTAAGGAAGTTAATAGGGCAGGCAATCGAATTAATTTAACAGCAAAAGAATTTTCTTTACTCGCATTATTAGTAGCATCCAAAGGGAAAGTAATCTCCAAGCAAGAAATACTTGAAAAAGTTTGGGGACTTAGTTTTGATACCGGCACCAATACTATCGAAGTTTATATTAGTTTCCTGAGAAACAAAATTGATAAGCCATATAGCGTCAAACTAATTCATACAAAACCTAGTTTTGGTTATTTAGTGAATGAATTGTAATCAGTATGACCTTAAAATTAAGACTAGCATTACTATTTAGCATTTCCGTTTTTTTTATTCTTACTATTTCAGCTCTTTCCATTTACTATTTCAATGAAAATTTTAGAAAAGAAGAGTATTACAAACGCTTGATTTTAGAAGCATATGAAAGCAATAGAACATTTATTGGTGATACAGGCTTGAGTAAAACATCCATTGCAGCGTTAAATGAAAATGCATTAAACTCTCTTGTAAAGGAAAATATCATTATCATAGATACCCAATTCACCACCATTTACAAAAGCCCTGCTTCATCACTCCCTTTTATCTCATTGGAATTGTTTGCTAAAGCACGAAAAGAGAAAATTATTTCATTACCGTCAGATATGAATGAACACCAAGGTGTTGTACTATATGAGCATAATATAAAACCCCACTATGTAATTGTAACGGCATTAGACTTATTTGGATACAGTAAAAGTAACAACCTCAAAATATTACTTATTGCATCTGCTATTTCTGGTATTCTACTTTCAGGGTTTTTAGCTTTTATTTATGTTACCCAAGCCCTAAAACCACTCGAAAATTTAAGGATGCAAATTGAAAACATAACAGAAGCAAATCTTGAAGAAAGAGTTGTAGTAAAGGGGCAAAATGAACTGACTCAAATTGGTCAACAATTCAATGCAATGCTTGATCGGCTTGAAAATGCCTTTGAACACCGTAAGAACTTTGTTCAGCACGCTTCACATGAACTCAGAACGCCTTTGGCGATTATGCTTTCGCAAACAGAGGCTGCTTTAAACAGGCCAATGACTCTACAATCTTACCGCTTGGTACTCGAGTCGTTGCAAGAAGATCAGCAAGACTTAATTGAACTTATAAATTCCCTTTTAACGCTCTCAAGTTATGAGCAATTAGATGAGATAAAAGAATTAGCCCCTGTAAGAATCGACGATGTATTATTTCAGTGTATAGACTTTGTAAACCAGATTTGGAAAGAAGCAATCATAATTGTTGACTTTAAAGAAATGCCAGAAAACGAAAGCCTCCTAGTAGTGGAAGGAAATGAAACATTAATAAAATCTGCATTACAAAACCTAATTAAAAATGCAATTCAATATTCCGATAATCAAAAAGTAAAAATCCTAATTTCAGTTTCCGAAGATCGTATTCAAATATTATTTGAGAACCAAGGAAAAATACTATCCAAAGAAGATCAGGTTAAATTATTTATCCCATTTTTCAGAGGTGAAAACTCAATGCATAAAAAGGGTTATGGACTTGGATTATCAATAGTAGAAACAATCGTTAAACTCCACAGCGGCACCATTACTTATAATTCAATTGGCAACAACATTAACCTATTTTCACTCTATCTTCCCAGAAATTAAGTGTTGGTAAACAGCAAAAAATTAATCTGTTATAACCACCTCTGTTTTCTCATCTTTCTGTTTCCACAATACCTTCACTTTTTGACTTATCAATGCGTCAATCACTTTTCCAGTATAATCTGGTTGTATCGGCAATTCTCTACTAAATCTTCGATCTATTAATACACATAATTCAACACTTGATGGCCTTCCAAAATCTTGCAAAGCGTCCAACGCTGCCCTGATAGTCCTTCCCGTATAAAGCACATCATCAATTAAAACAACCTTTCTATTATCTATACTGAAATCAATTTGCGTCTTATTTGGAACTTTTAATTCTCGCCTTACATCATCTCTATAAAAAGTGATATCCAAATAGCCATAATTCAGTTTTTCAGTTGGCAGGTTTTTTTTCAACTCTTCTGCTATCTGGTCACTTAAAAATACACCCCGTGGCTGCAAACCAATAATTACAGTGTTAGAAAAATCCACGTGATTCTCCAATATCTGATGGGCTAGCCTTTTTATAGTTAAAGCTATTTGTGGTTCTGTAAGTATTAATTTCAAAAAAAAAATTTGTACGAAAATAAACATAGTTATTTAAACCATAGCTATTACAGTCAAAATCCTTATAACTATGTTATAAAATCTGAAATAAATCCTTATAGACTATCTAAGACCAATTCTATTTCGCTTTTTGTTTTTAGCTCCGGTGTCATAGAGACAACCATGTTATCTAAAGCAACAATCTCCTTGGTTCCAAGGTAGAATTCGGTGCCCCTTAATGAAATGGACACCAATATTATTTCTTCGTTAATTGGAATACCGGCAGTAAAGAATGTGCGACTTTCATGGTCACCAAGCAGTTGGACTATTGTATTGGAATGCTTAAAGACCGCATAGGTAGTGGTGTTGGTATTTGTATAGTTTGCTGGAAGTAACGTTGTTATTTTGGTTCTTGGCATAGAAGTGTCCCTAAACCTTTCACAAGTTATCCAATCAAATTTTCCAGAAAATAAGTTATATCCTTTTACAACTCCACTTGTATTAACTCTTGTAAATGTTGTAACCCTTGAAGAATCTCTAGCTTTCATCCAAGTAAATAGTGGATTGGTGCCAATTGGCAATGGGGGTACAGGATTGTGCTGACCATAAAATACCAACATATTGTTTACAGGTGAAGAATCGATAAAATTAATAATCGCTCTTTTATTGGACCTCAACAATACTTCCGAACCATTTTGGCTAGTATTGATATAAAAAGAACCTGCACTTTCCAAAATACTAGAGTAGCTAGTAGTAGGCCTGGCAAAGCGAATATAGTCGCCTTTTTTGTTCAATACGAGTAATTCAATTTTCACGGTACCACTTACTGCATTACCATTGGCAAAGACGCAACTTCCAGAAGGAATAGTTACCTCAACATTGTTAGAAAATTTAACTACAGAAGTGGATGATGCGTTAAAAGAGTCAACCAAAGGTGTATAAGAAAATTCCTGAGATAGCCTGTAAGCAGAAGCATCCATTGGCACATTGATCGCCCACGTAGTATCATTTAAGGGATGACCAATGTATGGTACAAATTCTACTGAGTTGTCTTTGCTGCAACTCGTCAATAAAAATGCTACAAAAAAAAGTACTAAAATGTTTTTCATCAAATTGTTTCTCATTTTATCAGATACCACCTAAGATCAATGCGTTGCCTTAAAGTTTGATAAATTATAACGAACCCCTAATAACATACCAGATAGTTTATACTTTTCATTGACTATGCTTGAACTGTTGGTTAAACTAGAAAGGTTATACCTAATATAGGGCTCAGCAAATACACTTGTCCTAGCCCCAACCCACTTGATAATACTTACCCCCCCATATAGACCAAAACCAGTATTCTTTTTATAAACTGTAGCCTTATTTTTTGCAAAGGAAACCGGCAACAAATTGGCATCTAAACCTTCGCCCTCTTGCCATGATTTTATATTTAGAATTGGACCACCGTTTACTCCAATTTGCCAACCATCAAGTGTAAAAACATACCCAAGTAATAATGGTATGTCTATACTCCGATATCGATTATAGGAAGTAGTTTGGGAATATCCAATTTGTTCAGTAACTGATGTATCTTTAACCAAAATAGTTTGACCTTGTGAACCAATAATTGTACGCGTAGTAACAACTGTAGTTAACCTCCTTTCGTTTTCAATCCGGTTCGTGAATTTTTCATTCATTTGTGTAAACTGAAACCCTGTTTTGAACACCATATTTTCTCCTAATTCCTTTGAAAACCTTACACCAGCAGTGAATGATAATTGCCTGGATTCACTACTGTCTTTACTTTGAAGCAATCTGGTGCTAGTGCCTTTGTTTAATGTGTTTTGCTTAGTTACTAAATCAGGGGATCCGTATACCTCAATAAACCAATCTCCATTTTGTGCATCACCAGATTTTGGGCAATCTATTTTTTGAAAACCTGAAATTTTTAAGGCATTCATATTTGTTTTCAAATTAGCTAATCCAGTTGGTCTATTAAGTTTGCTTATTTCCGGCAGGAAATTTGTATTTGACTTATTCACACTAGCTTCCCAATCGCTCATAAATGGTTGAACAATTTGCTCTCCATCAATGTTGTTTTTTCCTTTTGGCTGACCAAGCTTCAACCTATTCCGTAAGCTAAATAATGGGTTAGACACAGATAGATGAGTAGCAATTGTTTCAACGGAATTAGCTTTAGAACTTGAAGTGTTTCGGATGAATGCAGCTTTAGTTTTTTCAGTAGGCTCAGCACTACTTGCTTTTACTTCAATATTAATTAGCGCTTCAATATTTGAAGACTTTTGAATTGTTGATGATAATAATTTTTTTCTGTTTGATGGAAGTTCATTTGCTACATTCTTTTGGTTATAAATAGCAAAATCGTTTTCATTTGAAGCTGCGTTGTACCAGAAATAAGAACCCGCAGCTATTGACATTAATAAAATACCTGCAATCAAAAGAAGTTGGCTATTCCACCAAATAACTTTTCGATCTTTCTTTTTCTCCTGCATAATTCTCTGCCACATATCTGTAGGCACAGCAGACGCATGGTTATTAACCTTCTCCTTTATAAAATTATCAAATGTGTTGTCACGCATTTATACAGCTATTTTGTGCATGTTCAGTATTTTATTTTGAAGCATCTTTCTAGCTTTGACCAATTGACTTCTGCTGGTAGATGCCTCAATCTTAAGCATTTTTGCAATTTCATCGTGGCTATATCCTTCAATAATATTCAAGTTGAATACCAATCTATAGCCTTCAGGCAACTGGTTAATCAATTTTAGAATTTCTTCTTCTCCCAAATTTGAATAAGCATATGATTGCAATTGATTTTTTGCTTCATTATAATCGTCAGTATCAGTAAATTTCAGTTTCTTTTTCGTTACATATTTAAGTGCAGTGTTTACTACTACTCTCCTTACCCAACCTTCAAAAGAACCATCAAATTTAAACTGGTGAATGTATTTGAAAACCCTAATAAAGGCATCCTGCAACATATCTTCCGCCTCCATCTGGTCTTTAGAATAGCGAAGGCATACAGTCATCATCTTGCCTGCGTACAGCTCAAAAAGCTTCTGCTGGCACTTAATATTGTCATTAAGACACCCCTTGATGATTTCGTATTCAGTCAAAACTTTACATGAATTTCAAGATTCTTTAAACTATAGATACCCCAAATTTAATGATTGCTGCCTGTAAATGGCAAAATAATCTAATTGCAATAAATACAAATTATATGCAAAGGCTGTATTTTTTCGCTTAATGATTATAGCATTATTTGAACAAGAAAAATTGTATTACTAGTTTTCAATCAATTCAATTGTGAAAGAAAGAGGAAAAATCAAAATATTAAGTTGCAAAACTAAGATAGCTCCTACAGCTATATTTCGCCTTTAATGGTCATTTTTTAGAATAATAGTTTTGCAGCAACTTTTTATTGGCTGATATCAAGAACATATTGAACAGTCCAATTTTCTATTAAAAATAATGAAAAGGAAAATATCTATTACGAAATAATAACCATTAGGAATAAAATTAACCTATAATTCCAACAATGTCTTGACCGGATCTTTGCCAAACAAAAGTAGTTCAGGGGCTTCCAACAACTCCTTTACCCTTACAAGAAAGCTTACACTTTCGCGACCATCTATTATCCTGTGATCGTAGCTGAGTGCCAAATACATCATTGGCTTAATTACTACCTGACCATTAATAGCCATCGGTCTTTCTTGTATTTTGTGCATCCCAAGTATTGCACTTTGAGGAATATTGATAATCGGTGTTGACATCAACGATCCAAATACACCACCGTTTGTAATGGTAAAAGTACCGCCCTGCATTTCCTGCATGGACAATTTATTATCTCTTGCTTTGCCTGCTAGTTCTACTACTTTCTTTTCTATATCAGACATGCTCATACTTTCAGCATTTCTGATTACAGGAACAACCAAACCTTTAGGGGCAGAAACAGCAATAGAAATATCTACATAATCATGGAATACCAATGTATCTCCATCAATATAGGCATTTACACTAGGCCATTCTTGAAGTGCATAGCAAACTGCTTTGGTGAAGAAGCTCATAAAGCCCAGATTCACACCATGCTTTTCTTTGAACTTATCTTTGTATTGGGTTCGTAGCGCCATTATTTTACTCATATCCACTTCATTAAAAGTGGTGAGCATGGCTGTAGTATTTTTAGCTTCAACAAGTCTGCGGCTAACGGTCTTGCGAAGATTGCTCATCTTCTCAATGCGCTCATTGCGGCTAAACAGTTCTTGGCCCGCTGCAGCTTTTTTGCCTGGATTTGCCAAGGCATTCAACACATCGTCTTTCATTATCTTACCCAAAGAACCGCTGGCTTGTATGGTTGATGGGTCAACTTTTTTATCTGCGATTATTGCAGCAGCTACCGGTGAAGCCTTAATATCGTTTGAAATACTTGTAACCGGAGCATTTGCTGGGGCTGGTTTTACAGAATTCTCGGGTACCGCAGCATTGATGACTGCTTTAACCTCATCCACTGCTACATCGCTATTGATAGAAGCAACTATATCTCCAATATTTATAGTATCTCCTTCTTTTGCTTTGTGGGCTAGTTGTCCGGCTTCTTCTGCATTGAGTTCAAATGTGGCCTTTTCACTTTCCATTTCAGCAATCATTTCATCTCTAAGTACCAACGCCCCGTCCTTCTTCAACCATTTCACCAAAGTCACTTCGGTTATTGATTCCCCTACTGTCGGCACTTTAATATCAATTGTACCTTTTCCTGTAGCAACAGATTTGGTTACCTCTTCTGTCTGTACAATTACTTCTTCAATAGAAGGTTTAGCCAACAACGATTTAGTGGCAGTTCCTTTAGGATTAACTGCTGCCTCATCAATTTGAGCCAAAACAGAGCCAATCAATAATGTATCCCCTTCGGCAACTTTTGTTGTTAAAATTCCCGCTTTTTCTGCATTTACCTCAAAAGTTGCTTTTTCGCTTTCCAATTCAGCTATCACCTCATCCCTTTCTACAAAATCGCCTGCTTTTTTTACCCATTTTACCAAGGTTACTTCATTAATTGATTCTCCTATTACCGGAACTTTGATATCGATCATACAAAAACTATTGAGTATTAAATTTGGGCGAAATTAACTTGTTTTAGTTGTTAACGTTCAAATTGATATGACAAGCCACTAAAATTGCAATTAAATAAAATTTAATAAATCTAAATGAATACGGCTTTATTTTTAGTTAACACACTAAACTTATAAAAATTAATTTTTAAATTAAATGGCTGAATTAATAGCCTAATCGAAAGTCAAATTTTACTTCATTTTAATAAGTCGTGTAAAAGGAGATAAACAATAGTTCTTGCCTTACCCAAACAAAAAAGTATAGCATATTTTTTTAAGGCTATGATTAATAAATCAATACTTAGAAACTTTAAAAAATCAATCGCTTTACATTTTTAAATCTATGATTAAATCGCTGTATGATTTATCAATCACGTGACTATCAGACAATTCAAAAAACTCAAAATACTTATCACATTGTTCTTTCAGTGCTTCTATGCTGATTGTTCCATCGTTATCAATTGCTTCCACTTCAATAAAAGTTCCCAAATTTTTTACTAAGTCCAAATGGAACTTCACATTATCGATGAAATATATTTTTCGTTTTTTGTCAACCACCGTTTTTATCCCAAATTGAAGAGATAAAATATTTTTTAAAGCAATAGCGGGTTCATGCTTATAAAGGATTACCTCAGATAGTTTTGCTCCTGCTATATTGTTCCGATTATAATTTATTAATGCATTTTCGATATTCCCTTCTCTTAACTTTAACCGCCCTTTTGGTACATTAAAATAAGTATCTATCTGATGATCTAACCCATGATAAATTGGATTGAGTGAAAGTAACTTTTCTTCATACCTCTCTAAGTTTTCAACGCTTGCCTTGAACTCATAATTCTTAATATTCATCTATTAAATAGTTTTGATTTGGGGATTTAAAAGTTTAAGTAAAAAATTAGCTGTTCAAAGTATATTAAATAGCCAGCAAAAAACTATTTCTTGAAGCTCAAAAGCAGCATTGCACTTTTGTTTTGCCCTTGCGGAGAACCCTCCTCCCATTTTTCATCCTCGCGTTGTCTTTGAAGAAGTTCTTGCGCTCATTCTGTGCGTTTGTTTCGTACTAACGAAACAAATGGATTTGACAAAGCAAGAAGGTATTAAATAATTGAATATATACTATACCCTATTTTAGAATTCTTTGCAATTTTTCACTCCACCTAAAAGAAAATCGATGGAAACGTATAATCATCTCATTCATTGAAGTAAAAAAAATGCTTCGAAATATTTGCAAAATAATCACTAAATACTAAATGCAGTATCAATAATTTCAGCCTGCTCCTGAGTATGTACTTTAGAGTATCCGGTGGCAGTAGAAGAGCTAGGTTGCCTGCTTATAACACCATAATTCATTCCACGCAAATTCATTTGCAAAAATCCTGAAGCCCCCATATTCATAGGTTCTTCTTGTACCCAATACCAGGTTGCTTTATTGTACTTATTATAAAGTACTTCTAATTGTTTAATAGGCAAAGGATATATCTGTTCCAATCTTACAATAGCTACGTCAGTCCTGTTCTCCTTTTGTTGCCTTTCTGCAAGGTCAAAGTAAACCTTACCTGAGCAGAAAAGGACTTTTTTCACGGCATCTGTTTTTGTAACGAAAATATCATCCAAAACTTCTTTAAAACCACCCGTTAAGAACTCATCCATTTTGCTATAACTACCCGGGTGTCTTAGATTGGCCTTTGGCGTAAATACCACCAATGGCTTCCTGAAATTCCAGGCAAGCTGCCTTCTTAATGCATGGAACAAATTGGCAGATGTTGTGATATCTGCAATCACCCAATTTTGTTCTGCCGACATTTGTAGAAAACGTTCCATACGGGCACTGCTATGTTCAGGGCCTTGACCTTCGTATCCGTGTGGCAACAACATTACCAACCCACTCATCTGCTGCCATTTAGTTTCGGAGCAGGAAATAAATTGGTCAACCATAGGCTGTGCAGTATTGAAAAAATCGCCAAACTGCGCCTCCCACAAAACCAAAGTATTTGGATTGGCTATTGAATAGCCATATTCGAAACCCAATACTGCATATTCACTTAGAAAGGAATTATAAATTCTAAACTTTCCATCAGCACCGGGAATATGATTTACACGATTGTAACTACTATCGTTTTGCTCATCTCTCAGTACAGCATGGCGATGAGAGAAAGTTCCTCTTCGTACATCCTGCCCACTCATTCGCACATCGTTTCCATCTAGCAACAAAGAACCGTACGCTAATAGCTCACCTGTAGCCCAATCAATAGAAGTATCTTTTTCGAAAAGCTTAATCTTATCTTGCAATAACTTTTCAACTTTTCTCAAAGGCTGAAAATTATCAGGCCATTTCATGAGGTTATCAAAGACTAATTTAAACTGCTCTTGACTAATAGCTGTTGAAGGCGATTGATCAAAATCTTCCTTGGTTGCCTTCTTCAAATTTTGCCACCAAAGCTCTGGTTTTTGAAACTTATATGGTATTGGATTTTGCTTTAGATCATCTAACCGTTCTTGTAAATCGCTCCAAAACTTCTTCTCCATTTCTTTGGCCAACGCTGCATCGATAGATCCATTTTGGACAAGTTTTTGGTTGTAAATTTCTCTTGGATTGGCATGCTTTTCTATTAAGGCATAAAGCGTAGGTTGGGTATATTTTGGATCATCGCCTTCATTGTGCCCATGTCGGCGGTAACAAACCATGTCTACAAAAACATCGGTATTAAACTCCTGGCGATAGCGCATTGCTATTCTACTTAACTTAACCACAGCCTCAGGATCATCGCCGTTTACATGAAATACAGGCGCCTGAATCATTGAGGCTACCGACGTACAATAATCAGCCGTACGGGCATCATCAAAATCTGTTGTAAATCCAATTTGATTGTTAATTACAAAATGGATGGTTCCACCTGTATAATAGCCTTTTAATCCGCTCATTTGCACCACTTCATAAACTACACCTTGGCCAGCTACCGAGGCATCACCATGAATAAGTATAGGTACAATTCTATCATATTCGCTTTCATATATAACGTCCGCTTTACTTCTTGCAAACCCCACCACTACCGGGTCAACAGCTTCCAGGTGAGATGGATTAGGACAAAGCTGCAGGTTTACTGTTCTACCGTCCTGAGTAGTATGTTCTCCTCTAAAACCCATATGGTATTTTACATCGCCACTACCCATCGTTGTATCAGGCAAAGCAGTTCCTTCAAACTCATTAAAAATTTGCTCGTACGTTTTTCCAAGTGTATTTGCCAAAACATTTAAGCGACCACGGTGTGCCATTCCAATTACAACTTCTTGCACACCTAAATCAGCCGCACTATTGATCATAGCGTCTAAAGCTGCTATTGTTGTTTCTCCTCCTTCCAATGAAAATCTCTTTTGTCCTATGTATTTGGTATGAAGAAACTTTTCAAAAATGACACCCTGGTTTAATTTTTCCAGAATGTTCTTCTTATCTTCTATAGCAAGCGGCTTTTGAAAATCAGCTTCTATTTCATTCTGTAGCCAATCAATTTTCTCTTGGTCGTTTATATAAGTGTATTCTATACCAACAGAAGAAGTGTAACAACCTTGCAAAAAGGAAATAATATCTTGCAATGTTCTACTCTGAAGTCCTAGGTAATTTCCTGCTTCAAAAGTAGTTTGAAGGTCTGCATCGGATAAACCAAAATGCTCAAGATTTAGATTTGCTCTTCGGTCTTTTCTTTCACGAATCGGATTGGTTTTAGCTATCAGATGTCCCTTTTTCCGATAGGCTTTAATCAGGCGCAAAACGCTCAACTCTTTGTGCACTTTTTTATCATCCACTAGAACCGAAGCTAAGCTTGGAGATTCGGGAGAAGCCCCATTGGAAATAGTTGCATTTTGACTGATAGCAAAATCAAAACCTTCAAAAAATTTGCGCATTTCCGGGTCAACACTGTCAGGGTTTACCGCAAATTCTTTGTATAGGCTTTCAATGTATGCCGGATGAGAATTGGTGATGTATGAAAAATCCTTCATAAATAAATTTAACTATATTGGCAATAATGGTTGCAAATATCGTTTATTGAAGGATAAAATTACCCGTAAAATTATATATGATTAATCAGGGCTAAAAGAGACATGAAAAAGGAAGAAAAATATTTTCCTTTGAATATATTAATGGCTACTGGTTTTTCCTCCTTAATAACATTTTTGAGAATGCGGGAATTTGTCAGATAAAATTTATCCGGACTATATAAAAATAAACAACTTCCATTTTTCACTTTGTCAATAATTGGCTTACTTAAGGCTTCGGGTAATGCCGGGCAACCCTGGCTGCGACCAATAAAACCTTGGGTTTTTATTATGTCTTCCGTAACGTATGAAGCACTGTGCATTACTATTGCACGGCTGTTCGCATTATCATTTATACCTTTTTCCTCACCAAATAGGCGAAGTGATAAACCATGCTTTCCAAAATAAGTATCTCCTGTAACAAAAAAACCAAGGCTGCTTTTATTGCTCTCAGGCGCATTGGAAAAATCACTTGCCATTTCTCTGCCCGACCCCCTTCCATGTGCAACGTAGGTATTGAAAAGTAATTTCCCATTCTTCAAATCAATCACATACAACCTTTTTTTACTGGATGGGTGGCTGAAGTCAACTATTGATAAAACATTGGAATTATTTAATTTCCCGTTACTCAAAAGTGTGACGTAACCTTGAATAGCATATTCATAGGCAGATTTTGAAAGCCCGAGTTCAGAAAGATTCAATAACTCATACAAAGAAGTAGCCTTTTCAATTACTGCTTCTTTATCTTTATTGTTATCTGTAAATGAAACAAATGAAGACTCGGTATTCATAGGAAAGATAACATTACCTATTATTGGCCTTCCTGATGCAAAAATCAATTGCATCGAAAGAACTACAGTAAGAATAAATGCTTTAATCATTCGCTGTATTATTTAATGGTTTCAAAAATACAAAAAAAAAGTTCTGAAAATGCTAATGCTAATTGCCTAAAGAATGTATCAACGCTTAAAGCTAGTGGATGGCAATCAAAGATTAAAGGTAATCTTTATAAATGGTTAGCAATAAACAGAAAAGATGCTTATACAATCTTTAACGGTTATTGTTAACTATAATAGAAGTCTAATCAGCTATTATTTTCTGAATTTGTGAAAGAAAATTAAACACTTGGGCAGTATATACTGGATAAAAAAACCTAATAAATATTTTGTTTATCATTCTAATCTACAATGAGCACTTTTACCGTAATGCAATTTAAATTTAGTCATTTTGCTTAAAGATTCATTTAACAGCACCAACTGTTTGGGGTCAATAAAACTGCCAAAATCATTTGCAAAATCAGAAGAATGTCTATTTACACTTGCTAAGACCATCGGTAGCAGAAGCATCGCCTGGATGACTGAGCAGCGCTTTTTTAAATAAAATTTTCGCATCTTGCGCACGACCCAAATTTAGATAAGTCCACCCCAGCATGTGGTTAGAATCGTAATCAAATGGATATAAATTTACCCCCTTTTCGAAATACTTTGCAGCTGCGTCATACTTTTTTCTATTGTAATAAATAATACCTGCCCAATAATTAGTATTGGCATTTTGAGGGTCAATCTTTAGTATTTCTTCATACTGTAGCAATACCTTATCCCAGCTTTCCAAGGCTGATAATGGTTTAATCATCCCTAATTTAGCTTCAATGGAATAGGACTTTAGGTTGATCGCTTTTTGGTAATAACTTTGAGATTGGGGGTAATTACCATTTATATAATTTAACCACCCTAACCGCAAGTTTATTTCATAGCTTTTCTCATTGTATACTTTTACCAATGAAGCAATAGCCTCTGTATATTTTTTATTGTATTCCTGTGTATAGCTTTCTACAAATGCTTTTTGAAGGTCTCCTGATTGAGAAAAAACAGTCATTGACTGAAACACAATTGCTACTAAAATTATTATTTTATTGATAGTTTTCATAACTGATTAATTTGTTGATTTATAAATTATTTTATTTTACCCAATCCTTCAAGTGCAGAGGCATCGCTTGGCCGAACCATCAAGGCTGCTTGAAAAAATGTTTTTGCTTCAGCACTTTTACCTTGGTTTAAAAGCGACCAAGCTAACATGTGATTTGAATCATAATCGAATGGATAGAGTTCGACAATTTTTTCAAAAAATTTCTGGGCTGATTTGTAATCTTTTTTGTTGTAGTTAATGACTCCCGACCAATAATTAGCAATAGTATTTTGAGGATGTAACTTAATTATGCTAGCATACTGTTGCAATAACTTTGTACCATCATCTAAGAAAGCAAGGGGCATTACAATACCCAATCTCGGTTCTAGCGCCTCTGGTTTTTGGCTAATCGCTTTTTGATAGTAACTACCTGAAGTTTCATAATTTTTGCTCAGATAATATAACCAACCCAACCGTAAATTCATTTCGTAACTATCGCTGCTATAAACTTTATTAAGCTCAGCGATAGCCTTTTCATAATTTTTCAGATATTCCTCATTATAACTTCCGTTAAATGCTTTTTCCATATTACTCACATTCTGAGCAATACCAACGGCAGCATGAAATAAAATGGCACTAACTACGAATATTTTTTTTACAATTTCCATGATAGACCTCCTGTTATTGAGTGTTGATTAAAAGGTAAAAGTGTTTTATAAAGTTCTCTTTTTTCATAAGTATATCCAACCGTCAAAACTAAATTTGAAGTAGGTGTAACATATAGGGTCCCACCCGCCTTAAACGTATTTTTATCTATTGCATTATACACATACAATGCGTCATTCTCAAGCAAATTGTTAAATTCTCCAAAAGTTCCATTTACTTCGACCCATGTTTTCTTCATAAGTTTAAAGCCAATAACCTGTTTAATATTAAATGCCGTTCCGGTATTGGAATTAGTTCTAAGGATCCCTGTAGAAAAACTATAAAAATTGAGGTTTCCTAAAGGATACAATCCAAGCTTAACATTGTATTGGTAATAAGTAGAATCAGTCAACTTAGCAATGTTGGCATCTGCGCTAATATCATAATAATGATTAAAATAAGTCAACCCAAGACCTCCAACATGATTGGAATAAACAAAGTTATTAAATGGTGTATTTAGGAAATGATAAATCGCTTTTAGTTGTATCTTATTAGACACATTGATCAGGGTTTTATTATAATACTCCTTCTGGTTTACCTGAATATTGTTATTATTTAATACAGCAGTTAACTTCGGTTCGCGTACTACCTGATTGTACATTCCTACTGCGTTGACCATATGAATATTCCACCCCAATCGGGTACCTAAATCAAGTCTGGCATACAATGAGTTTTCTCTAGCTTTAATGTCGGTCTGCTTATAACTAACTTCCAATCCGACACCTGTTAAAGCAAAAGCGTTCAGCTTTTCATTTTTCAAAACTTCTTCGGCAAGATACTTTGCATGCCTATCTGCAAGTGCTTCATGGTTTAGGTATTTCTTACAGAGAAAAAGATAATAATGCGCCGTAGCATTATACGAATCTTCTTTAATTACTGCTTCATAATGCTTGATAGATTTACTGAAATTATTGAGCATAAAGGCAGCATAACCCAACCTCAGCCTAAGCAAAATGAAATCTTGTCCACTTCCTATAGCGTTATCACCAAATTGCAATAACTCTTTCCAATTACTCTTTTCATACAATGAATAACTCTTTGTATTAACTTCTTCAAAAGTCATATTTGTCTGAGCACTTAGCAAAGAAGTGATCAACATCCCTGCAAAAAAAATAAACAGTTTTATTCTGTACATGTAGCCTCTATTGTTTTATTATTAATAATAACCTTGAAAGCATGCAGTGCGCCATTTTGAACAATTATTGTTGACTGCATTTTATCTTTTGTGATTCCAAGTATTGATTGATTTTGCTCGCTGGTTAGCTCAATATTATAATCACTTAACTCATTTCTCTTTTTCACAGTAGAATGATAATTAATTTTAATGAAAATGAAGAAAGGAGCAACCAAATCCTGTATCCACCTTATTGGCCTAAAACCAAGAATATTCAATGGATAATTGTCATTGACGGTTATGTCTTTTTCAGCACTAAGCAGCACTTTGTAGGCAGATAAATAAAATAGGTAAAGGAGGGTATCTTTTTTTCCAAAATAATTGGTAAAATAAAAAAGTGTTCCATTGTATGTGAAATACGCAAAGGCATTGTGTTGTTCGCAATAAAGATAAGATTCATTGTAAATGCTTGTTACCACCTCCCACTCTTCCGTTTCAAAGCCATCAGCACTCACCTTTAACACAAAACCCGGCTGAAAATTAAACGCTTTCTGAAGTTGTTTATTAGTCATTACATTAGTCACAAAGTCACCCTCCTTTGGTACAACAAAGGTTTCCAGTTTTTCATTGTCATCTTTGCGTGCATAAAAAAATGAAAGTGGATAGTACATTGTCTTTGATCCTACATAAGGGGTGGATTGCACCTGAAAGTGCAAATGCGGTTCGGGAGACCTACCCGAACTACCACAGGCAGCTATTATTTCTCCTTTTCTTACGTATTGACCTTTGGTTACTTTAAAAGAATTTTTCTTAAGGTGCGACAATTTGGTATATAAAGAATCGGCGTGTTTTATTACAATACTATTCCCCCAATTCTGTCCTGTATTTGTTTTTCCAATTTCATTATCATCTATGAAATCAACTATTTCTTCTACTATGCCATCTGCAGGACTTACAACTGGTTTATTGTAACAGTAAAAGTGTTCAGGCAAAATGCCGGGCATTGCATATGTTTTCATTTCAGGATCCAATATTACAAAATCCAACGCCTTATTCCAATCTCCCTTGTGGGTCATGGTACCATTATAACCCTGACTGACCATCCACTCACCAAGCACTGGCAAAGCAAGGTGGTGATAAAACTGATTCATCAGCCTGTCTTTTCCATTGATGTACCTATAAAGATTTATTTCGGGGCTATAATATTGAATGGGCGTCAATACCAATCGTCCCGGGTTTGTTCTTAACCTTAAACAATAAAGAAACAAGATAACAGCTATGCAAAATGGAAGTGAGAAAACGGGAAGCCCCCATAAAAAAGTAATCTTACCTAAAGCTACTACCAATATGTACGAAAGTGGAACGATTAAACATGCCCATAAGAATGAAAATATTGAAGGGATGATATAGAAGCCTCCAATAGCAACAGCAACCAACATGAAGTTGGTTCCCATATTATAATAGTTCACGCCGCCCAAAGGAAATCCACCCATGAACCCGTTGAAAATCATTGCAACGGCATATCCTACAACCATTAATAAAAAACCGATGCGAGAATGGATTAGCAGACCAACAGACAATAAGACACCGGCTAACAAATTATTTTGAAAAATAATGGCACTCATTGAGCGAAAGAAGCCGGCTACATAATCGGGTAATGTCCAGTTTTCTATCAATTGAAAATAATAGATCAACTTGTTGCCTCCGGTTGCATACATTTCATTGAGCCAATAAATATTTCTTGTAGTTAATCCAATAGCAGAAAACTCTTTAGAAGCCAGCATTACAAGCCAAAAGCTCAATATGAATCCTAACGACAAAGCTGGCAAACCATTTTTTGCCAACTTAGCTATAAAAGCAGCTGATAATAAAACAGAAATAAGGGAAGCGAAAGCCAATAATATCCAAAACGCTGCACTGTAATCGTAGAAAGTACCCATACCAAGGCCAAGCAATAAAGCACTGTAAGTGTACAATCCTGTCTTGACTTGCAATCTTCCAAACCCCATAGCATAAGCAGATAGCAAAGCAATAGCAGTAGCCGCTACGCCTGCCAATCCACTATGAGGATTAAAAAAAGTAATGACCATTATCATTACAGCCAACCAGCTATTCTTTGAAAAGAACAACATGGAATAACTGTTCAAAATAGAAAGCCCTGCAAACTTTAGAAACGATATTATCTGCGTTTGTTTCAAATTTGGCATTTAGGTTACTTCAAATGAGCCGGTATTTCCTCAAGTTGTTGTAGGTAGTCTAATGTTTCAGCTTTTCTAACAACGTGGGTTTGCCCTTTTGTATCAATCAACACGATGTTTGGTCTCATAGCAATAAACTGCATCCATTGGGTCATGTTATATGCTCCTACTTTATGTACTACTACATGATCTCCTTTGTTTAGCAAGGGAAGACAAACACTTTCTCTTACTACATCGATATTCATACACAATGGGCCGTACAAAACGGTATCTTCTGTAAAGTGGCTAAGGTCTTGTGCAGGGCTAATTTTATGATCGTACCAAAAAGAGGTGAACAATATGTTTACTCCAAAATCCATGATAGTCGCTTTTCTACCATCGCTTAAACGCTTATTAGCTAATACAGATCCTAAAAGGTAACCTGCATCATCAATCAATAATCGGCCACTTTCTAATATCAATAAAGGCAATTCGTCATTGCGCAATTCTGAACTTAAGATAGTCGTTGTAATGGCCTCTGCAAATTCATCAATAGATGGGACGGTATCAGCACCGGGTAAAAAAGAGCCTTTTAATGTATTAGCACTAGGAAAACCACCTCCCATATCCAAGTATTTTATTGTAGTCTTCAATTGATTCTTACATTCTACAGCAAGATCGCAAAGCTTAGCAGCCGCCACCGAATATGCATGAGTGCTTAGCATATAGGTACCAATATGTGTATGCAATCCTGTCAATTCCAATGTACCTGAATTTACAATTTTGGTAATTGCTGACCACGCCTGACCATTCTCGTAATTAAAGCCAAATCTATCCCACATTGGATAAATACCCGTATCCATATTTACCCTGATAGCTACTCTTGGTTTCTTCTTTAGTTCAGCACTCAATTCAATTAAAGCATATAGTTCTTCAAAATGATCGATGTGCAGCAATGAATCATTTTCTATGGCCAGTTTAATTTCATCAATTTGCTTATCCGGACCATTAAAAATAATGGTGCTTCCAGGTACGCCATTACCCAATGCTTTTCTATATTCAAAACCACTAACTACTTCTCCCCAAGCTCCTTCCTGGTGAAAAATTCTGCAAATGGCGTTGTTATAATGCGTTTTATAACTCCAGGCAAACTGAACTTTTGGGTAACGTGTTTTAAAGGCACGAACAGCCGATTTATAATTCTGTCTTATCTTTTGTTCGCTTAAAACAAAAACCGGAGAGCCATAATTTTCTATCATGCTTTTTACAGAAACCCCATCTATTTCCTTTACAGGAGTAAATTCGGATTGTGTTCCGAATTTGTTCATCAATCCAGCATTCATTTTCTTAATCAGCGGTCTTTCATACTTTAGTTTTTCCATGCTTTGTATTGTATTTTATAAAAGTTCTAAAAATTTATGTTGTTAAAATAAATCAGGATGACAGGTGTATTTTCATTTTTATTAATAGCCTTCATTGACCTCAAAATAGCTAATAAATAGCTCAAAAAATTTTACATTTCTCCAAAGGCACTTATCTGCTGAAATTTCGATACATCTGTTATCAAGTCCCACGCATACCGAATAAACATTTTACCCACTTCATATTCAGTGTAAGGATCAACCTTCTCTCCAATTGCCATTTTTACCAAAGCTGCAGGTTGATTTTGACCTGCACCGGCAGACAAATAGATCCATGCGGGAAACCTTGGGTTTATCTCCATAATATAAAGTTCATCATTTACTGTCTTCATTATTTCTATTTCAAATCCACCCTTCCATTTGGTTGCACTGATGAAGTTCTTTGCCATCGCTATCATAGCATCATCCTCTATTGTTATTCCCGCCCATGCTTTCCCTTTATCGGTAATGTACATCTTGCGCATCGGAATAATACTGATTGCATTGCCTTCGCCATCCCCTAATGCAGCAATGTTTACTTCAGTACCTGCAATAAATTGTTGAACAATAATTGGAAGTCCCCATTTGGCACTAAGCTTATAAAATGCTTTTTGCGCCTGCTCTAAAGTATAAGATACTACCGCATCATAAAATTTCCCCTTTACTACCAACGGATAACCAAACTCCTCTCCTATCAAATACAAATCTTCAACATTATAGATGACTTTATCCTTGGGAACATGCAACGAATGTTTTTGTCCAAATGAATATAAGTTCAATTTATCTCTTGCATCAAACATTTCAAAAGTGGGCAAAAATGAATGGATGCCCAATAAATTTAAGCGAGGGGCTATCTTTATAAAATTATACAACTCCGCATCAAAATTCGGAATAATAACATCAACGTTTTCTACGCTGTTGATGTAAGCAATCCTATTGTACAATACATCGCTGCCAGCAGCAGGATATGGCACTTGATAAACCTTGTCGCAGACGCCATCCATATAAATACCTGGCTCTAGTGCTTCGTATGACAAACCAATTATCCTAACTTCCCTGTCCATACCATTTCTGATGCCACGTATAACTGCTACGCCTGGTCCGGGACTATCAATTGCATTGAGGCCTGTCACAGCAACTACCACAGGTTTTTGATCATTACTCATATTTGCAAAAGATTAGTTGGCTAATAAATTGTTCTCTTTCAAGATAGTCACAAACTCATCTACATCCTTTTCAATGATTGATTTCTCAACATCATATTTTCCAACAAGAAAACTTTTTATGTCTTCCAATGAAATACTCTCCTTCATTTTTTGGATAATTTCAGCAGCGATGGGATTACTGCTATAAGAGTCCCCTGTAGAAGGGTTAAAAACAAAACCAAATTCGTTGGTTGCGATATTTTTTTTGATCATAAACAGTTTTATAGATTTTTTATTAAAAGCTTTAGACTAATAATTGATGAAAAGTTTAATCCTCAAATAATTTTCTGGCAAACCCAGACATAGTTATCATACAAATATTCATTTTTTAATACTCCCTTTCTTCTTACACATTCCAAATGGTACCCATTCTTTTCCAATACACGCATACTCTGCTTGTTGTATTCGAATACTTCTGCTATTATTCTGTTAATAGCAAAATTCAAAAAGACATGCTGAGTCATGATGCGAACAGCTTCTGTAGCTATACCTGTACCCCAAAATGGTTCGGCTATCCAATAAGCAAGTTCTACATTCATCCTATATACGTCTTCGCCAAGGGTAATCCCAATTCCTCCTACTAAATCTTCGCCACTCAATATAGCAAAATTTAATGCCGGAACTATATCTGACTGTGAACCAATAAATTTCTGCGCATCTTCCAATGTATAGGGAGTTGGCACATAATCTCGTAAATTGTTCCAAATGCTGATATTATTATAATAAACGGTCAACAACTCAGCATCTGTTTCCAGCCATGGACGAAGTGTAATCATATTGTCTCGATCAGTTAATTTTAGACGACGGATAAAAGTAAACCTTTGTCGTCTAAAAAAATATTTTTGGTTTATTAACGTTTATGAAACACTTGTTTAAACCCATTAAACAAACATCTATATTAATTAAACGGTAGAAAGACAATAGGCAGCGGTAAACCAAATACAATAAATTATTGTTACTTGCACTAAGTTGTATTAGCCAAAAGCTAATACCAAAAATTCTAAGGCAAAACATTAATTATTATTTGTTCGGATTTGAAACAATATTAATAGTACAAAGGTTTGTTGCCTGTTAAATTAAAATAGAACTACTACCATGCGTATCGGAATAGTATGTTATCCAACTTTTGGCGGAAGTGGAGTGCTCGCTACAGAATTAGGAAAGGCACTTGCAGATAAGGGGCATTCAGTGCATTTCATTACTTACCAACAACCGGTAAGGTTAAATTTTTTCAGTGCAAATATTTTTTATCATGAAGTACGTGTACCCACTTACCCGTTGTTTGATTATCCACCTTACGAAGTAGCATTGTCTAGCACTATGGTAGATGTCATTATGCACCACAATCTTGATTTGCTGCATGTTCATTATGCCATACCTCACGCTTCGGCGGCTTATATGGCAAAACAGATTGTCGCCAAAGCCGGTAAAAAAATTCCAGTAATAACGACCCTTCATGGCACGGACATTACTTTAGTTGGCAAAGACAAAACGTATGCACCTGTTGTTACCTTCAGTATCAATGAGAGTGATGCCATCACAGCGGTAAGTCACAATTTGAAAGAAGAAACCTATAAATCATTTGCGATTACTAAGGATATTGATGTAATACACAACTTCGTTGATGTATCACGATTTAGTAAAAAACCCATTGATGCTTTTAAAAAAGTAATAGCACCAAACGGCGAAAAAATATTAGTGCATGCTTCCAACTTTAGAAAAGTAAAACGTGTAGAAGATGTAATAAAAATGTTTGCAAAGGTGCGTGAGAAAATCAATAGTAAATTATTGATGGTTGGCGACGGACCTGAAAGACCACCAATGGAAGAATTGGCAAAGGAATTGGGCATAGAAGATGACGTTCGCTTTCTGGGCAAACAAGAACAAATGGAAGAAATTTTGGTAGTTAGTGACCTATTCATTTTGCCTTCCGAATATGAAAGTTTTGGACTATCTGCATTAGAAGCTATGGCAGCAAGTGCGCCTGTAATCAGCACAAATGTTGGTGGATTACCAGAAGTAAACATTCATGGAAAAACAGGCTACCTCGCCGATTTAGGCGATGTAGAAAGCATGAGTAAGTTTGCCATTGAAATTCTTGGCAATGAAGAGACACTTGCAACTTTCAAAAAGAATGCATTTGAACAGGCGAAAAAATTTGATATCCAAAACATCATTCCGCTGTATGAAAAGTTATACAGCAGATTTTGCAGTATGGAATGTACTAAATAACTATCTGCGCTTTAGCCAATTCTCAGGATCAAGGAATACACTTTGCTCATTGGTTACCATAAAGAGCAATTCTCCTTCGCCTGCATCATTTGCAGCTGCCCGGCCAATGATAGTTCCCGGTCTTACGGTTTGACCTTGATTTACAGATACAGATGATAAGTGACTATAGGTAGTAAAGTATTTACCATGCCTTACAGTTACCGCCTGTTCTCCGCCTAAGTCATAAACTGCTGACACTTCGCCATTGGCCACATTCTTAACAGATGATCCAGTTGGTAATGCTACATAAATACCATCACTTCTTCCCTTTATCTGAGTTCCCGGTATTGTATAGGTACCAAAACCAATGCTCACTACTCCAATGTCTGCAGGCCAGGGCAACCTGCCCCTGCTAGTTTCAAAGTTGATAGACATTTGTTTGCTTTCATCTGTACTTTCCAATTCGCTATAAATACGATCCGAAGCTGTTCTTGGTTTCTTCGGCAGGTCTAGTGGTTCATTTTTCTCTGGCGTAGTATTGCCGGAAGGTGGTTTTGTTTTAGCAATATTTGCTGCATCCCTTTTCTTCTTTTCCTCTTCTTCTTTTTTCCTTTTAGCCTCAGCAATTGCCTTTTTTCTTGCTTCTTCTATTTCGCGACGAATAATGGCAGCTATGGCATTCTGCATCTGCTTTCTGTCTGCTTCTCTTTTCTTAATCTGCTGTGCTATACTACTCTCCTGCTGTTTGAGCATGTTAACTTCCTCGTTCTGTTCTTTCTTATCTGCTTCCAGATCTTTCAAAGCAACGTTCTGGTTAGCCAACGCTAAGTTTTTCTCTATTTTACTACTTTCTAGTGAAGCAATTTTTTGATTGATAAGTAACTGCGTTTTTTGAATGTTATCAACTTGTTGTTCGCGGTATTGCTTATAACTTTTTAGGTAAGTTATCCGTTTAATTGCATCATTAAAAGTATTAGCAGAAAAAATGAAATTTAGATAATCGTAATTGCTCCGGTTTTTATAAGCAAATACCAGGCTTTTTGCATATTCCTTTTTCAAAGTATCCAGTTCTTTATTAAGCCTGTTGATCTCAAGCGTATTCAAATAAATATTATCAGTAAGGATATGCAAATCCCGATTGATGCTATGAATCAACTCTTCCCTGGCATTTATTTTCCTTTTAATCAGGTTATAATTTGCCAAAGATTTGGTCTTACTGTTTCTGATCGCTTTCAAAGAAGCATTCAGGTCCCTGATTTCTTTAATTAATTCCTGTTGCTTTCGTTGCAATTCTTCTTTTGTTTGTGCTTGCACACAAATCATTGAGGATAAAAAACTCAACAGGAAAAGGAAAATTATTTTCTTCGCCATACACTGCGTTTTATAATTTTTTATAATTATCCGGAATGCAAAAAGGAAATGAGACAAGATCATTAAAGCTGTATGATTTATACTCCATCTTCACTTCCAAATTGTTTTGTCCGGTAACTGTTATCAATCTATTTATTGAGAACGGAACACCTTGCGTTTTGTCATAGTTGCTATAACTAATGTGACAGTTCTTTGGCAGATAATCTGCATTCTCTTTTATTTCGCTTTCTATTATTTTATAGTCCATCGCGTCAACCAATGCCACATGTTTGAAAATATATCCAGCCATAATTATTTCCATTTGGTCAGTATTTTTCATACTTAAGGAGACAACATTACTATCAATAAACACCGGGTTTCCAATAATAAAATCAAGAATCGTTGAAAAATCAAAAGGCAATCCTGTTAACTGTTCTAGATAATTGATGTCTTTGTATAAAACAGTCTTCTCCAAATAATTAATAACTTTTACGCTGTCTTTTGTAATCAATATTCTAGCTCCTTCTATTCCAAGCAACCCTCTAACTGAAAGCCAAATAACCGAATCTTTTACAATTCTCACATAAATAGTTACATCTTCATCGGCATCCTTTGTTTTGTATGCAACCTTTATTTTTCCATTGAACGTTTGGAACTCAATTTTATGCCCAATAACTTTATTAAAAAACTGCTTTTTCAATAGAACAGTGTCAACAGTTGTTGTATCAAATTTGGAATTAACTATTGCCGTATCTGTTTTTGAAATGATCTGCCTGTCTATTATTGTCTTCTTTCTTGCAGCGCATGCTGTTAACAATATCGACAAACAAAAAATCCATCCAAGTTTACCCATTCTATTAATGTTTTCCTGTATGTCCAAATCCGCCTGCGCCTCTTACAGTTTCGCCTATTTCTTCCACTTCAATTAATTCAACCATTTCTACTTTTTGAAATACCATCTGAGCAATGCGTTCTCCTGGAGCAATTGTTTGTGGTTCCATCGAAATATTCACCAATATAACCTTTACTTCCCCACGATAATCAGCATCAATAGTACCCGGCGTATTCAGACAAGTAATTCCCTGTTTGATGGCCATCCCGCTCCTTGGTCTAATCTGAGCTTCATAGCCAACCGGTATTTCTAAAAAGAGCCCGGTGTCGACCAACTTTCTTTCTAAAGATTGAAGTAACAATGGTTGCTCAATATTTGCTCTGATATCCATTCCCGAAGATCCTTCAGTTGCATATTCAGGTAAATTGTTTGCAGACTTATTGATTATTTTAATGGCGACCGTTTTCACTATTGACAAATATAACTTTTGAGGCTAAGAGAGAAATGAATTGAACCAAAGAGTAATGTTAAAAATCATATTTTTTGCAGCAAAGCTGTGGCATAAGCTACCACACCTTCTTCCCTGCCTACAAACCCAAGATTTTCGGTAGTAGTTGCTTTTATTGACACATCTCTATCCTCAACATGAAGAATGGCAGCTATCACCTTTTGCATTTCGCCAACGTACGGCTTTATCTTAGGTGCTTGCAGGCATAATGTTGTATCTACATTCACCAATTTATACCCTTCTTTGGTAATGAGTTCATAAGTACGTGCCAGTAAAATTTTACTATCTATATTTTTATATTCCGATGAAGTATCCGGAAAATGAACACCGATATCTCCAAGACACAAAGCCCCAAGCAACGCATCGCAAACTGCATGCAACAGCACATCAGCATCGCTGTGTCCAAGTGCGCCCTTATTGTGTGGCACCAATACACCTCCTAACCAAAACGCTCTTCCCTCAACCAATTGGTGAAAATCTACGCCTGAACCGATCCTATACATATGCAGAGTATTAGAAATAAAAAAAGCGAAGGTAATGTTCCTTCGCTTTTTCAATTATATATGTGACTAACTCCTATTGAGCCGGAGTAGTTGTACTAGCACCTGCATTTGAATCCAAATCAAACACAATGCTGAAACGTAGTGTATTTGACAAAGGATTTCTATTCACGCCATTTCCTGAAGGAACGAGGTAAGAAAAATTAAGTCCAAAAACATTGTATTTTAGGCCTGCTCCGAGTGTAAAATATTTACGGTTTCCTTTCAACTTATCTTCATAAAAATATCCGGCCCTGAAAGAGAATTGGTCATTGTAAGTGTACTCTGCACCTATAGACGCTTGAACTTCCTTCAATTCATTACCAAACCCACCGGAGTCGCCAAAGCTGCTTGTCCAACTACTAATGACACTTTTAGTTCTGTAATTGGTAAGATTGGCAGAGTCCACGGCTGCATCATTGGTAAATTGAGGAGGCGTTGGCACCAATAATTTATTGAGGTCTAAAGCGAGTGTAAGTTTGCTTGTTTCATCAAATACAAAAGTCCTTGATACGCCTATTCCAAGGTTAGCAGGAATGTAGTCTTTCTGCTGTGCATCACTTGTATAAGAAATTTTGGAACCAAGATTACTTAAAACTACGCCCCAATTCCAACCTTCGCCTGAGCTATTCAATCCATTGTGAAATAAGGATAAATCAGCAGCTACCGCTGTTCCGGCTTTGTATTGAACACCATTAAGCGCAGCACCTCCAGCCAAATTGCTATTAATAAATTTTAATGCTACTCCAATGCCAAGTTTTGAACTTAATTTACGACTGTATCCGCCTTCTATAGAGAACTCACGTGGACGAAAAGACTGTAGGTCATTACCGGCAAAGTCAGTAAACTGTATATTACCTAAACTAAAATATCTAAGCGCCAGAGAAACCGCCTGTTCTTCATCTAATTGATGGTAACCAGCAAGAGAAGCCAAGTAAACATCATTTAAGCCCAAATCTTTTAACCAGGGCGTATATGTAACTGCCATACTGGTTTTGCTTGTAGCAAATGTAGTTTTTGCCAAATTCCAAAAAGATGCGTTTGCATCTGGAGACGTAGCTATTCCTACATCACCCATTCCACCGGCACGTGCATCCGGAGATATTCTCAGAAACGGCACCGCTGTAGTCACTACATTTATAGTAGCTGTCTGAGGATCAGGATCCTGAGCAAAAGCAGAAAAAGAATAAGAAAATAATAAAACCGCAAGGGTTTTTAGCGCATTTTGTTTCATCCACACAACTGTTTAAAATTTGTAAAAATAGAAGAATATATTTAACAACCAAATCATCAGCGTATTATTATTCGCTTCCTAAATGATTGTCAAAATGTTGTGTAGCAGTTTTCTATAACTAATTACTTAAAGGTGAAAGAACCGTTCTCAGGTTACAAATGAGCATGCAATATAATACAACTTACCCAAATAGCAACCCTTTTAGAATAATTAGAGGCGAAACTGACCGAAAAAGCTGCCTGCTGATAAATATTTAGCAAAATCAATTGTCATCCCCATCAAAAAGTAACGCTTTGAACTTATTGTAAAGGAAAGATGCAATCAGAAGCAATGCACCAAGTACAATTAATACAACTGTCCTTGAAATAGTTGATAACGAAGACAAATCATAAAAAAACAGCTTAATTAATGTGAGCGAAAACAAAGAAATGGCAAAAACTCTCAAATGTTTTTTCTTTTTTATTAGCCCAATAAAAATAAGCGTCAATGCATAGCCCCCTGCAATTAATGAAAGGCCCAACTTATATTGGTTGCTATATCCTGCAATTTCCATCCAATGAATGTACTCATTTGTAATAATCGCCAATAACGAAATATTAAATGTTATAGAAAACCCAGGTTGGATTTTATTTTCATCTCCAAAGGTTTTCACAGAAGAATAGGCACATAACCAAAGTAAAGCTATAGCTGCTATTAAAGCATATCTATTAAAATAAAAATCTACACTATCAATATGATGACTGATGTATGCCTCACGGATTTCTCCTAAAATATCTAGCCCAGCAAGAAGAAAAATAATTGTCACTCCAGTTCCGGCCAATAAAAGCAACAAATGAAATTTTTGTTTCTTTATCCAATTGTAGTTGATCACCATCCAACATGAAATGTAAATACAACTGTAAATCAGCAAGTCAATATTCCGGTTATTTTCTTCAAAAAGTGGATTTATGTGTTGACTAATATTGATATCAAATGCATGATGAAGCTCATGAAAAATGGTCAAATAGAGCAACCCAACAAAGACAAGTGGTAATAACGAAGTAAAAAACAATGGGATACCCCTATTGCCGGCACTTCCCCTTCTGCTTGATTGATAAGCAATTATCCCAAATCCCAAACATGATGAAATTGCCAACCAAAAATTGAGATGAAAAAATGGCCTTACAACATTTGAAGGCAAAACTTGATCGCTCATCAAATAAGGATACATCTGAAACCAATCCTGCAGCAAACTGATACAAGCCACAACAATCAATGGAATAGACAGATCAAGATATAACTTCCTTTCATTTTTGAAACCTACAAGAAAAACGATCACGGCTTCTGTAGTCCAAAGTAGTGTAACCCAATTGCCATCCAACTCTATAGGAATAGCAACGGTAACAAACAACAATCCAAGTCCGGCAATAAACTGACTAACGGTTTTATCTACAAGACTAAGTCTATAAATGAACAACCCCACAAGAAAATGAATAGCAGCATTTCCCAAAGTGAAATAGGTCAGCAAATGAACATTCGATTGCGTTTCATTTATCAGGTAATAACCAACAAAAAAATACAGCAACGCATTCGAAAGCAGCAAGGCTATCTCACCCAGTTTATACAACTCTTTGCGAACAATTTTGAAAGCAAGAAATGTAGCATAAAAAGTAAGGAAGTTGATACTGATAAATAGGAGGCCTTGTGTAAAATGACCTTTCAATTCACTTTCATCGGCTACCCAAAAAATGTAGATTAGCCAGGTTATCCCAAATGCAATATGATAAATCGATTTCCATTCCCGCTTGAAAGAAAGGAAAATTAGTCCAAGATTGATAATAGAAATATAAGTGAACAATGCCATTACATTGTGGCTATTGTTGCTTAACAAAAAAGGAATAGCATAAGCTGCTACTTGTCCCAACAATGCAATGATTTTTTGATTGTACCACAACGCAAAAGCAACTGCTGCTACTGTTGTGACCAACATGATCATAAATGCTGGTATTTGTGGAAATAACTGGTAAAAACTAAAGGCTATATAGGTAATAAAGTAAGTGACTGCCAAACCTCCACCAACCAATACAGCACTGAAGGAAAGGTATTTTTCCTTTAACCGAAGTGCAATAAATAGCAGCACCCCACCGCAAAGATAACCCGTCACGATGCGCATAGCAGGGCTAATCAGGTCCTTATCAATGGCATACTTTGCACCAATAAATACACCGATGATTGTAATGAGGATTCCAACTTTACTGATCACATTTGTACCAATAAAATCTTCCATTTGTTTAGTTGTTCTTCGCGCTGTAGCAGGAATTGCTTTATCCTGCTGTATCCGTTCATGTACTTGTTGGATGTAAGGCTTTGCCTCAATGATTGGTTCCTCAACAGGAACTTCTATTACATTTGAATGCACTATTGTATCAGGTTGCTCGATGACCGTGGTAGCTGAAAAACTTAATTGTTCCAATCGCCTTTCAATAGTCATCATATCCTGCTTCATGACTACATGCCGGGTGCGAAGGTCGGCAAGCTGCCTGGTCAATTCTTGTATTTGCAATTCTAGTTCCGTCATACGTTTTATTTAAAATGCGGGAATGTCAGTTAACCATTGATGCACATCATTCTTAATCTGTAAAGCAAATGTATTTTGTCCATTCGTGACGACAAGATACTCAACCTGTAGAGAAATATTATAATTCAACACCTGTTTGATCACTGCTTCTGTCAGTGCTACCTGGATTTCTTTGCATTCAACTATCAGCCAGGGTTTGGCATCTTTATACACTACAATATCAAAGCGTTTCTTAACATCGCCTAACCATATTTCCTTTTCTACAGCTATTAAGGACCCCGGAACACTTTTTACCTGAATCAGGTATTGTAAAAAGTTTTGCCGCACCCATTCTTCCGGCGTTAGCGATACCCATTGTTTCCTGCATTCATCAAAAATGATTTCCTTACCCTTCTCCCCTTTTATGCGGTAAGCAAACTTTGGAAACTGAATGTTTATCATGTAACAAAAGTATTTGCTATTTTTACAGAATCCGATTCCTGCAAAGAAAAACAAAACAAATTGCGAATAATATGAAAACAAAAGAAGAAATAGTAAAAAACTGGCTGCCAAGGTACACAGGCGAACAATTGGAAAATTTCGGTAAATTCATTCTGCTGACCAACTTCTCCGGTTATGTAAAAATGTTTGCAGAAACACATGGTGTAGAAATAGTAGGCGGAGACCGACCTATGCAGTGCGCCACTGCCGACGGTATTACCATTATCAACTTTGGCATGGGAAGCCCGGGTGCCGCTACTGTTATGGATTTGCTCACGGCCATTGAACCCGAAGCCGTTTTGTTTCTTGGTAAATGCGGTGGGCTAAAGAAAAGAAATAAAATAGGTGACCTTATACTACCCATTGCCGCCATCAGAGGCGAGGGTACCTCAGACGATTACTTTCCACCCGAAGTGCCTGCCCTGCCTGCGTTTGCTTTGCAAAAAGCCATCTCCACCACCATCCGCGATTTCGGTGTAGACTATTGGACAGGAACGGTTTATACCATGAACCGCAGGGTTTGGGAACACGATACCGAGTTTAAAGAATACCTGCAAAAGGTACGTGCCTATGCTATAGACATGGAAACCGCCACCATCTTTACCGTTGGTTTTTTCAACAAAATTCCTACCGGTGCTTTGTTGTTGGTAAGCGACCAACCCATGATACCTGAAGGCGTAAAGACCGAAAAGAGCGATGTGGCTGTCACTTCTCAGTTTGTAGATATTCATCTCAACATTGGCATACAATCGTTGAAGCAACTACAAAACGGCGGTTTAACGGTAAGGCATTTGAGGTTTTAAGATTTTTGGTAATGGGCGGTTGAATTAAGATGGGACATTGCTTGCGACGCTCCGTTCGTCGGCATATCGCTACTGAGCGTTTTTTATGGCGTACATAACCAAATTAGTGTCATGAAAAATGGATGAGAATAATTTTTGAAGCAGTGGTATTTTTCAATAAGACACAAACTATTGCCACGAATGCACGAATAACTGTGTGAATTATTTTTCGTTCAGGGTCTGGCTGTGCTAAGACCTTGAACAACATACCACTTTTTTTAGAGAACACTTAGGGAGAACGGGGAACAGTCTACATCATGTTTGCCGGACACAGACCTGTAGACCATTGTTAGATTAAAGTGATCCTGCGGAACACTTTAATCAGCGGGACAAATAGATATTTAATCACCTCCACATCCGCCCCCACAACTTGAACTACAGGAACTACCACTGTCTGAGCTATCACCAGAACTCCCATCAGAACTATCGTTATCAGAATCATCCCAGCTTCCACCTCCACCACCGCCTCCGAATTCACCCCTTCCAAATTCGACATCACTACTTTCAGCAGATGGGAACATTGTAATAAGAGGGTCAGATCCAACATAACTATCAGAATAACCAGAATCATTTTGATTTTTCTTGGGCTTTCCTATTTTTTCTATTTTTCCTTTGAATTTAGTGACTTCCCAAATCTCAGCTGGTGGTTCAATTCCAAATTCTTTTCTATAAAGTTCTATTGTATGTAAGTATTGTGATTGGAATGCTTCGGTCTGACTATCTACAGATACTAATTCTGGATTGTGATCAAAATCAAATTGAATTATTTCCTTGCAAAATTTCCTGTAACCCGAACTGAATAATAAATGTTCATGCCATACTTGGTCAATAACTTTTGATGGAGTTACACTAAAATCACTTATTACGCCCATGTAAACAAATTTCTTATATTCCCATATGGCTTTCAATGCGAATTTTTTTTTCCAGCTGAGTTTTCGGGAAAGTTTATCAGCAAATGCTTTTGTAAATGGGTTTTGTCCTCCAAATTTTGCTGCTATTTCATCCCATAGGTGTGTGGGAACCAAGTTGTCAAAGTGGTAGTTTGCAATATTTAACCAAAGCTCTTTCTTATTCATATTTGTTTTTATTTTGTGTTTGTTTCGTTTTTTTCATTGTTGTTTACCTCTAGTATAGAAGCAAATTTTTCAGCAGCAATAAAAGACATACTTTTTGTTAAATGGATATCAAATTTCTGCTTTATCACATCAGCCATAGATTCATCAAAAATTCTTAGAACAAGTCGGAGATCAGGTTGGAAATATCTAGCATTTAATCCAATTTCAAGATTTGCATAATCATTATTGATTACCGAAATCAAAGCACGACACTGCTCTGCACCTGCATCTTGCAGAACTTGGGGTTGACGGGCATTTCCAATATAGACATCTATGTCCAGGCTACGGAAGTATTCAATACTTGCAGATTCTTGATTGGATTCTATAACTACGATTCTTTCTCCAGTCTTCTGAAGTTCATCTGCAATAAAATACCCAAGTCGTCCCAGGCCGCAAAGAATGACATGGTTTTTGTAATTATACTTTTTTCTGCCCAACGACCTTTGTGCTCTTCTTTTTACTATTCTATCAATAAGAAGTGAGAAAATCAGCCAAATGAAAATAGATGAGCAAAGAATAAGCACAATTCCAATCATCTTACTTAGTGCGCTGGAATTCTGAAGATTTATATCTCCATAGCCAACTGTTGAAATAGTTACAACGACAAAATAAAATGCATCAAGCCAGGATAATTGCTCACTAAAATGAAAAAACACAACAGAACTAAAGACGATAAGCGAAAAAAATGAAATCAAAAATATTAAAAAGGAGTTGCTTGATTTTTTTTTCGGTATAATACGAATAGGCTTCGTTCCTCTTTTCTGATTGCGTTCAATCGGATTATCAAGAGCTTTAACAAACAAAGGAGCTGCTAACTTGGCTGGATTTAGAATTATTAATTTTGTGTTAGCTTTTTCTAAATGTGGTCTTATGTTTTCATTAAACAATGAGGTCGTAATAGGTATGTTTGAATACAATGCCATCATAGCAATTACTATCTCAAGATTGTCCTCGTCCTTTTCAAACAGGACGTAAGTCATGGTAAATGACTTCATATCCATGTTTTGAAATATTTTTTCGGTTTCACTTATAGTAGATGAATCAGCACTTGGAAGGTTAGAGAAAAGATTTGGCAAATGCGTGACTGTAAAACCCTTTTGAGTTACCAATAACTTTGTCCGATTAGCAAGGTGTCCCGACCCAAGAATTAATACAGTTCTATTGTTCATTTTTTGTATGTTAGTTTAATGTTTACAGTGTCGCCATAGGGTTTATGGCAACCTTTTGCAGCTAAAAGTAAGGCGGCTTTGGGTCATTCAACAGTCTATACCTACAAAATTTTTTTCATTGCTCAACGCTTCCTCTCTTTTTTGTTTATAGTAAAAATAATCATTTACCCGAAGGAGATAAATTTTAGCCATTGTTGCTGTACTTCACCAACAGCCTGTTTTTTAGGCAAGTTTGCAGGTGAAGAACCTGCAAAGGCAAAAAGGCAAAAGGTTTGCAGGTGAAAACACCTGAAAAGGAAAATGCAAACGAAACGAAGCAAGTAACGCTGCTTGGAGCATTCAAGACAAACGAAACGCAGCAAGTAACACTGCCTCGAGCATTCCAGACAAACGGAACGTGGCAAGTAACGCTGCCTGAAGCATATCAGACAAACGGAACGCAGCAAGTAACGCTGCCTAGAACATATCAGACAAACGGAACGCAGCAAGTAACGCTGCCTAGAGCGTATTAGACAAACGAAACGCAGCAAGTAACGCTGCCTGGAGCATATTAGACAAACGAAACGAAGCAAGTAGCACTGCCTGGAGCATTCCAGACAAACGGAACGCAGCCAGCCAAAGACCCCAAATTTGGTACAATAAGTAGGAAGATATAGCGAATTCGGTCATTCAAAGCCCGGTTCAATAGATCCGGTCATTTTTTCTTAGATGGTCAATGCATATTTACAGCAATTAAATAGTGCAACTCCCAAAACCAATTCTTACTTTTGACAAAATTTGTCCACAGATAAAATGTCCAAAGAAACAATTGGAGACAAACTCCGAAAATTGAGAGAAGAAAACAAGCTGCCACTACGAAAAGTAGCGGCTTTGTTGGATATTGATGTGTCTATTCTTAGTAAAATGGAACGAGGGGAAAGACCACTTTCTAAAGAAGTTGTACAGAAACTGGCTAAGATGTACAAGCACGACGAAGATGAATTGACGGTTCTATATTTGAGCCAGAAAATTTTAAACGAAGTTGGCGAAGAAGATTTAGCATTGAGAGCATTGCAGGTTGCAGAGGAACAAATAGCTTATAACACCTTTAAGAAAATTGATAGAAAAGATTTGATAAAGGCATTAAAAGATCAAATAAAAAAATTTCCACAAATTGATAAAGCATGGATTTATGGCTCATTCTCAAGGGGGGACGATGGACCCAAAAGTGATGTGGATATTGCGCTAGAAACGAATGCAGCATTTACTTATTTCGATTTGGCAGAAGTACAACATCAACTGGAAACCAAGATTAATAGAAAAGTAGATGTGGGTTTTATTGATAGCTTTAGACCTTACATATTTGAGCACATAAAACCGGACCTACAACTGATTTATGAAAGATAGCCATATTGAAAGCCATCAGCGTTTGCTACATATTCAACAAGCTATTGCGGATATTGAAAGATTTACAATGCATGAAAACCGGGAAACATTTTGTGAAAATGATATGCTTCACGATGCAGTTATGCTACAGTTTATCATTATTGGAGAAGACATCAATTATGTTGAAATCACAAAATTGGATAAATATGATTATCCATGGTACAAAGTGCGGTCTTTCAGGAATATGATTGCTCATGAATATTTTAATATCAAACTACCCGCAGTTTGGATGATCATTGAAAATGATCTGCAGCAGTTAAAGGAGGTAATACAGACTATGCTTAAAAACGAATTTTAAACACTGCCAACACTCCAATTTAAAGGAAAACTTTTGTGCAGATCCATCAACTTGCAGTGAAGTATCATGCGCTTATTCAAGTAAAATAGGGTTTAGTTTTATACTCATTTGGCTAGGGTATGCAAAGAGGTAACCAAAAAAGTGAGGATATAATGGCTACAATTTATATCAAATAGCATATTTCGTAAAAAGCGCAGGGTCCCTTTCAGGATACCCAATGCAGACAAATAGGCCAATTCTACAGAAATAGAACATAGAAAATCCTAAGGCATACAAAACCACAAAAGGATTAAAATTTCATCCAAAAGAGATTTTTACCTTACCTTCGCCGCCTTTAGATCATGCCGTAACATGACAAAGTCTTCATTCTTAGGATGGAATTTCTCTATTATGGCGTTGTCTGTATTTATCTTTTTAGATTAAATAAACGCTCAGTAAACAATGAAATTATCACAATTTAAGTTCGACCTTCCGCTCAACCTGATTGCCCAAAATCCTACAAAAAAACGCGAAGACAGCCGCATGATGGTGGTTCACCGCAAAACCGGACAAATGGAAAATAAATTTTTCCGCGACATCCTGGATTATTTTGATGACAAGGATGTTTTTGTTGTAAACAACACCAAGGTTTTTCCTGCACGCATGTACGGTCGCAAAGAAAAAACAGGTGCTAAAATTGAAGTATTTCTACTTAGAGAACTGAACAAAGCCAATCGCCTTTGGGATGTAATTGTTGATCCCGCAAGAAAGATACGTGTAGGCAACAAACTATATTTCGGGGACCATGATGAATTGGTAGCAGAAGTGATAGACAATACCACGAGCCGTGGTCGTACCATCCGCTTTTTGTGGGAAGATTCGGAAGAGTCTTTTAAAAAGCAATTGGAAGCCCTGGGTGAAACCCCATTGCCAAAATACATTAAGCGCAAACCGGATGATGAGGATCGTGAAAGATACCAAACCGTATATGCCAAGCACGAAGGTGCAGTAGCAGCACCAACTGCAGGTATGCACTTCAGCAAAGAATTGATTAAGCGTTGCGAAATAAAAGGCATCCGTTTTGCCGAAATTACATTGCATACAGGTTTAGGTACCTTCAGACCAATAGAAGTAGAGGACCTGAGTAAGCACAAGATGGATGCTGAATACTACAACATAGATGAGTTTGCCTGCAGAATAGTGAACAAAGCAAAAGAAACAGGACACCGCATCTGCTCTATAGGAACCACAACTATGCGTGGCCTAGAGACGAGCTTTACTGCACAAAAACTATTAAAGCCAAGCGAGGGATGGACCAATACCTTTATTCATCCACCTTACACATTCAATGTTGCGGATTCTTTGGTTACCAATTTTCATCTGCCAAAAACCAGTTTGTTGATTATGACCAGTGCTTTTGCAGGTTATGATCTTGCAAATGAAGCCTATCAGAAAGCAATGACTGAATCGATCGAAAAACTCTTTCAGGCTAAAACCATTCCTGAATATGTTGAAATTGGCAATCAATTCGAGCGTACCGCGAGAGCGAATGGCCATCGGAACATCAAGGCGCGACAGCGCAAGGCATAACGAGGGCCCAGGATGTCCGCCCCCACGTCCCCGCTTTCCCGCATTCTCGACAACCGCGCGGTACTGG
>JANPHE010000272.1:0-3036 GCA_031424295.1 Segetibacter sp. | reverse complement strand
TGGATGGATCTGTATTGACAGTTTCTGATCATCCTTGGCCGGGTTTTACGCCTGATCTTTTAAGCATCGTATTAGTAGTAGCAACACAAGCTGTTGGTAGCGTACTTATTCACCAAAAAATGTTTGAAAGCCGATTATTCTTTGTTGACAAATTGATGGAAATGGGGGCCCAGATTATTTTGTGCGATCCACACCGTGCAACTGTTATCGGATTGGGTAGACGAAATACCCTTCGTGGGATAACGATGAGCAGCCCTGATATTCGAGCTGGTGTTTCATTGCTGATTGCAGCAATGAGTGCCCAAGGAAAAAGTGTTATCCAAAATATAGAACAAATAGACAGAGGATATCAGCAGATTGATCAACGGCTCAACGCTTTGGGTGCAGAAATTGTAAGAATTAATTAGTACAGATATTCGTTCTTATTACATCATTGTAAAATGCTGTCGCTTTCTTATATTAACCAATAGCTTTTTCTTCACTTTTCTCCAATATTTCAAAGGCAAATGCATTCGCTCTTGGTTTTATAGTTTCGTTCCTGAAATCAGCATATACTTTTACAAAGCATGCACCATAATACAGAATAAACGAACAATAAAATACAAATAGCAATACGAGTACAAAAGACCCTGCAGCACCAAAAACAGAGGTAATGTCCTTGTAAGGAAGTGCCATTCTTAAAACAACTTTCCCAATGGTAAATAACAATCCTGTTACCAATCCGCCGGTAGCAGCCACACGCCAATGGGTTATAGCATCGGGTAGGTTTCTGAATAGTAAGGTAAACCAAACAGAGGCAATGAGCAACGAGAAAGCTTTATTAAGGGATAGTATAAGATAAGTAGCCATTTCATAGCCTGAATAATCTTTTATAAAATGACCAATGATTGTTTGAGCACCATCCCAAAAGATGCTGGCAATAAACAACAATCCGGCTATAGCTATCACCAATAAAGATTTAAAGCGGGAAAACAACTTCATTTTCACGCCACTCTGTGCAGACACTTTAATTTCCCAAAGATCATCAATGGAATCTTTTATTACCTTGAAAAGGGTAGTGGCAACAAATAGCAAAAAGGTAAACCCTAATATTCCTGCAAGCGGATTAATTGCTAAACCTGTCATACCCTGCATAATAACTTTTACCTGCAAGGAACCTTCTAACCCAATAGTACCCGACAATGCATGGATCATTTCTTCTCGAATGGCTTCTTTGTTCATCACCAAACCAAAAAGTTGTAAAAAGATGATGAATAGCGGTGGTAAGGCAAAAGTGGTAAAAAAGGCAGTGGCTCCGGCAATCCGTAAAGGGTTGCTGCTTTTGAGTTTATTTGCCGCACTTATAAATAATGAAGTCACATTCATTTACAATTCCTTTAAAGATGTGCAAAGATAATGGTGCACTAGAAAAATGCTTGGGTTACTTTTTTATCACTTGTAATCACGAAGTTTCTTTTCTTTGCAGCCAATATATGTTTATGGCAGGTAAAATTATTATCATCACTGCGCCATCAGGTGCGGGCAAAACAAGCATTACAAAATATTTATTGAATAAGTATCCAAACCTTTCTTTCTCTATTAGTGCTGCTACCCGAAAACCTCGTGGCAATGAAAAAGATGGTGTTGATTATTACTTTATGAGTCTGGAGGAATTTCAGCAAAAAATTCATGCTAACGAATTTATTGAGTGGGAGATGGTTTATGAAGATAAATATTACGGAACCCTCAGGAGCGAAATTGACAGGATATGGTCGTTGGGAAAAACCCCTATTCTTGACATCGATGTTAAAGGTGCCATTCATGTTCAAAAACAGTTTCCCCAGGAATCGTTCTCGTTATTTGTTCAACCACCTTCGGTAGATGAACTTAGAAAAAGATTGGAAGGCCGGGGAACCGAAACACCTGAAAATATAGAAACCCGACTGAGCAAAGCCAACTATGAAATGTCTTTCAATCATTCTTTTAATCAGGTGATTGTAAACGATACATTGGAACATGCCTGTGTTCAGACAGAAAATGCCATCCTCAATTTTCTAAATAAATAGTACATGAAACTATATGGTATTCCAAACTGTAATTCTGTAAAAAAGGCATTTGACTGGTTAAATGAACGTAAGCTGGCTTACGAATTTCATAATTATAAGAAAGCAGGCATCACTAAAAATATACTAGCTGATTGGTGCAAAAAAGTTGATTGGCAAAAGTTGGTGAATAAGCAAGGAACTACCTGGAGAAATTTAGACCCGGAAGTGCAACAAAAAATCACCAGCAAAACCGCAGCAATTCAACTCATGATGGAGCAAACTTCTGTAATCAAAAGACCGGTAATAGAAGTCGGCGATCAACTATTAGTAGGATTTGATGAAGCAGCATACAAAGCAGCATTTTTATAAACACATTTTTTCTTTTATTAAAAACTACCCTTTATGTCCTTCAAGAATAAGACAGTTTTCATTACCGGTGCAAGCCGTGGAATTGGTAAAGCTATTGCTTTAAAACTGGCTGCCGCCGAAGCAAATATTGTGGTAGTCGCAAAAAGTGTAGCCGAAAATCCAAAGCTTGGCGGCACTATTTATTCCGCTGCCGAAGAAATAGAAGCTGCCGGAGGTAAAGCGCTAGCTGTTCAATGTGACATAAGAGATGAAGCACAAATAAACAATGCCGTTGAAAAAGCAGTTGCAAAGTTTGGTGGTATTGATGTTTTAATCAACAATGCTTCTGCCATATCATTGACCACTACAGAACAAACCGATGCCAAGCGTTTCGACCTCATGCACGACATCAATGTGAGGGGAACTTTTATGGTGAGCAGAGCATGCATACCTTATTTAAAAAAAGGGATCAATCCGCATATACTTAATTTGTCTCCGCCCATTAATATGGACATAAAATGGTTGAAAGGCCATGTGGCTTATACCATGAGCAAATACAACATGACCATGATTGCCCTTGGCTTGTCCGGTGAGTTGAAGCCATTCAACATTGCAGCCAATACCTTGTGGCCACGTACCACTATTGCTACTGCTGCCGTTCAGA
>JANPHE010000271.1:0-18579 GCA_031424295.1 Segetibacter sp. | reverse complement strand
GGCATCTGGGTTTGATGGTTTTAGTTTTCAGAATACGGCTGGTGTTGATTTTTTTGTAGATAGTTTAAATGGTTTATTACCTAAGCCAGGTGTACCTACCCGTCTGTCATTCTCAACCGGGAGCACTACAGGCAACAGAACGGAGCGTTTAAAAATTGGGAGTTCTGGCGATTTTACTTTCAACACCAATCAAATGTTTATACAAAGAAGCACAGGCAATGTAGGTGTAGGAACAATAACGCCTTCGGCAAAACTGGATGTCTTAGGTAAAGTAAGAATTACCGATGGTTCGCAGGGAACTGGAAAAGTATTGACTTCAGATTCTAATGGTCTTGCCACATGGAAAAACCCTGCTAGTACTTCATGGAAAGTAACCGGCAGCAACATAAATAACAGCAACACCGGCAATGTAGGAATAGGTAACAGCAGCCCCACAGCAAAATTGGACATAGCAGGAAACATAAAAATTGTGGATGGAACACAAGGAGCAGGCAAAGTGCTAAAGTCTGATGCTAACGGATTGGCAAGTTGGGGAAATGTGGGTGCAACAGAGTTATTCGGTGCCAGCCTACCGGTTGATTATTCCTGCAGTGATACCGTTGGCTCAACCTACACTGGTGCAATATCAAAAATGGCTGTTTCGGGCAATTATGCCTATAACGTCGGTCAGCTTACCAACAATTTAATAATAACAGACATTAGTAATCCGGCTACGCCTAATGTTGTAAGTACATTCACCACCGGCACTTACCCAAATTGGATAACCCTTTCAGGCAACTATGCTTATGTTTCTACAGCCAACAACATACAGATAATTAATGTAAGCAACCCGGCTTCCCCTGTTTTAGCAGGAGCGATATCAACGACCAAAGCTCCAAAAGCAACTGCTATTTCGGGTAACTTTTTGTATGCTACTTCTGCCAACAAACTCTTAGAAGTATTCAACATTAGCAACCCAACTTCACCAGCAAATGTGGGCTCAGTAGTTACAGATACCGGTACTACAAATATTGCCATTAGCGGCAACTATGCCTATACGACCAACTCATCCAATTTCATACCCAGCACCTTGCAAGTAATTGATATTACCAATCCGGCAGCAACTACGGTTGTTGGTTCTGTAGTGACTACTGATAATCCTAACGCATTGGCTATAACAGGGAACTATGTGTATTTGTGTGGAAATTATTATGATAAATTGCAGATATTTGACGTAACCAATCCCACCTCACCCGTTCTCGCTAACACTCTTGTTGAGTATAACGTAAGTTCTATTTTTATTTCTGGCAAATATGGCTTCTATTATTCCACAAACTATCCTCCTTCAATCAAAGTAATTGACATTACCAACCCCATTGCGCCCATAACATTAGGGGTCATCCCAACTGTAAACACAATATACGGTTTGCACGTTTCAGGAAATTTTATGTATACAACGAGCATAGCAGATTATAGGTTGACAAATTTCGAGTTAAAATCTTGCTCGAAAACATTGGGCATAGATGGTGATGGAAAATTTACCACCATTCCTACCCTTTGGGAAAAGAATGCTGTTGGCATTAACAATTACGACCAAAACGGAAAAGTGGGAATAGGAACAAAAAAACCTACTGCTAAGTTGCATGTAAATGGAAGTTTCAGAATTGTAAATTCTACCGAAGGTAACGGAAGAGTTCTAACCAGCGATGCTGATGGATATGCAAGCTGGGCAACACCAACAGAAAAAGACCCTAAAATTGTATCATCAATTAATACCAGAGTTCCAGTATGGAATGCAAGCAGTAATCAACTTGTGGATGGAATTATAAGAGATAATGGTACAAAAGTTGGAATTGGCAAAAGTGCATTAGGATATATATTTGAAGTCGGTGGAGATGCCAGTATAAATGGTGTGACGATTGGACTGGGTGGCGGGCAGAAAAGTAACAATACTGTAGTTGGAAGCTTTGGACTATCTAACAATACATCTGGCAACTATAATTCAGCATTTGGTTTAAATGCTAATGTCTCTTCTGGTACGCTGATAAATGCTACTGCCTTGGGTGCAAATGCTTCTGTAAACGCCAACAACAAAGTACGCATTGGTAGTACATCCGTTACAGTTGTAGAGTCAAATGCAGGTTCATGGACTACCAGCGATGGTCGTTTTAAAACCAATGTGAAAGAAGAAGTAAAAGGACTTGATTTCATCAAATTGCTTCGCCCCGTTGTGTACAACTTTGATACAAAGAAATTTGACCAATTCTTGAGAAAAGAAATGCCAGATAGCATTCGAAAAATAGGTACTGAAGGTATGGAAGCGTCAATGGCAAAAGCAACTGCTATTCGCCAAACCGGTTTCATAGCGCAAGAAGTATTGGAAGCTGCACAAAAATCAGGTTATGACTTCAATGGTGTACATACACCAGAAAGTGCAACTGACAACTACAGCATTAGCTACGAAAAAATGGTAGTGCCTTTGGTAAAAGCAGTACAAGAATTAGCAGCAGAAGTAGAAAAGTTAAAAGCCATGCTGGCAACAAACAACGGCAAAACAGTTTCAACAGTTAGTGAGCAAAATGTAAGTTTCAACGAAGCTTCGCTCAGTCAAAATACACCCAATCCGCCGATAAATAATTTAACCAAAATCAATTATAGCATTCCAAATGGAGCTAGTAAAGCAGAAATGCTGATAACCGATAACCTTGGCAGAACCATTAAGCAAATTGCCTTGAACACTTTTGGTAAAGGCACTTTGAATGTAGATACAAAAGGATTGAACAGTGGCAATTACAACTATTCGCTATTGGTAGATGGAAAATTGATTGACACTAAAAAGATGATTCTAGCTGGTAAATAAGCAACTACAAAAATTGAATGCTACATTAGAAATGCATTCCGTTTTGATAATGAACACCAAGGATAGCTAATAAAAAAAACCACTGCATTTTAACGCAGTGGTTTTTTTTATTAATTTGAAGCAACAAAATCAACGCATTATTTAGGATGGATTTTTTAGAAGGGTTTTCAATCTATATTCTCCATTACATACATGCTATATTGAAGCTGTATTTTTCATTGCGGTCACTTCTATTTCTATTTTCATTCTTTTATCAGCCAAGCCTGCAGCAATCATGGTAGCTGCCGGTTTTATTTCTCCGAAATATTTTTTTAATATAGGCCAGCATTTTTGAAAATCTTCTGCAACGGGAAGGATATACATCACCCTTACAACATCCTTGAGTTCGGCATTGGCATTTCTCAATGCTTCTATTATATTTTTCAGACACTGTTCTGCTTGTTCCTCTACCTTGTCCGAAATTTGCATTGTTGAGTAATCGAATCCTGTAGTGCCGGAAATGAAAATCCAATTGCCTTCTACCACCGCTCTTGAGTAGCCAATTTCAGTCTCAAAAGTAGATCCTGAACTTATTAATTGTCTTGGCATTTTAAGTTATGCATTAGCACTTTAATTATTGAAAATACATTGATTTTCAAATATCCTCTTTGTTTCGCATGATGCAAAAAAGGCTTTCAAATAATCCAGTGGAACGTGCGCTTTTATAAGATTGATATTAATAGCAATTAAAAAGTTGTTTTAAGCTCCAGGTATCTTAAGAATTCGCTTTTCTTTTCTTCTTGTTTAAAAGCGCCTCCATAAAAAGCGGTTACTGTGCTGGAGGTATCGTCTTCTACTCCCCTGCTGGCTACACACAAATGTTTAGCATCTATTACCACAGCTACATCTTGGGTGCCTAAAACCTGTTGCATTTCTTTGGCAATCTGCATGGTTAGCCTTTCCTGCACTTGTGGACGTTTAGCATAATATTCAACCAATCGGTTGAGTTTACTTAACCCAATTACCCTACCGTTACTGATGTACGCAACATGTGCTTTACCAATTATGGGAACAAAATGGTGCTCACAATTGCTGTAGAAAGAAATGTTTTTCTCCACCAACATTTCATTGTATTTGTACTTGTTGTCGAACAATGCTACTTTGGGTTTATTAGCCGGATTCAAGCCTTGAAAAATTTCGTTGATGTACATTTTCGCAACACGGTGGGGTGTTCCTTTTAGACTATCATCGGTGAGATCGAGGCCCATAATGTCCATGATGGCAGCAAAATGCTCTTCTATGACACTGATTTTCTCTTTATCGCTTACTTCAAAAGCTCCTTTACGCATAGGCGTATCTGCACTGGTACTGATGTGATTATCACCCATTTCATCAATTAAAATATCTAAAGTTTCACGGGTATCGTGTCCATTGATGATGATATTGGATATGGTTTCTTTCGGTTTCATATATTACTAAGTATTATATTATTCATTAAAAAATGTTCTAATTATATTAAACGCCGCAGAGCTTGTTTTGTTTAAATTATAAATCATAAATATTAAACAAAGTAGGGAAATTATAGGTAATTCGAATCAATTGGAAAGGAAGAAGCAGGAAATAAATAGTTGAACCACTGCTTGTATGGCAAAAAAATAATGACTTAAAACAGGCTTTACCATGTTAATTATTTCCCACAAGCATGCAAGGGTAGAATATTTGAGGGTGAAGAACAACTGCAAATAAAGAAAATTACAGAGGTTTTCCTTCTTCTAAAGTTTTGACAGCTGATTCAATTATTTTTTTAGTTTGCTCATCAGGCGCTTGCGCCAGAGCAGCTTTTGCAAATGTCAAAGCTTTTTTAAAATCACCCATAGCAGAATAGATACGCATCATTCCTGCATTGGTTGGCCAGGCACCTTTATTTTTTTCATAGTTCTTTTGAAACAATACCATTGCTTCAGGCAACTTTTTCTCATTGAGCAATTGCCGTGCGTAGCCATGCAACTCAACGGCCGAGGCATTTTCGATTGCCATATTCATCATATCAGATGCTTCTTTTTCTTTGCCCAATTTTCTTAATATGCGAGACTTTGCAGACAATGCCACAAATGTATTTTTGCCCCCCAATTGCGGATCTGTAGCTGAGGTTATCCAGGTAAGTGCCTGTGCATAGTTGGTATCATTCTCAACACACCATTGTGCAGCAGCTTCCAGGCTGGCTGGGTCAAAGCCGATAGCGCCACTCATTTGCCGGAGGATATCTTCCATAACGGTAGCTTTTATATCTACCTCCACATGAATAGGAAAACTCCATCGTTCCCAATCCAGACTGATGTCAATAGAATGATCGGTTTGATTGGCAAAATTATAAGTCAGTCTCTCTTGCATAACCGGCTGGTTTTTCTTTTGAATAGTTGTTACATGCAATACGTCTTGTTCTTTGCGGTAAAAATAGCTACCCCATGCCGCATTGTTTTTATTGAAAATAAGCACAGTGCTATCGGGCTGAACTTCTATAAAAAATGCATACTTACCTGCGGCTAGTTTTTGGCCATTGATAGTAACATCGGTAGAGAAAGACATAACCGTACATTCATCGGCACCTGCCCTCCAGGGCGATGGCAAGTTGGATCCAAATCCAAGTACGGAATAACCATAATGTACTATGTTGGTACCATATATTTTTCCTTCGCGTCCTTTTACGCCGGGGGCATTGTATCGTACTTCAATGTCTGTAACGCCTACTCTTCGTCCGGTCATACAGCTCAGGTTGGTATTTTGCGGAATACGCAAAGCCTGGGCGAATGTTTGAAAGGATACAAATACCGTTAAGAAGGTAATTATTTGGCGCATACAATGATGGTTTTTATACATTAAAGGTAATTCATTGTCAGACAAATTTTACTCCGCTGATAACATTCTTCATCAACAGACTGCAGAAGCTAAATCCGATGTCATTTTTATGTAAATAGACTTTTAAAAAACCATTCTTTCCATGGACGGCATTCTACTAACCAAACAGAAGAACGAAGTCTTTGCAAGTAATTTATTAGCTTCACCCAATTAATGTATGTCACTGCATATTCAAATTCCAAACGAATAAAAATCAACACCATGAAAAAATTTCTCCTGGGTTCTTCTATGCTACATATTGACTTCGCCATATTGCTCATACGCCTAACCATAGGGGTTTTAATGGCCTTTTATGGCCTACATAAATTGCAGGGTTTTGAGCAAATGGCTGCCTCCGATTTTTGGATGAAACATGTCAACTTTTTTGGCCTTACAGGAAAAGTTCCTTTAACACTGACCATATTTGCTGAATTGTTTTGCAGCATATTTCTTATTCTCGGATTGTTCACTAGATTATCTTTAATCCCATTGCTTTTTTGCATGGGTTTTATTGTGGTAGTAATCAATAAGTTTGAAATCGTTTCCAATGGCGAAAATGGCATGGAATTAAACGCTGCCTTCACTTATTTTGTCATATATCTAGCTCTATTTTTTACCGGTGCCGGCAAGTATAGTATTGATCATTTTTTGTTAGCCAAAAAGAAGTAAACATTGAACCAAAAATAAAGCTTTAAACAAGTGCTCTTTGCACAAACTGTTTACCATAAAATGCCTGTAGAAAGTAAAACCATGCAATCCACCAATACCATATTTTTGGTAAGGCCTTCATCTTTTTCTTTCAAAACAGAAACATCTATCTCCAATACTTTTCAGGACCCTTTGTCGGCAAGTAAAGAAACCATACAACAAAAAGTATTGGCAGAGTTTGATGCATTTACCAATAAGCTTACTGCAAAAGGAATACAGGTGCATATATTTGACGACACTTTATTTCCTAATAAGCCGGATGCTATTTTCCCTAACAATTGGATCAGTTTTCACCAAGATGGAACCGTGATTTTGTATCCTATGCTTGCCCACAACAGGCGACCTGAAAGACGTGAAGAAATAGTTACTTTTTTCAAGAATAATTATAGCGTACAAAGTCTACTCGATCTTACCCAATATGAAAAAGACAACCTATTTTTAGAAGGAACGGGTAGCATTGTTTTTGACCACATACATAAAATAGCATACGCCGCTTTATCCCCCCGTACACACAAAGAATTGTTTCTTACTGTTTGCGATTACCTGCATTACAAGCCTGTTAGCTTTCATGCTTTTGATAATAGCGGAATACCCATCTACCATACAAACGTAATGATGTGCATTACTAAAAATTTTGCAGTTATTTGCTTAGATAGTATTCCCGACAACATTGAAAGGGCAATGTTAGTTAATCAACTAAAGAATACCGGGAATGAGATAGTTAAAATATCTTATGAGCAGATGAATCAATTTGCAGGTAATATGCTTGCCTTGCAAACCAATGATAACAAAGAAATATTGGTGTTATCACAAAGCGCATTTGATAGTTTAAACAGTACTCAAAAAAAGGAGATTGAAAAATATGTTGCGTTGTTACCCATGTCAATACCCACCATAGAAACGATAGGCGGCGGAAGTGCAAGGTGTATGATTGCAGAAGTTTTTTTACAGGCTAAGGAAAAGTAATGTACGCCCCTGTTAGTGTCCTTCACCAACTGCACATCATTACATTTTCAAAAACCATTTTTCAAACAATGTTGTATGATCTAAAGAAAATCCTTTTATAATATACGGCCCAGTAGATAAATTGCCGATATAATTATTTTGAACTTGTATTACTTTATTTCTTGCCATTGTATATCATTCAACTTTGGCGAATTTGGTATGATATATTTTAAAACTCCTCGCCTTTGATGGGTTTAAAATTACTTTTCTGTCTCGTCTTCATTCGTATTCAAGTTAATTTCAGGTAATTCTATTGCTGCTTCTACAGCCGGCAATGTTTCTACATTCCGCAACTGACGTTGTATAGCTCTGGTACGGGTACCAACTACATCATCCAACTGTCCAAGGCCGGTTTGTATATTTTTTTGAGCCTTTTCTAACAGACCACCAAATACTTCAAACTCCTTTTTCACTGAGCCCAGCACTTTCCATACTTCGCTGCTGCGTTTTTGCAACGCCAAAGTTCGAAAGCCCATTTGCAGGCTGTTTAAAATAGCCATTAAAGTAGTAGGGCCTGCAACTGTTATTTTAAACTCAGAACGTAATTGGTCAATCAATGAGCTACGTCTTATCACCTCTGCATATATACTTTCAAATGGAAGAAACATAATGGCAAAGTCGGTAGTATTGGGAGGGTCCAGGTATTTGTCTCTAATATCCTTTGCCATTTTTTTAATGACAGTTTCTAAATTTTTTGTAGCTGCTTCAATATCATCAGGTATGGCACACTCGTACGCTGCTATCAAATGCTCATAAGTGTCTTTAGGAAATTTGGCATCAATAGGCAGGTAAACAAAAGCACTTTCATCTTCGCTACGGCCAGGTAGTTTAATAGCAAATTCTACAGGTTCGCTGCTGCCCTTTTTTGTACGCACATTGGCATCGTATTGATTGGGTGCTAATATCTGTTCCAGCAACAAAGCCAATTGAACTTCGCCTACACCACCTCTCAGTTTTACATTGCTCAATACCTTTTTCAAACCACCTACATCAGTGGCAATGGTTTGCATTTCACCCAAGCCTTTTTGTACTTCGATCAACTGTTTGCCTACCGTTTCAAAACTTTGGCCTAATCTTTCGCTGAGTGTTTTCTCCAGTTTTTCTTCCACCGTAACCCTAATTGATTCCAATTTGGTTTCGGTACTTTTTACCAACTCATTTTGTTTGGTATCCATCAAACCAAACTTTTCCCTTTGCAGCTCGTTGAATGATTTGATGTTCTTATCAAAAGTTTCCTGAAAGCCATTAAATGCATTTACAAGTGCTTCACGAATTAGCCTGTTATCTTCTTTCGCCTGGTTATTAATTTTGTCTAATTGAATAATATTAGCTCCTGAAAAATCAGAAAGATTTTTAGTAAGCTCTTCACGGTTGATTTTATTGTTGGCATCCATTTTTGTTATTAATGCTCCTACTTTTTCATCAAGGGTTTTATTGATTTCTTTCAGGGCATTCTGACTTTGCTCTGTAATTGTTTTCAAGGTTTGTGATTGCTCGGCTTTAAAACCAATCAATGTATCGTTTAGCTCTTTTCTGTTGTCTTTTGCTATAGTCGCATTTTCTTCCCTGTTAATCCGGAAATCTTCTTTTAAATTAGATTCGATTTTTGAAAGACTAGCCTGTAATTCAGCCACTCTATTATGCAATTGCGGAATTTCGTTTTCTGCTTTGCTCCTAAAAACGATAATGAGCATAATGGCAATTAGCGACAATCCACAGCAGACGATTAATAAAATGGTTTCCATTACTTGTTCAATTTTTAAAATTCCTTTTTCTATTTCATCTGCATACAACAACTCTCCTTTTCCTCCATTCTTCGAAGTGTATTCGAAGGGCACCTCGAAGCAAAAATAAACTTAGTTGTCCGAACCGCTGTCTGTAAAAAATACACCTAATTCGAAATTGGGTAGTTTCTTTAGATATTAGTAAGGAGGCTAACGTATGCTGTATTATGATAAAACTTACTTTCCGATACAAAACTTACTAAAAATATAATCCAGTTGATCCTCATTGGTAATCTCGCCTGTTATCTCACCCAAATAGTGCAAACAACGCCGTATATCGAGCGAAATCAGGTCAGAAGGGATGTTGGCATTCAGGCCATTCAAAATATCTTCTACAGCCTCATTTACCAATCGCAGTGCTTCGTAGTGTCGGGCATTGGTTACTATCGTACTGCCGGTTTGTACCTGTCCGCCTATCACCAAATCTACCAACCGTTGCTTCAGTACTTCAATATTTTTTTTGTTGGAAGCAGATATAAACAATACCGGCAATTCAGCAAACTTATGTCCCATAGCTTCGTCTGTTGATTGATCCACTTTATTGCCTACCAGCAAATACTTTATCTGCTTTTGCTGCATTTCGTTCATCGTAATCAGCAGTTCCTGTGCCGAAATTTCAGTTACATCAAACAGATATACCACCACATCGGCCTGTGCCATTTTCTCCAGGCTTTTTTCTATCCCTATACTTTCTATCACATCACTGCTGTGTTTTCTTATGCCTGCAGTATCTATTAGTCTAAACAAAATGCCATCAATGTTCAGCACTTCTTCTATGGTGTCTCTTGTGGTTCCTGCTATCTCGCTTACAATCGCACGGTTCTCATTCAGCAGCGTATTTAGCAAGGTGGATTTACCTGCATTGGGTTTTCCGATGATGGCTACACTTACGCCGTTTTTTATCACATTGCCCAACGAAAATGAAGACAGTAAATCATGTGTTATTTGTTTGGCATTTTCAATCAGTTCGTACAATTGTTTTCTGTCGGCAAACTCAACATCTTCCTGGCTAAAGTCGAGCTCCAATTCTATGAGCGCTGAAAAACTCAGAAGCTGATCTCTGAGTTCTTTCAATACTTGAGAAAAACCTCCCCGTATATTTTGAAGTGCAGTCTTGCGGCTCGCTTCAGTATTGCTGATGATTAAATCTGCCACTGCCTCTGCTTGCGTAAGGTCCAGTTTACCATTAAGAAAAGCACGTTGGGTAAACTCACCCGGCTTAGCCAGACGGGCACCTTTGGCAGCAATAGCTGAAATGATTTTTTCAAGAATAAAGGGTGATCCATGCGATGATATTTCAACTACATCCTCCCCGGTATAACTTGCCGGAGATTTGTACAAACTGACAACTACCTGGTCAATAGCTATATTATCTTGTTTGAGCAATCCTACATGCAAAGTATGAGAAGGTTGGGCAACCAAGTCTTTTGATGGAAACAGGCTATTTAAAATATGAATGGCTTCTAATCCGCTTACACGGACTACACCTATGGCCCCTACGCCTTGAGGCGTAGCAAGTGCTACGATGGTATCATTCCAATCAGATAGTTTACCGTGCATGTTTTATATTGATTGTCAAAGCTAACTGCATTGCAATAAAAAATCCTCCACATCGGGAGGATTTTTTATGTAATAATTCTTAGCTATTTTTATTCTTCTACCTGGAAGATGATAGACTGGCTAGCATAATAGGCTACTGTTCTGCCATTTTGAATAGCTGCTTCCCATTTAGGTCCTTTCTTAATTACCCTAATGGCTTCATCTTTACAACCGGGATAAGATTTAGGAAAGTCAATAGCAGTTACATTGCTAATACTTCCTTCCTTATCTACTATAAATTGAAGTACTACTTTGTACGCACCCGGAGGGGCCCCTTCATCTGCAGCTACATTACTGTTAAGGTTCCTTTCAAGATATCTTCTCCAAGCATCAGGTCCACCGGGAAATTTAGCTTCCTTTTCAACCTTTGTAAATACCTTGTCATAGTCTTCTTCAACTGGCTTTGGCGCTTCTACAACACCTGTACCTTGTTCTACCGGAGGAGCCACAAAACCATCGTCTTTAGTACCTTCAACGTTTACAGTACCAATTTTTGTTTCTTCCAACTTTACCACTTCCGGAGGAGGTTCTTTTACTTCCTCATCTTTTACGATTTTAGGAGGTGTAAATTTAGTGATCTCAACCTTAGGAGGTTCCTGTTTAGGAGGAGGAGGAGGAGGAGGAAGTTCAGGCTCTTTTTTCTTTTCCTTGATATCCTCCAATTGCATGTCTTGTACAATTATCTGGTTATCTTTCTTCTTGCTATTGTTAGCAATTACTGTAAAGATAAACGCAAGTAAACATACACTTACCATAACAATAATAGCAACAGTTATCCGCTTGTTATAAGTTTTTCTCAACTCATAAGCTCCGTATTCTTTGTTCTTACCCTCAAAAAGGATATCAAGAATATCGGCATCTAAATATTTATTAGCTTCCATTATGATCTTAGGCTTTTATGTAAGATGCAATATGCCAGAAAATTCCACAAACTATTGTGTCGCACTTGCATCCGAAATGTTTACTAATTGAGCTTCCCCTTCAGATATATCTACTAATGCGTACCGCTTTATATCGTTGATTGACATTTCGTCAAGTATATCCACTACGTTTCTGTAGGTAGATTTGTCAGACGCTTTAATTACAACAACCAAGTCATCGGCAGGAGTAGATCTTTTTTTATTGATAATCTCATCCCTTATTTGCTTCATGGTACTACTTTTGAAATTGGCTCCTGCAGGGTCTAACTGACCTTCATAGTAGTAAACACGGTCCTTATCGCCCAATAAAAGAGTCAATGCTCCGCTTTCCTTCGCTTTGTTCTGTTCTTCGGGTTTATCTGTATCCTTTGGCAAATAAAGCTTCATTGCCGTAGGTTGGCTCATGGTAGTCGTAAAAATGAAAAAAGTAATCAATAGGAAACCAAGATCAACCATAGGTGTGAGATCGACCCTAGTAGATAATTTTTTCGCCTTTTTGACCCCGGGTCCTTTTTTATGACCACCACCCGACGAGGTATCCATTTCTGCCATAACAAAAATTTATTTTAATTTATAATTAATTTACCCTGCATCAGATGTCAAGTCTCCCTTCATATACTTTTTCCAGAGGTCTGTCCCTTGCGGTACTCCTTCAGGATTAGTAATCATCTGGAATTTAAACTGCTCATTTTTCTTAAATGCAGTAATGACATTTTTGAAAGCAGGGAACTTAACAAGATTATCTCCTTTAATGATAAGGTTCATCTTGCTACCTGCTATTCTATGGGCCTCCACTATATACCGCATCCAATCAATCAATTGGTTGTTTGATGTATCCTGTGCGGGTATGCCAGGCAAAGTTTCGCCGGTTAGTTTTTCCTTAGGAATCTGAAGTGCAGATTTCAATTGAGAAATAGGCGTACCATAAAAACTAGCAGATTTAAATGCTGAAATATCAGCATCAGACAGACCTGCACCCATATTCGTGTTTAGCTGCTTAGCAAGCTCCCCTTTTACTTCTTCATTATCAAGAGAAACAAAAACTTTTCCTGTCTTATCTATGGTTATTAAAGTCACATCTTTTTCAGGGGCTACTTTAGAAGAAACCGAACTAGGAGTAGTAACTGGAATTGCTTCCGCTGCTTTAAATTTTGTTGTCAGGATGAAAAATGATAATAACAGGAACGCAACATCGCACATCGCTGTCATGTCTACTGATGTACTCTTTCGAGGTATTTTTGGCCTTGACATTGTTCTTATTTTGTTGGTTTAAAAATGAGATGCAGATTTTGAAATTTTCCACAAAAATTTCAGCTTACTTGTAGTTAGCTGCAAAACTTTGTGTTAATGTAAAACCTGACTCATCTATACCAAAAGTAATACCATCTATTCTTGTAGTGAATACATTGTACATGATAATAGCTATGGCAGACGTACCAATACCCAATGCTGTATTGTACAAGGCTTCAGAGATACCTTGAGATAGTTTTTGAGCGGCTTCGCCACCACCAGACTCTCCTAGTGCAGAAAAAGAACGGATCATTCCAAGTACCGTACCCAATAGACCAAGTAAGGTTGCTACTGAAGCAATCGTAGAAAGGAATACCAGATTTTTCTCCAACATTGGCAATTCAAGTGCTGTAGCTTCTTCTACTTCTTTTTGAATGTTCAGAATTTTCTGATCGGTTTGCAATTCAGTATTGCTGATCATTTCCATGTACTTGCGTAAACCAGCTTTCATTACATTACCAACAGAACCCTTTTGTTTATCGCACTCCGCAATTGCTTTTTCAACATCCTTATTTGCAAGGTGAAATTGAACTTTTCTAACAAATTCAGCAATGTTGCCTGAACCAGCTGCACGAGTTACGGTTAAAAATCTTTCAACCACGAAAGTAATTACAATAAGGAATAGACCAATCAGTACAGGTACAATGATACCTCCCTCATACATACGAGAAAAACTACCCTTTGGTCCCTGATGATCGGGCCAAAAACCACCCGCCTTATCCGGTTCTGTAAAATTACCATCTGCTCCAATTACAAATCTCCAAAGCAAATACCCAAAAAGGATACAAGCAAATGGAGCAACGGATGCAATAAGATTTCCTGCTTTTTTTGGTTGAACTGAAGTTGAGCTTCTTCCTGTTGCAGTCGGTTTAGACTCTGCCATGTTTCAAATTTTAATTTTTAAAGAAATTTTTAAATGAAATTTAGTTTCGCAATTCTAATAAAAATAATGACTAAAAGCAATTTAGAAGCATAATTTTTTTTGCGACCACAAAATAGAAGAATTATTTAACAAAAAAAATTGCTGGCAAGAAAGAATTAAAAAAGCCGAAAAAAGTGATGTTGCCCTGAAATGCCGAAAAATAAACTTCTTTGGTTAAAAATTGTTGAGTGTTGGAAATGATACCCAATTTTCTATCTTCACAAAATTCAAAATTTATAACAGCATACGATTTATGAAAAAAACATTGGTATTATTACTATCTGCGCTCACTATTGCAGGGTATTCTCAAAACAGACCACCCTCTCCCCCTACTACAAACCCGACAGGTACCCCTTCGGGAACGCCGACCTCTGGTTTGCCCGGAGCAAAAAAGGAAGGGCCCAAACCTTATAAAGAAGTGATTACCGACAAGGCTATTACTAAAAAAGGATTGTTTACCGTCCATAAAGTTGAAGACAAATATTATTTTGAACTGGGAGACAGTTTGATGAAGAAAGAAATAATGGCCATTACCCGTTTTGTCAAAGTGCCTGCTAACAAAGGAACAGGCAGAGCTACTTATGGAGGAGAATTGACTAATCAACAAACAGTTGTATTTGAAAAAGGTCCTTCTAACAATGTATTTTTGCGAGTGATTACTTTAATAAATGTTGCAGATACTACCAATGCCATTTTTAAAGCTGTCTCTAATTCTAACCTGAATGCAATCACAGCTGCCTTCCCAATTACTGCATTTGGCAAGGATTCTGCTACTGTAGTAATTGATGTAACTGACTTTTTTAAAGGAGACAATCAGGTTGTTAGCATAAACCCTAATGCAAAAAGAGCATTTAATCTATCGTCTATTGCCAACGATAGATCCTATATTCAAAGTATCACTTCATTTCCGCTGAATACAGAAATACGGACAGTAAAAACGTTTAGTTCAACACCTGCATCTCCGTTGAGTCCTCAAACAGGCTCTTCTGTACCTGCAGCCAATGCAGCCGGTGCAGTTACTATTGAATTGAATACCTCCTTGATCTTATTACCAGAAAATAAGATGAGCATCCGCTATTGGGATCGGCGGGTTGGTTTCTTTCCTGAGGACTTTACCATATTTACTGATAATCAACAGCGTGTAGAAAATGAAATGTTTGCTGTTCGCTGGAGATTGGAGCCAAAGCCCGCTGATATGGAGAAATGGAAACGTGGCGAATTGGTAGAACCCCTAAAACCAATTATCTATTACGTAGATCCTGCAACACCAAAGAAATGGAGAGGTGCTTTGATAGCAGGTGTAAATGATTGGCAGGTCGCTTTTGAAAAAGCAGGTTTTAAAAATGCCATCATGGCAAAAGAATGGCCGGAGAATGATACAACAATGAGCATGGAAGATGCCCGATATTCTGTAATCAGGTACTTTGCCTCTGACGTAGAGAATGCATATGGACCCAATGTTCACGATCCTCGCACGGGTGAAATACTTGAAAGCCATATAGGATGGTACCACAACGTCATGAAGCTCCTTCATGATTGGTACATGATTCAAACAGCGGCAGTAAGTCCTAGAGCTAGAAAAATGAAACTGGACGATGATTTAATGAGCCAACTTATTAGGTTTGTGTCTTCGCATGAAGTAGGGCACACCATAGGCTTACTTCACAATATGGGAAACAGTAGTAAAACACCGGTAGAAAAGCTAAGAGATAAACAATGGGTAGAGGCAAATGGACATACTGCATCTATAATGGATTATGCACGTTTTAATTATGTAGCACAACCCGAAGATGGCATTAGTGAAATCGGATTATTTCCTCGTATTGGAGAATATGATAAATGGGCCATTCAATGGGGATATGGATACATAGCTGGAAAATCGAAAGAGGAGCAAAAAAATGAAAGCAATAAATTGATCATAAAAACACTTAAGGATTATCCTCGCACTTACTTTGGAACTTATGAACTTGGCAATTCAATAGATCCAAGAAATCAAAGAGAAGACCTAAGTGACAACGCCATGAAAGCAAGTGCATATGGAATAAAAAATCTTAAGTACATCATCAAACACTTGGATGAGTGGACAACTGACACGTTGGATATGTATGTCAATTTAGATGAAATGTATGGACAATTGGTTGGACAATACAGAAGGTACATTGGTCATGTAACTACCCATGTAGGTGGAATATATGAAACCATTAGTACATCAATGGAGGCTAAGCCTGTATTTGAAGTAACTCCAAAGGCAATACAAAAAGAAGCAGTAGCATTTCTACAAGAACAAGTGTTTCAAACACCTATGTGGTTAATGGAAAAAGACATTTTAAACAAAATTTCAAACCCCGGTGAAAATGACGCTTTAGTAACCGCACAAGAAGGTGCATTAAGTAGTTTAATAAGCACAGACAGATTAAATAGGTTGCAAGAATGTGTGGATAGGTATAGTTCGGCCAAAGCCTACAGCGCTATGGAGTTGTTAGGAGATGTTCAATCTGGTTTATTCACTGAACTGAAGACTAAAAAACCTATTGATACTTACAGAAGAAGGTTGCAAAAAAGTTATATCCAAAAACTTAGCAGCATAGCCAATCCATCTACTAGTGGTTCAGGGGTTGTATTTTCCATAGGTGGCGTAAGTTCACTTTTTGGCAGTGATTTAAACCGCTCTGATCTTCCAACTATTGCGTTGGCTCAGTTAATGGAATTAAAAGCTCAAATTACTACTGCATTGTTATTGACAACAGATAAGATGAGTAGAATTCATTTGATTGACCTGCAAAGAAGAATCAAAGATGCACTTGATCCACAAAAATAAAATTTAAGAAGCATAAATAAAAAGCCCGAGCAAAAATGTCCGGGCTTTTTATTTATCACTTTGTCTGATCAATTATTCATATCGCAAAGCAACAATTGGATCCAGTTTTGAAGCTTTTACAGCTGGCCAAATTCCCGCCGCTAATCCTACAACAGAGCAGATAATGATGCCGGTAATTACCCAACCCCACGGTACCACAAAACCAGTACCTAGCATAACTGAAAAAAGATTGCCAACCAATACACCTAAAATAATTCCGAAAATAGCCCCGAACAAACTTATTATCAAAGACTCAAAAAGGAATTGCCATTTGATACTATTTCTAGTTCCCCCTAATGCCTTTATTAATCCAACTTCTTTGGTCCGCTCTGTTACCGACACTAACATGATATTCATCAAACCAATCGCAGCACCAATCAAGGTAATTAATCCAATAACTGCAGCAGCCCCGGAAATACTTGCAAGCAATCCAATCATTGTAGCAGCAATACTGTCACTTTTGTCAAGATAAAAGTTATCGTCGTCTTTAACCTCTAAGCGCCGTATAGCCCTGAATGTACCTGTGGCTTGCCCAATTGCAGGTTCCACTTTTGTCACATCATCGACCTTAACATTTATGACAAAAGATTTGCTTGAATTTGGCAGCCTCCGGACATTGTTATAACTGGTAATGGAAACTTTATCCATCTGCATAAATACGCTGGTGCCTTTGGGTTTTAATAGTCCTATAACTCTATAAGGCAAACCACCTATCCGAATTATTTTATCAACTGCCGCACTTTGATTTTTGGGAAACAATTTTTTAGCAATATCATTACCCAACAAGCAAACATTCCTACCTGTTTCTACATCAAGGCGGCTAAAGTTTCTACCCGCCTCAAGAGTATAACCGTTAATCATCAGAAAATTTTCATCACCACCAATAACCCTCGTATTCGGATTGGTCTCTATACTGCCGTATTTTACAATCATAGCAGAAGGTCCATATAGCTGCAATCCAACGGATGCCGGAAACTGTAAATTTTCTTTAAACAATTTTGCCTGTTCGTAATTAATATTCTTGCCCAAATTGGATACTCTTTCTCGCTTAGCCCCCTTTTTAGTCTGTTTAGCGCTGCTGCTGTTTCCGCCTATATTTATTTTTCTTTCTTTATACCGCATGCTAAATGCGTTGGCACCAAGAAAAGAAAAGTTTTCCTTCAGGCTTTGATTCATTGCTTGTATGGCAGTGATAATGCCAATAAGTGCCATGATACCAAAAGCAATAATGGCAACTGTAATACCTGTTCGCAGCTTATTACTGCTAACAGTTCTGTAAGATAAAAAGAAGATATCAAGTGTCTTCATTCAATAAAAATAAGGAGAAATGAGTTTACTGAACGCTGTTTCTAATAACCTAACAAATATTTGATTGGGAACAATGAATGTAACAAGCAAAGAAGTAGCGGCTAGAAATACATCAATGAAAGCAAAGTGTCAGGAAAAATACCTATAAAGACCACTAACGCAGCTACAACCAATAATAGAAATTTATAGGTAGATGTTACAGGTGCTAAAACAACATTTCCGTCTTTGAAATACATTGCTTGTAAAACCCGAAAGTAATAATAAACACTGACTGCTGCAAAAAGAACCCCTATAACAACAATACCGATAAATTTACCTGTCTTTACAACTGATGCCAGCATATAATATTTGGCGAAGAACCCACCGGTAAGCGGAATGCCAGCCAGCGACAAAAAGCAAATAGCCAGCACTGCGGCTATTAATGGTTGCGACTTAGCAAAGCCATTGAAACCTTCGAAACTCATATCGTCCAT
>JANPHE010000270.1:0-39836 GCA_031424295.1 Segetibacter sp. | reverse complement strand
ATCATGGGACCATCGGTTACAGAAGGTTTGTGAAATCCGCCACTGTCGCAGATAGCACCGCCCACACCATTCATATCTTCCAACGGAAACATCCGCATTTTGATATTGGGCATGTCCATGGCGATTAATTGAATGCCAAATATGGTTTCATAAAATTTGGTAGCCCGGGCTAAATCGGTGGCCGGTATTTCAAACCAGCTGATTGCATTTTTGAAAGACATCGTTTTATAATTATTAGGGTTGAAGAATTTTTATTTTCTGATTGGTGCTTGCTTTGGATGAACAAATTTTAGTTCGCTGATGATGTTTTTTGCACCGGCAAATTTGTCTATGATGAAACATACATACCGTATGTCCACCATTACATTTCTGCAAATACTTGGGTCGTAGTTGATGTCGCTCATAGTGCCTTCCCACACACGGTCAAAGTTTAGCCCAATGAGGTTGCCGTAAGCATCCAATGCCGGACTGCCGGAATTGCCGCCGGTGGTATGGTTGGATGCAATAAAACAAACCGGTTGACGACCTGCCGCACCATATGCTCCAAAATCTTTTGCTTTATAAAGTTCCTGCAACTTTGGCGACACATCAAATTCATAATCCCCCGGTACATATTTCTCCATCACGCCATCCAGGTAAGTGTACATGGTATATTGAACACCATCGCGGGGGGCATACCCTTTTGCGTTGCCATAGGTAACACGCAGTGTGCTGTTGGCATCAGGGTAAAAAGATTTTTCTTTAAAAACAGCTATCTGAGCCTGCATATATTGACGCTGAAGAATATTGATGTTTGCCTGCAATGCCGGAATGCCTGCATTTATTTTGTCTGCATACATTTTCTGAAAATCCTGCACTAGTCTTATGGCGTCATCATTTTTTATTCTCTTGATTGCTTCTTCGGCGGGAAGGCCCAACCACGAAAAAACCAGAGACGAATCGCTTAATGAAGATTTGCTGTACAGTTCACTTGCTGCGGCCTGCATATCATTGTTGTTCCTGGCAACAAGATCCTTAAGGGCAGGGGCAATGTTTTCCTGCTTCATCGTTTTCATATACAAAGAAAGTAACGAAACAAACAATGCTTTGTCCACCTTTGCATTGTACTCATTGTACAGATCTGATAGTACATCCATTACTTTGGCTTTGGATGTGTTGTAGCCATTTAATCCATTTTTGTCCAGAGCACCTATTAATGAATTGAGTTGCGATCCGATGGCTATTATTTCTAAGCGGACGAGGGTTTCATTGTGTATATCTCTTGCTAGTGCCAACGGTTCTATACCTGCATAGGCTTTCTCCAGGTCATTCAATAGTGTACCATATTTGCTTGCCCACTCCTGGTTTGCCATTACTCTTTTCTGAAAGTCTGCTTCATACAATTTCTTTTTACCAATGCCATTTTTCGATTTTAAGCCCAGTATTTCGCCCTGCCATTTTTTGTAAGCATTTTCTACGTTGGCATACTTGGCAGCATACTGTATTTTTATTTGTTCGTCCTGTACCATGTACTCTTTCATAGTGCTCAGAATTTTTGAGCGGATGGCAATTTTTGCTGGATTGGTCACATTCATGATTTGGGCAACCGCCGCAGAATGCAGGTATTCGGTTGTACGGCCCGGAAAACCCATTACCATGGTGAAATCGTTTTCACTAACACCATCCAATGAAATGTTTAAAGCTTTTTTTGGTTTGTAAGGCACATTGTCAGCGGAGTAAGGGGCAGGCCGGTTGTTTTTGTCTGCATAGATTCTAAACAGCGAGAAGTCGCCGGTATGCCTTGGCCACATCCAATTGTCGGTATCTTTTCCAAAATTGCCGATAGAAGAAGGCGGTGCACCAACCAACCTTACGTCTTTGTAGGTTTCTGTTACAAACAGAAAATATTTATTGCCTTCAAAAAATGGTTTGATCAGAATGTCTTGAAAGGTTTCTTTAGCAATAGTTTTTGCGTATGCAGCCATGTTTCTGTCTATGGCTGCTTGACGGGCAGATTCAGAAAGGCCCTGTGTATTTTGCAAAATGGAATCGGTTACATCCGCAATGCGGATAATGAAGGTGGCAGTCAGTCCTTTGTTGTTCAGTTCTTCGCTGTTGTTTTTAGACCAGAAACCATCTCTGATATAGTTGTGTTCCAGGGTACTATGGTTTTGGATAGCATCAAATCCGCAGTGGTGATTGGTCAGGATCAATCCGCTGTTGGATATTACTTCTGCGGTACAGAAACCTCCAAGACTTACGATGGCATCTTTCAGGCTTCCGTGGTTGATGTTGTAAATGTCGGCAGCCGATATTTTCATGCCCTGCTTCTTCATGTCTTTTTCGTTGAGCGACTGCAACAGTTGTGGCAGCCACATCCCTTCGGTAGCGTAGGAAGAAAGTGAAAAGGTGAAAATGAGCAATAATGTAATGGAAGCGATGATTGTTTTTTTCATTTGGGGAATTGTTGTGGGTTCAAAAATAGGATAAGCTGACTAGCTTTTGTAGGAAGCGATTAGAAATAAAAGTTCCCAATTCATAGTTGTCCATTCTTCATTCCTCCTTCCTTTCCAGAATCTCAGCACGCTAAACTTCAATTTCAGCACGTCCAATTTCTGTAGTTCACCAACAACAGCGTTTGGTGTGCTGATTATTTTATATGTGACCGGGTGGGAAAAGCAGCGTAAAAATGCGGTATTTTTTGCCTGTAAGGGGTAAAAATTAACCAATTTAACCCTTCAGAACGGCCTCGAAGAAATACAATAAAAACAACCGCTAACAGCACCTTCAAGAAATTGGCAGTTCAGTGCCTGCCCTTCCGGGTCAGGCAGGCGTACCGAACGGATAAGTTCGGGCGGGGTTAAATGAAGCTTTTTAGCTTAGGAGGAACATGTTGTGCTTCGTATGAAATTCAGTGGTGGTAGACAGTTTTTTTCTCCGAAACCGCCAACTTCTTGTATCTGTAAATCGTTAGCAGTACTGACAGCAGACTGCTAATCCGACCATTAAAAATTTAACCAACAACACAAAAGCACAAAGCACATATAGAAGTCACCGGTACGAGAAAGAAAAGTAAGTTTGAAAACGGATGGTGCCTTGTATGTACTTCATAAGAAAGATGAACCAAAGTTCCTGATATACAATGACTCAACAAACTGATTTGTATATTTGTTTGATGACAGTGGTTTTTACACAGACTGTCGTTAGCGAAAATTTTAATTGACAACTTTCGATGAAACAAATACTTTTACCTCTACTTCTTTTATTTTGTTTTTCGAAAACCCAAGAAAAGATTGTTTTAAAAACACAGTTTGGTGACAATGTTGTCGTGACAAATGATATAATTTACTACAACAACCAACCTATAAGCAAAAAGATTGAAGGTATTATTTACAGTAGCCAATACAATAGACTAATCGAGCAAAAGGGAATCGTCTTTCTATTTATAGAAATTGATAATACGCCAAACTATAACAATTTATCAGCTTACAAACTAACAAAGGACAAGGCGAATAAAATCGTAGAATGCGTTTATAATGACAATACGCATGGAATTGGGCAATCCCCATTTACTGATATGGATGAAGATGGTAAAATTGAATTTGGCGGTTTCGACATTACAGAAGAATATGAATCGAAAGATTCAATGTATTACAATCCATCAATCTATTATGAACTCAACAATGGAATTATATCATTTGACTCGTTGTTAGCAAAAAAAATGGATGTACGTGTTAATGGAATTTACTTGTCTAAACCATTGAATAAAAACAAAGGTTGTTGTGTTGTCATCAAAAAACCGGAGAAAAAAAGTAGCCGCTAATAACTAAGGACTCCTTGCGCACAACGTGCATTCAATGATCCATTTCGCCAGAGAACGAAACCTTTGCTGTTTTAATGAAAGTTGTTGTATTTAGCCCATTTGTTACTATTATATCCTATACCCATGCTGCGGGGTCTCCGGCTATCGCACAAATCGCACATAGAAAACATCGTAAAGAGATAGAAAAGCAAGTTTAAAAACGGCAGGTGCCTTGTATGTACTTGATAAAAAAGATGAACCAAAGTTCCTAATATGTAATGACTCTACATACCGATCTGTATATTTGTATGATGATGGTGGTTTTTCACCGACTGTCATAAGCTGCACAACCCTATCGGACACCCCACAGCTTTTAAAATTGACTATAAATATTGTACAATATGACTGACAAAAACCAACAAATAAAAGAACTAATTGAACACAACGACGAGTTAGAAAATTATTTTAGAAACACGATAATTCCACAATTGTTTGTAGATGGAGAATTGAAACTGCAGAAATTTACACCACCTGCAATGAAACAGTTTAGTCTTTCTGCAAGCGATGTTGGGAGACCTATAAATGACATAAAGGATAACTTCCGTTTTCCTTCAATTCTAGACAATATTGAGCAGGTTATTAAAAGCAATGAAATTCTTTAAAAAGAAATCCAAACGACTGACCTCCGTTGGTACCAAATGAATATCATCCCTTATGTAAAAATGAGAGATAATAAAACAGATGGCGTGATAATAACTTTTGTTGAAATAACGATGCGGATAAAAGATTTGAAAGAGCAAGAAAAACTAATAGCAGACCATGAAATTTTATTAGATACTATTTCCCATGACATAAAAAATCCGCTTACTAATTTAGTAATGGCAATAGAATTGTTTAAAGGTGTATCTCCAAATAATGAAACGGAATTTAACTCCCTTCTAAAAATTGTCGATACTGCCTTAATCAAAATGCATAAGCTCATTAAAGAGTTAACCGAAGTTAGAGCCGATGAATATAAATATAAGGCTGAAGAAGAATTGCTAAACTTTGAACATATATTGGAAGATGTTCGACTTACGTTAAGCGATAACATTATTGCTGCAAATGCAATAGTTAGAAGTGAAATCAATATTTCTGAAATCACGTTTTCCAGAAGAAAATTAAGAACGATTATTTATAACTTGATTAACAATGCTATAAAATTTAAGGCAACAGAACGGCAACCCAAAATTATTGTTACAACTAAAAAAGAAAATGATTTTATAGTCATTTCCGTAACAGATAATGGTATTGGTATTGACAAAAGCAAGTTTGAGGCAATATTTTCAAAGTATTACAGATTAGAAAACGCTATTGAAGGTTCAGGCATCGGATTATATTTAATAAAAGAAATAGTTAGTAATACAGGAGGGAAAGTTTTAGTGAAAAGCGAGTTAGACAAAGGAACGGAATTTCAGGTTTACTTAAAGTCACAATAGAAGCACGGTGGTTAAGGCTGCTGCTTACATTTGGTTATGCGCAAGCAGTACTTGACGTTCGAACTTCGGCTGTTTGCATCGCTGAACTTTGGTACAGGCTTGACCGAATTATATTAGGCTTTTTCCGCCGCAGCAGATGTACTTTTATTTATTTATTGGGCTTCAGTACCGGGCTGGAGTGTGTCACGAATGAAGGGAACGTAAGTTCATTCCGATGCTTTAGAAAAGATGAAAGTAGGCCCTTCATAAACGCCTTGCATGGGGACTATATAAATTGCCTCATGGTGCTGCAATCAATAGTTATGGTATTGAGCGATGAAGAAAAGGCATCGTGAGGTATCAGGTGATTGAATAGGAGTTGAACTAAAGTAAACCGACCGATGACTTTTCTAAATAACTAAAATTTCACAAAACTATTGGCTTCCTGCGCTGATAGAAAAAACTTTAATGGAAAATCCCCCTACTGATTACAGGTCAACCGGAATAAATGCGACAAGAACGCTATAAAGGTATTTTTATGGATACTCGAATTGGTCGGCGCAAGCTGTGAGAAACTATATTACGATGAGTTAAGACCCTTGTCCATAAAGGACAATTCAATCCTAGACCATATGGGAGATGCGTAATGAAGTGGCGGACTGAATTGTAGTAGCATCAAAGTATCGGTAATGGAAATGGAGTTAAGGATTCAGGTTATTGGTTTGTACTAAGAAATACAACACGGAGAATTCTGTGGATGATTAAGTGTAGTTCAATAAAACGTTAGAGGCTTCATTTGCTCAATGAGAATAGCCCATTTGTCCGGTCAAGCTGTATGAAGAGAGAATTTTAAGCATGGTGCTGTCAGCGGTTTGGCTTGAAATGCCCTTGCCTACTCGAACAAACAACAATACCCTGCCTGCACTATTGTTCCACCAAAGCGGGAAAGCCCTGTTCGTTATCCTAAAATTTATTTCAGTAACATAAAATCCAATCTTTATTGAGATCTAATTCTATAAGATGGGTGTCTATTAAAAGATATTTTTTTAAAACTAACTAGGCTATTGGATTGAGTAATTAATGACATTTAAGCATCATAAACCAAAAACTAATCCTATTTACTATATTTGATGTAAACAAATACATTATGCAAGCTCAAGGCAAAACAGTACAAGATATTTTATTAAATCTACCTGAAGATAGGCAAGGGCCTTTTAATAAATTGCACGAAGTGATCGTAAAAAGTTTGCCCAAAGGATTTGAACCTGCCATTAGCTATGGTATGTTAGGTTATGTGGTGCCACACAAGTTATATCCCTCGGGCTACCACTGCAAGCCCGAAGAGCCACTACCTTTTGCAAGCATTGCCTCGCAAAAAGGATCGATTAATTTTTATCATATGGGGGTTTATGCTGACCCCAAATTATTGGAGTGGTTTGTAAATGAGTATCCTAAGCACACCAAACAAAAACTAGATATGGGTAAGAGTTGCGTTCGTTTTAAAAAGTTGGATGACATTCCCTATAAACTAATTTCGGAGTTAATGAAGAAAATGAGTGTAATAGAATGGATTGATTTGTATGAGAAAAATTATGCTCCAAAATCGAAAAAAAAGTAAGCGTTGTTGTTTGCCATCTTTCTAGTATTTTAATGTTACGTTTCCTTACTGATTTCTTTTAAAAAGTTTGTAGTCAGTGCTACACTAAGTTAATAGTAGATTGCAATTGTGATTGTATTTCTTTGCCTTTTGCAACAGTAAAAAGGTAACCTGCAATCCAATGAAAGAAAACAATTGATTTTGGGTGCAGCCATATTTTTATCTTTTGTATTACTAGTTGCGGGTCTTAGTAATTCATAATTGTAGTACCCACATTATGCTTCTCAAAAATAAAGGACAGTATTGGTACAAAGCTTTTTGGCTTTACTATATTTGCTTTATGAAAAACGTCTGTTTAGTTTTTTTTGTTGCTATATTTTATATGAAAGCACAAGCACAAGAGCGGCCTGTCATCTTTGTACATGGCATGCTTGGCAGCGGGGATACATGGTCAAGAACTTCCCAGTATTTTGTGGCTGCAGGTTACCAGCCTTCAGATATAGCAGTACTAGACTGGAATTCTGTTGGCATGAACACCAAAAAAGCAACAGCTCAGCTAGATAGTTTAATCAATTTGGTAATCAACAGAACGGGTAGCAAGCAAGTGGACCTTGTAGGGCATTCCGCAGGGGGTGGCTTGTGCTATGCTTATCTTAAAGATTCGTCAAAGGCACTTCAAGTGGCGCATTATGTTCATTTAGCTAGTAGCAAAATATCAAAACCGGCATTGGTTCCTACTTTAAACTTATATTCTTCCGCTGATAAAATAACCGGCGGTTCGGCATGCGAAGGAGCAAAAAATGTGGATATCCCAGAAAAAGATCATTATCAAATAGCTACCTGCAAAGAAAGTGCGCTCAATATGTATGCTTTCTTTCATGATAAAAATTTGGCTGACGTTCCATTGCGTTTTGGTTCAAAAAAACAAATGGCATATCCTATACAAGGCAAGTTGTGTTCTTTAGGCGAAAATATTCCTGACAGCGGTGCTGTAGTGACCATCTATGAAATGGATACCAAAGAAGGCAAACGAAAATTAAATGCTTTCCAAACCATAACAACATCTGATGGGCTTTGGGGACCATTTTCTGCCAAGGCAGGCGTTAGTTATGAATTTGTAGTAACTCCTTTTATCAAAAACAAAAGAACCATCCATTATTTTATGGAGCCTTTTGCAGCCAACGATCAGTTGGTTTATTTAAGAACATTGCCGGCAAGCGGAATGGCAGCCATGATGTTGTCGTCTATTCCTAAAAAGGCTGAAGAGTGTGCATTGGCAATATTTATTTCAAACGGGGCAGTCATCAGCGGCAGAGACCATTTACTGGTCGAGCAAGTGGAACTGTCAACCGAAGAATTATCTCCGGAACGAAAAACGGCCATTGCCCATTTTATTTTTGACGATGGTGATAAAATTTCAAGTGGCAAACCATTGGGGATGTTCAAAATGATGCCCTTTATGAGTGGTGCAGATGTGTATCTTTCTGCAATTGATCCAGCACCCATTACCATAGAGTACAATGGAAAAACAATGAAAGTTCCCCGCATAAAAAGCACAGAAGGAATAATGGTGGCTGTGTTTAAATAGTTGCTGAAACACGCTTTTAGCGCCTTTTTTTGAACTATTCTGCATTCGAACTGTTATAGTGCTTGATCAATAGTTTTATATTATGAAGTTTTCTTTTTCGATCGTTTTGGCAATTGCTTTTTTGTTCAATATTTCCAACTTGTCTGCCCAAACAGGAAGTATTAGCGGTACTGTCACCAATTCCATTACCAAACAACCTTTGTCAGGTGCCAGCATTTCTATTTCCGGCAAAACAACTGCTTCCGATACCCTGGGCAGATTTAGATTTTCTGGGATAGTACCCAACAGTTATGTTGTGATAGCTTCGTTTATTGGCTTTGAAAATTCCATCAAGTATAATGTACCTATTACATCAGGTAATGAATATGCGCTGACTTTTGAACTCATTCCAATCTCCAGTCAATTAGGAACCGTAACAGTACTTTCGGGCCGCAAAACTGCCCGGGCTGCTACGTTGGAGACCCCTTTAAGTGTACAGCGCCTTACCTCAGAAGAAATAAAAGCAAATCCAGGCGGCAACTTTGACATCAGCAGGGTGATAAACTCTCTGCCTGGTGTAGGCGGATCTTCCGGATCATCAGGCGGGTTTAGAAACGACATCATCATTCGCGGCGGTGGTCCATCCGAAAATGTTTTTTACCTCGATGGCATCGAAGTACCCGTCATTAATCACTTTGCCACCCAAGGCAGCGGGGGAGGACCAACAGGCATTTTAAACGTCAGCTTTATTGAAGATGTAAAACTGTCAACCAGTGCATTCGACTCCAGGTTCGACAATACTTTGTCCAGCGTGTTTGAGTTCAAACAAAAAACGGGCAATACCAGCCGCACCCAGGGCAACGTAAGATTGAGCGGTACAGAAGTGGCATTAACCCTCGAAGGACCATTAAATAAAAGTAAAAACCTGACCTATTTGGCTTCTGCCCGTAGAAGTTATTTGCAGTTACTTTTCCAAGCATTAGACCTGCCCATAAGACCCAATTATTGGGACTTTCAGCAAAAAGTATCCTATAAAATTAACAGTAAAAGCACCCTCACCTTTTTGGGTGTTGCAGCCATAGACGATTTTAGTTTTGGCTCTATCAAAAAATTCAACGACGATAAATTGTATTTACTCAACAATTCACCAAGTATCAGGCAGTGGAGTTATACAGTTGGCGCATCTTACAGACGGTCGCTTACAGATGGCTATTTAAACATTGCCCTCAGTAGAAATACTCTTGACAATAATGTAGAGAAATACGATTTCAACGATGAATCTTCACCTGCTAATCTCAGGTACAGCAATGTTGCAAAAGAAACAGAAAACAAACTTCGCATCGATTTCAATACCACCAGAAATGGTTGGAAAATGAGTTACGGCGCAGTAGCGCAATATGTGGAGTACAATGCCAACAACAATATTCGCCGCCGGGCGGCAATAGGTACTCAACCGGAAGACCGCTTTTTGTACAGCAGCAACATTAACTTTGGTAAAATGGGGGCTTTTTTGCAAGCAGGAAGAAAATTTTTGAACAACAGGTTAGGCATCAATGCAGGTATCCGTTCCGATATCAATACATTTACAGATGATGGTACCAACCCCATCAATGCTATTTCTCCACGCATAGCGTTTTCCTATGTACTTGCCGACCGTTTTACATTAAACGCCACTATTGGCAGGTATGCACGGCTACCGGCATACACGATTCTCGGATTTAGAGACAACGCGGATATGTTGGTCAATAAGCAAAGCGATTACATTACCAATACACACTACGTAGCCGGAGTAGAATTTTTACCCAAGCCAACAACACGTTTTACACTCGAGGCATTTTACAAAAATTACCAGAACGTACCGGTCACTGTCCGCGATGGTTTAAACATCAACAATCTAGGTGCTGACTATGGTGTAGTGGGCAATGAACCCGTGGTAGCCACCGGTAGAGGTCAAGCATATGGCTTCGAATTGTTTGCGCAGCAAAAACTTACCAAACGCTTTTTTGGTATCATGAGTTATACTTTTTTCTACAGCAAGTTTAGCAATGCAAATGGTAAGTTGGTATCGAGTGCATGGGACAACCGTCATTTGCTTAGTGGTACTTTTGGTTACAAGTTCAATAGAAACTGGGAAATAGGTATCAAATATCGTTTCCAGGGCGGTGCGCCATTTACCCCGTTCAATGCATTGGCAAGCCAGCAGAACTACCTTACTCGTGGAGAGGGTATACTCGATTTTTCACAATTCAACCAGCAGCGTTTAGCACCTTTTTCATCCAGCGATCTTAGGATAGATAAAAAATGGAATTTCAAACGAACAACCCTTGATCTCTATTTGGATGTTACCAATTGGCTAGCAGCTAAAACACCTGAATATCCAAAGTACGCTTTTCAGCGTGACTTACAAACAGGTGCATTTGTAACCACGGATGGGGGGCCGATAAAAACCGATGGAAGCAATGCTATTCCCATAGTAATAACAACTGTTGATGCGGTTGTTGTTCCGACTATCGGTTTTATTGTTGAGTTTTAGGATTTATTGGCTTTCGTTTTAACGCCAATAATGACCAATCGTTTTTTTTCGGCATAAAAAAACACCCGTTCTACCAGGAACGGGTGTTTTATAAGCTTTTGGTAACTAAAGTTATTCTTCAATTTTCAATGTGTTGAAAACCTTGTCCTTCATTTCATTATTTGTACTACCATTTCCCGGCTTATAAATCAGCGTTATTCCATACTGCTTATAAAACACAGTACGTTGATAAACGGTTCCTTTATAATTTTCATTATCCATTTCCAGCACCATGTCAAAAGAATAGTATTTTTCATTGTATTTGCCCGCTTCATTTTTAATAATTTTTACCCCGGTTTGCATACCAATTCCAGTTTCCATTTGCTCTTTAAATTCCTCAGTTCCTGCCATTGCCTGCAACATTTCTTCAGTCATACCAAATTTAGAATAGTCCATAGCAAAGGCGTCGAATTCTGAGCCATCCTCCATAACAACTTTTTGCATAGCAACTCCTTTACTATTATCTTCACTTGGCACACCTGGAAGGCTTATGGTTATTTTTTCCATTAGGGTAATGGTATTCCAACTGCTCTCTTTAGGAGAAAAAGCTAGCAATGCAAGAAGTAGGGGTGTTATCATTTTTTTCATTTCATTTTTTATTTTATGCAAAGAAATGTAGAAAATGAAGGCGAAGAATATTTCAAACGGTATTTCTTAATGGACGGTAATTTTTTAGATAGAATGGTATTTTTTGTAGTATGCTATCAGCCATCCTAAAACTTCATTATAGCTGTTCACGCCTTTGTCCTGGTCATTTGCTTTTAAATAGTAATCATAAAATACGGTAATGAATGGCTCAATTGGATTTTTCCGCTTATTTGAATAAGTCCTATATTCACGAAAATCTATTTTTACCAATGTGTCAAGATTGCTGAAGTTGGTTTTGGCTGCCAGGGAATCCCTTCGAAATAATTCATAATTAGCATAAGTAAACATGTCAAAATAAGCTGAATAATGAAAGAGTGCGTCCTCAGATTGTACGGCTGCAAGATACCCAACAAAGCTGGCTTCACTTTCTTTCGCATAACCCAATTGATGAGCCATTTCATGACAAGAAACATATGGAATCAGAAATTGCGGCATTGTCAGGTTTAGCTGTGCCTCTCCTGTGAATGGATTATAATAACCAAGAAAGCCCAGATAATTTCCCAGACGTCCATACATTGACCTTTTTACAGAACTGGTTTTATACGCCATAAACGGAAACGCCAATCCTTTTTTTACATATGCCTGTTGTGCTTGTGCAAAAACCGATTTGTATTGCTTAAATTTTATCTTCTCCGAACTAACTTGAAGGCGGGTTTCATTTAACTTTTTTACTAGCAATTCAGCTATCATTTGTAGGTCCTCTTTATTGTGCGCTATAGGTGTTAATGCAAGTTGAGCTGCAATACCGGGTCTGTTATAGTTCATGCCCCATGTAAGGTTAAAATAGATATAGGTAATGGTGAGAAAATAAAAAGCTCTTTTTATCCTTTTTTGATAGTTAACTGTTCGTACCTGCCCTCTTATTACGATTTTTATTGTTTTACCAGCAAACCAAATGAGATAACATCCAGCAAGAAAGTATAAAATGTCCCCTACGCTGAAAGGGATCCATCCAAATAAATTTCTGTAAAATGATGATATGTATTGATAAATTCCATTGCTGTAATGGACTTCTATCCAATTTGGGTGGTACCTTGCAATCTTAATTAATATACAGCCAATTAATAATATTGAACCTGTAATGATGAAGAAACGACTTTGGTTGCCTGTTTTTTTCATATAATTAAAACGAAGATAAGCTTGAGATTATATAAAAAGGGAAGGTTTTTTCCTTCTAATCGGAAGTATATATTTAAAAAGTCGGTTAATATTGAATTTTGATTTCATTTTCGCTTGAAATTTCATATAATACCCATACCTTTGCCAACCCTAAAAAAAGAGTATGAGCAGTCGTAGAGAATATGAGATAGCTTTTGTGGGTTTAAAGCAAGGGGAGAATCTATTTTCTTATACGATTACTGACAAGTTTTTTGAGGCATTTCAACAACAGGACTTTACTAATTGTGAGGCAGAGGTTCGATTGGAATTAGATAAGAAGGTCGGGTTTATGTTGTTGAAATTTGACATTGATGGGCACGTGGACCTTATTTGCGACAGATGTGGAAACAACCTCCGACTACAGTTGTGGGATGAGTTTAACATCGTTGTGAAAATAGTTGAAAATCCGGCAGAGATGAACGAACAGGAAGAAGACCCTGACGTTTATTATGTTGGAAAAGGAGAAAGCCATTTGCATGTTTCGGATTGGATTTATGAGTTTATCAACCTGAGCATTCCGATGCATCGGATGTGTAAAGAAGATGAAATGGGAGGTCCGCAATGCAACAAAGAGGTGCTCGACAAGTTGAAAAAAATGGAAGAGAATGCCCAGACCAGCGTAACAAATGTTATTTGGAAAGGGTTGGATCAATTTAAAGATTTGCAATAAAGTTTTTTTGATATTTTAAAATTTCGGTTATGCCTAATCCTAAGAGGAGACATTCGCAGCAGAGAACTGCAAAGAGAAGAACACACTATAAAGCTGTTGGAGTTACTTTGAGTAAAGATTCAACTACTGGAGAATTACATGTACGTCATCGTGCACACGTAAGTGAAGGTAAGTTATTCTACAAAGGACAATTGGTTGCAGAAAAAGCACCTTTAAGAGCTAATTAGAATATAGTAAGCTAAATTATTATTCACCTTCATTTGTGGGGGTGATAATTTTATTTATTTAAACCGGTTCATTATTGTACCGGTTTATGTGTTTATATAGCAACCATTTTAAAAAACAGTTACTATGAACATAGGGATAGATATGATGGGGGGGGACTTTGCACCGATACAGGCTATAAAAGGTGTAATGAAATATTTATCTGCGAACACAGCAAACTCTACGCTGTATTGTTTTGGCGATCAATTAAAAATCAATGAACTATTAGGGGAATATAGCGTTCCAACTGCACGAATCCAGGTAATAGATGCACCTGAAGTAATCGGCATGCATGAACATCCTACCAAAGCACTCAAAGAAAAACCACAATCTTCTATAGCTGTTGGTTTTCAAATGCTGGCAACGGGTAAAATAGATGCTTTCTTAAGTGCAGGAAATACGGGTGCCATGTTGGTAAGTTCTATGTACAGTATCAAAACAATTAATGGTGTTTTGCGTCCGGCAATTGCTTCTTTTATTCCAAAACTTTATGGAGGAACCGGTATTTTATTAGATGTCGGGCTGAATGCAGATTGTAAGCCTGAATTCCTTAACCAGTTTGCAGTGTTGGGTAGCCTTTACGCAAAACATATTAATGGCACAGAAAATCCATCCGTTGGTTTATTAAATGTTGGCGAAGAAGAAGGAAAAGGAAATATATTAGCCCTGACTACATACCCTCTTTTGAAGGAAAATAATAGAATCAACTTTGTTGGCAATGTAGAAGGCCGGGATTTATTTTTAGAGAAAGCTGACGTTATTGTTTGTGAAGGATTTACCGGGAATGTGATTCTGAAAATGGCTGAAAGCATTTTTGAAATTGCGGAAAAAAGAAAAATAAAGGACGAATATTTAGATAGTTTTCAATATGAAAATTATGGTGGATCTCCAGTATTAGGGGTCGCCAAACCAGTAATCATTGGGCATGGCATCAGTCAGGCCAAAGCGTTTTATAACATGATATTGTTGGCAGAGAAAATGGTTGCTTCCAATATTTGTGCTGAAATGGTCAAGAGCTTTACTTCTGGCAATTAGAAGTTGGACATTTACAATGATTGCTTACCGATGTTAATCCTTATAACAACAAATAGCGGAGTGCGAAAATAAAAAATGCCCCGCATTGGCAGGGCTCTTGATGCTTTTTTAGGTTAAACTTTATGATTTCTATTACTATAGTTTAACGCTCTTCTTTTTTGTTTATTGTGAAAAGGTCATTTTTTTAGCTATTTATTTTTTACATAAACCAACGTAATGTTGTTTTTACCAGTATTTCTTTCATCTATTTCAAATGGTCCAAGGCTTTTAATCAAAGGCACTAATTTTTTAAATCCATAATTGCGCGGATCGAAATCAGGCTGTCGTTTTAGAATAAGATTACCAAGATCTCCTAAAAATGCCCATCCGTCTTCTTCAGCCAAATCATTGATGCCCAACTTAATAAGCCTGATGAGTTTAGCATTGGGAATTGTTGGTGTGATGGCTTCAATTATTGGGGTTTCAACAACAGGTTCAATGGTAATTTCAACCGAAGGAGCTACTTGTTCAACTTTAGGAGTTGCGGTATTTTTTTTCGGTTTCGATTTTTTTTGCGGTAACGGTTTAGCAGGCTTTGCAATTGGCGCAGCATCAAACTTCAGTATTTCTATGTAAATAAACTTATCACAGGCAGAAATAAATGAAACAGGCGTTTTTCGTTCTCCAAATCCAAAAACCTTCATCCCGGCTTCCCGCAATCGAATTGCCAGTCTAGTAAAATCACTATCGCTCGATACAATGCAGAATCCATCCACTCTGCCAGAGTATAGTATATCCATTGCGTCAATGATCATAGCAGAATCAGTGGCATTCTTTCCGGTGGTGTAACTGTACTGTTGAATGGGTGTAATAGCATTTTCCAACAGCACGCCCTTCCAGCCTGATACGGTAGGTTTTGTCCAATCAGCATAAATTCTTTTGAAGGTGGGCGTACCATATTTTGATATTTCCTCCAACATCTCTTTTATGTTGCTATAAGGCACATTGTCAGCGTCTATTAACACTGCCAGTCTTAGGTCTTTAATTATCTCCATATGTGCAAGATACAATTATTGAAAATGACAAATCGGACTTGAAGAAACGAAGGGGCTTTTTTATCGAAAATATTTTTTATCAGGATTTTTATACCTCACATTACTTTTAGGTCAGCTACAATTCTCAAATTGGTTTCTTCATCAGTCAAATTTTGCGGAATAAACTTTTCTCCAATCAATTGCTCATAAAGCTGAATGTACCTTTTACTTATAATGTCAACCCATTCATCCGTCATCTCCGGAATCACTTGTCCTTCCTTTCCCATGAAATTATTTTCTATCAGCCATTCTCTAACAAACTCTTTGCTCAATTGCTGTTGAGGCTTGTTATTTTTTAAATTTTCTTCAAACCCTTCCGCATAAAAATATCTGGATGAATCTGGCGTCTGTATTTCATCCATTAAATAAATGGTATCGTCAATATTGCCGAATTCGTATTTGGTATCAACCAATATCAAGCCTCTTTTTGATGCAATCTCTTTTCCTCTGTTAAATAGAGCAAGCGCATATTTTTCAAGTTGGATGTATGCGCTTTCGGGAACTATTCCTTTCACAATTATTTCTTCTCTGGAAATATCCTCATCGTGCCCTTGGTCGGCTTTAGTAGTTGGAGTAATGATTGGTGTTGGAAAATAATCATGCTCTCTTAAACCTTCTGGTAAGGTAACGCCACAAAGCATTCTTTTTCCTTCTTTATACGTTCTCCATGCATGCCCTGTCAGGTTTCCTCTTACGACCATCTCTACTTTATATGGCTGGCATAATTTACCAATGGCAACATTGGGCGCAGGGGATGTCAGCAACCAATTTGGACAAATATCTTGTGTGCTGTTCAGCATAAATGCAGCAACTTGGTTCAGCACTTGTCCTTTATAAGGAATAGGTTTGGGAAGAATGACATCAAAAGCAGAAATGCGATTGCTAGCTATCATGACAAGCCATTTATTTTCGATGTAATAAACGTCTCTTACTTTACCACTGTAGAAATTGGATTGTCCGGGAAAGTGAAAATGTTGCATTGGTCAAAAGTAAGTGCTTTACATTTGTATAGTATTTTTTTGACTTTTTCCGGCCTTAATCTTATGAACTTTCAATTCACATAAAAACAAATAATATTTTAGTAGCTCAAAAAGAGTCTTTAATTTGTTCCTTATTACTGACCTAAAAATTGCATTATGAAAAAAAAATACGGTTGTATTGCCAGCCTGCTGATGGGCACCATGTTCATTGTTACGCTTCAAGCACAAATAGTTTCTACTCTTAGTGGAAAAATTAAAAGCAGTTCCTCAAAAGAGAGTATTTCTGCTGTAACTATCCAAGTGAAAGGCACCAATACAGGTACTTTTACCGATGACAAAGGCAATTTTAAAATTATTGGAAATTTTAAATTTCCAATCACGCTTGTAGTTTCTTCTGTAGGTTTTGCGACTAAAGAAGTCGTTGTCAATGATGCTGGTCAGTCTTTTTCAGTAGAAATTGAGCCATCTGTCGGTTTGGCCCAGGAAGTGGTTGTTTCAGCTTCTCGCTTGCCAGAAAGAATTTTGGAATCACCCGTTACAATCGAACGTGTAGGTACTGCGGCCATCCGGAACAGTCCTGCGGTAAACTATTATGATATTGTCGGTACGTTGAAAGGCGTTGACATCATTGCCTCCAGTCTTAACTTTAAAACGCCAAGTACAAGAGGGTTTAACGGTAGTGGAAACCTACGCCTAAATCAATTGATTGATGGTATGGACAACCAATCTCCGGGTTTAAACTTTGCTGTAGGTTCTATGATTGGACCAACTGATCTGGATGTAGAAAGCATGGAGCTTTTAGGTGGTGCATCTTCTGCATTGTACGGCCCGGGTGGAATGAATGGTACCTTATTAATCAACAGCAAAAATCCTTTTAAATATCAAGGGTTGAGTGTTCAGGTTAAGCAAGGTTTAATGCATCTTTCAGATCCTGCAAGAAATTCGTCAGGATACAATGATATAAGCCTACGATATGCACGTGCTATTTCTGATAAATTCGCTTTTAAAATCGGCGTTCAATATATTCAAGCCAAAGATTGGGTAGCTCAGGATTCTACTAACTTCAATCGCGGTACGAACCCTGCAAAAGGAAATACTTTAGCAGGCACCCGTTCATCAGATCCAAACTTCAACGGAATTAATTCGTATGGTGATGAAACAAGTGTTGATATCAGAGGATCCGGAACCCCTATTTTGCAGGGGGTAATAGCCCAAAGTCCTAATCCAACACTTTACAATCAGGTATTGGCTCCCTATTTGTCAGCACCATTATTTATTTCAAGGTCAGGTTTTCAGGAAAAAGATATCATTGATCCTACAACAAAAAATCTGAGATTGAATGGTAGTTTAAATTATAAAATAACACCTTCTATTGAAGCCTCTTTGATGGCTAATTGGGGTAGTGGTACGACTGTTTATACAGGTAGTGATCGTTACAATCTTCGCGATTTTAAAATGGCGCAATACAAAGCAGAACTTAAGCATAAAAACTGGTTTGTAAGAGCTTATACCACGCAGGAAGATGCAGGAAAATCATTTAACGCTACAGCAACTACACAGTTATTGAATGAAGGATGGAAAGCTAGTTACAATCCTGCCAATGCCGCAGGAAGCTGGTATCCTCAATATACCGGCGCATTTGCAACTGCCGCCGGTCAGGTATTTACTCAAGCATATACAGCCGCTTTGCAAGCAGGTCAAAGTCAACCTCAGGCTTTTGCTACTGCTCAGGGAGTAATGAAAGCCAATACTGCAGCTTTTCATACAGCTGCAAGAGCTTATGCCGATCAGGGAATGCCGGCAATTGGATCAGCACAATTCAAGCGTCAATTTGATTCTGTAGCAGCCCGCTCTATTTCTAGTGGTGGTGGTTTGTTTGTTGACAAATCGAGCTTGTACATGTACGAAGGTCAATACAACCTTACCGATATCGTAAAAGTGGCTGAAGTGTTGGTGGGAGCAAATTACAAACAATATGTTTTGAATTCTGAGGGTACTATATTCGCAGATTCGGCTGCCAGAATAAAAATCAATGAAGTGGGTGCATATGCTTTGGTATCCAAAAAGTTTTTTAAAGACATCTTAAAACTAACTGCATCAGGCAGATTTGATAAGAATTCTAATTTCAAAGGGCGTTTTACTCCACGTTTTTCTGCTGTGATTACCCCTGTTAAAGACCACAATATCAGATTGTCTTACCAATCCGCTTATCGTTTCCCATCTACACAAAATCAGTGGATTGACTTGGGAATTGGCGGTGGAGTTACCTTAATTGGCGGCTTACCACAGTTAAGGGATTTTTACAAGTTTGGAACAAATCCTGTCTACACGCCGGAAAGTGTTATGGCATTTGGGGCAAGTTACCAGCAAGGCAATCCCAATCCAGGCTTGCTTAAGCAACAATCATTTGGAGATTACAAGCCAGAATCGGCTACGTCCTACGAGATTGGTTACAAAACTTTGATAGCTAAGAAATTACTTATAGATGTATATGGATATTATACAGCTTATGAAAATTTCATAGGTAGAACAACCGTATTGCAATCATCAACCGGCCAACTAACAGGTTTGCTCAACCCCAAAATTTTCTCAGTATCTGTAAACAGCACTGAAAAAGTAAATACCCAGGGATGGGGCATATCTGCAGAATACCTGTTGCCAAAGAATTTTTCAATCAATGGTAACTTGTACTCAGATGAAATAAAAAATGTACCTGTTGGATTTGTAACATATTACAATACGCCAAAATACCGTGCAAATATTGGCTTGACCAATACCGGTTGTCTGTACAAAAATCTTTTTGGGTTCTCCATTCAATACAGGTATCAGGATTCTTACAATTCCCAGTCTGATTTTATAACAGGATATACACCCGCTTTTATGACATTAGATGCACAGGTTAATTTTAGAATGCCGGCTATCAAGTCCATGATAAAATTGGGCGGAACTAATATTACTAACAATTATTACGTAACTGCAATAGGTAACCCAAGTATTGGTGCTTTGGTTTACGCTTCTTTTGCTTATAATGTCTTTTAATCCATCCCCATAGAGCATGAAATCCCGTTGATTAATTTCGGCGGGATTTTTTATTTCCATAAACCGCAATAGTCAATTGGGATTGTAATTCATAATCTTATATTTTTGCCAAACTTAAAAATACAATTACATGCGCCAAATAGCACTACGGGAGGCAATCAGAGAAGCGATGAGTGAGGAAATGAGGTTAGACAAGAATGTTTTTTTAATGGGAGAAGAAGTAGCTGAATACAATGGTGCCTACAAAGTAAGTCAAGGTATGTTAGCTGAATTTGGTCCAAAAAGGGTGATTGACACTCCGATTGCCGAACTTGGTTTTACTGCAATTGCTGTAGGTGCAGCGCAAAACGGGTTAAGACCCATTGTAGAATACATGACCTGGAATTTTGCAGTTTTGGCACTTGACCAAATTTTGAATACCGCTAGCAAAATGCTTGCAATGAGTGGTGGACAGGTAGGTTGCCCTATTGTTTTTAGAGGCCCAAATGGTAGTGCAGGACAACTAGGAGCGCAACACTCTACAGCATTTGAGGCACTATATGCAAACATTCCCGGATTGAAAGTTATTTCTGTATATGATCCTTATGACGCAAAAGGCCTGATGAAAAGTGCTATTCGAGACAACAATCCGGTAGTATTTATGGAGGCAGAGGTGATGTATGGTGAAAAGGGAAATGTTCCTGAAGAAGAATATCTAATACCAATTGGCAAAGCCAATGTGAAAAGGGCAGGAACTGATGTAACAATTGTATCTTTTAATAAAATGATGAAAGTAGCCTTAATGGCTGCGGCAGAATTGGAAAAAGAAGGTATAAGCGCAGAAGTCATAGATCTAAGAACTATTCGCCCATTGGATTGGATGATAATTTTAGAGAGTGTAAAGAAAACCAATCGTCTGGTTATAATAGAAGAACAATGGCCTTTTGCTTCCGTTAGTTCAGAGATAGCATATAGAATCCAAAAAGAAGCATTTGATTATTTAGATGCTCCAATACGTAGAATAACAAGTGCAGATGCTCCTATGCACTATGCTCCAAACCTTGCTGCTGCATATCTTCCTGACGTTTCCAGAACAGTTAAGATAGTAAAGGAAGTAATGTATGTAAGAAAGTAAACCTACTGTAAATTGGTTTTTTTTCTTACTGATAAATAACAAATTGTTCAATTTGGAAAAGATGTTTTTGTGCATATTTCCATTTTGAAAAGTAGGATTAATCTAACGATAGCTATATGAATACTAGAGAAGTTTACATTGTATCCGCCGTCCGCACGCCAATCGGCAGTTTTGGTGGATCATTAAAAGATTTAAGCGCACCCAAGCTAGGCGGAATAGCAATAAGCGGCGCAATTAAGAATGCCGGTATTACCCCCGATCAGGTAGAGGAACTATTGATGGGTAGTGTAATTCAGGCCAATCTGGGTCAGGCGCCTGCAAGACAAGCTTGCAAAGCCGCAGGCCTTCCTGATAAAGTAATTTGTACGACCATTAATAAGGTTTGTGCGAGTGGTATGAAAGCGGTTGCTCAAGGCGCCGCAAGTATTGCATTGGGTGAAGCTGACATCATAGTAGCCGGTGGAATGGAAAGCATGAGCAATGTGCCATTCTATGTGGATAGCATGAGGTGGGGCAATAAATACGGCAATAGCACTTTGATTGATGGTATTGCAAAGGATGGCCTCACGGACGTATATGATGGTTTGGCAATGGGCAATGCTGCTGACATGTGTGCAAGAGAATGCAATATCAGCCGCGAAGATCAAGATGCTTTTGCAATTGAAAGTTATAAACGCAGCCAGGCAGCATGGAACAATGGAAAATTTGACGATGAAATCGTGTCGGTAGAAATTCCTCAACGAAAAGGTAACCCCGTAATAGTTGCTAAAGATGATGAACCTTTTAGCGTAAAGTTTGATAAGGTTCCTGAATTGCGTCCCGCATTTAATAAAGATGGAACTGTTACTGCTGCCAATGCATCAACCATGAATGATGGAGCTGCAGCTTTGGTGTTGATGAGTAAAGAAAAGGCAGATGAACTAGGATTAAAACCAATAGCAAAAATCGTGAGCTATGCTGATGCTGAGCAAGAACCAAAGTGGTTTACTACTACACCATCATTGGCAGTTCCAAAGGCTGTACAACGCGCAGGTTTAAAAATGGAAGACATCAGTTTTTTTGAACTAAATGAAGCGTTCTCCGTAGTCGGCATTGTAAATACACAAAAGATGAAACTTGATCCCGCAAAGGTGAATGTAAATGGCGGTGCGGTTTCTATTGGTCATCCATTAGGATGCAGTGGCGCAAGAATATTAGTTACACTTATTAATGTTCTTAAGCAAAATGGTGGGAAGTATGGTGCTGCCGGTATTTGTAATGGAGGTGGTGGTGCAAGTGCTATGGTAATTGAATTAATGTAATACCACTTAATTAATAAATTGGAAAGGGTAGCTGAAAAGCTGCTCTTTTTTTTCGCTCATACCATTTATCTTGCAACCTGAATTGAAATAAAACATGCCCTCAACTAAGATTTTATCTGATTGGAAAAATAAAATATTCAAACCGGTTTATTGGTTAGAGGGAGAGGAGTCTTACTACATTGATAAAATTGTTCATTATGCCGAACATAATATCTTAACTGAAAGTGAATCAGAATTTAACCTCACAGTATATTATGGCAAAGATGCAGATTGGACGGCTGTAATAAACTCGTGCAAGCGCTATCCTATGTTTGCTGAAAGGCAAGTGGTTTTGTTGAAAGAAGCCCAGCATATGAAGGACGTAGAAAAGCTGAGCAGTTATTTGCTAAAACCCCTAAGCTCCACTATTCTTGTGGTGGCTTACAAAGAAGGAAAAATTGACGGCAGAGGTGCGTTTTCCAAATTAATTAAAAAGCACGGCGAAGTTGTTCAAACCAAAAAACTGTTCGACAATCAAATCCCTGATTGGATCACAGAAATGGTGACTGCCAAGGGGCATCACATTACACCCGGTGCAGTGCAATTATTGCAAGACCACATTGGCAACGATCTAAATCGTTTGGAAAATGAAGTAGAAAAAGTTTGGATAAACCTGGGAGATAAAAAGTCAATTGATGAAGACGCCATTGAGAAATATGTCGGCATTAGCAAAGAGTTCAACGCTTTTGAACTGCAGGCTGCCATTGCCAAAAAGGATCTTCCTAAAGCGATTCGCATCATTCAGTATTTTGATGCAAATCCCAAAGCAGCCCCAATACAAATGGTGCTGCCGGCTATTTATTCATATTTCAGCAAGGTGTATTCCATTTTTGGAATGCCTGATAAAAGTGAAAACGGTTTAAAAGGCTTGTTTAGTAATAATTTTTATGCAGCAAGAGATGGCATTGCTGCTGCAAAATTGTATGGTATAGAAGGGGTAGAAAAAATACTGATCCTCTTGCATCATTATAATTTGCGAAGTATTGGTGTGCATGACTCTGGCACCTCTCATGGCGGGCTGATGAAAGAGATGGTAGTGAAAATGTTAAGCTGATAAAATATTCGAAGAATTTTACGATCTTTATTTTTAATAATAGGTACAATGAAAACAAAATTTTGGCGTCATAGTTATAGTTGGTTGCTGATGGTGTTTTTTTTATTCATCCTTTCTAATGCATTATTCAGCCAAAGCGATTTCAAACAATCAGACTTTTTGCCCCAGAGAGAACCAATCTCATTGCTATCACTTGAAAAAATAAAATCAAAGACGCTGACCGCTTCCGACGCTCAGCTAATTATACAAGCTACATTGGAAGATGCTGCTAATAATTCAAAAAAAGAGATAATAAAAATAAACTGCGATGCTGTTGTTTCTGAGATCGGTCAGCCGATAAAAGCAAATGGAGAATTTTATTCTGACGTTAGCGAAGATGCGAAAGTATATCCGGTAAAGGTTTCAATTAAAGTTCGAAGGTATATGCTTAGTAAAGCAGTCCTAAACTCAGGCGCATATATTTATCATCTCGCTATCAATAAGAAAAGCAATTGGGTTGCTGTAAAAGTAAGTACTAGCAAGGAAACTCCGATGATAGATATTTTCTACTAATTGAAATTTCTAAGAAGTCATTATCATTTCGGCCGCTTCTTCCTGCACCTTCTCAACAGCTGTTTTACTTCTGATTATTTTACCACCTATCAATAGGATGATAAAGCTTATGCATGCACAAGATGCCATTACGCTCGACATAGGAATGGCTGTACCATTGCTGTAATAGCTTACGATAGCACTTGTAGTTGCTCCAATACCTAATTGAATACTTCCTAACAATGCAGATGCAGTTCCTGCATTTTTACTAAAAGGGGCCATAGAAAGCGCTGCCGTATTGGGAAATATAAATCCCTGGCAGCAAAGGAAGCAAAAACAAAGCCCAATAGTGCCGTACACATCGTACCAGTTCATTATCGAACCTAATACAAGTGCAATTCCTGCCAGTAGTTGAATGGATTGTGCAACCAGTATTATTTTTTCGCTTGCATATTTTCTCAATAGTAAACTGTTGAATTGGCTACAAGTGATTAATCCGCCTGCAATGGTTGCGAAAATCAATCCGTATTGTTTTTCGGTTACATGAAACAGCTGCATAAAAACCTGAGGCGATCCAGCTATATAGCTGTACAATCCAGCTGCGGCTATAGCACCTGCACAAGCGTAGGTATAAAATTGTGGAACTTTTGCAACGGTAATAAATCCTGCAACGATGTTTTTTGGTTTCAACGAAACGTTTACATCAGGCTTCCTGCTTTCGGGTAAGAAGAAATGGGTGGCAATAAGCACAAGCGCAGACATAATGCTTAATACAGCAAATACATACCTCCAGTTAAATTCCGAAGTCAGAAAACCTCCGAGCGTAGGTGCTATGATAGGAGATACACCTACTACCAACATCAACAGTGAAAACACTTTTGCATTGTCTTCTACAGGAAAAAGATCTCTAACCATTGCCCGGGATGCGACCATGCCAGCACAGCTACCGAGTGCTTGTAAAAACCGAAGCCAAATTAATGCGTCTCCGGATTTTGCAAGCATGCAGCCAATCGAAGCAATAAAGTAAATAGTCAATCCTACATAAAGAGGCTTTTTGCGGCCATATCGGTCCAGCAGCGGACCATAGAATATTTGTCCGATAGAGATGCCAATAAAAAAACTGGATAAGGATAAAGCCACCTTTGAAATAGTCGTATGCAAATCATTGGCTATGGAAGGAAACCCCGCCAAATACATGTCTATCGAGAATGGGCCGATTGCTGAAAGCATGCCCAGAATTAATATCAACTTAAACTTCCTCTTGCCATTCATAAGGGTAAAACGCCAAAAGTAAGCCTAATAAACGCGCTATTCCATTTGGCTAGCATATAGTTTAAATGCCAACAATTATTGATGATAAGCTAAACCGCAAGGATGCCTAGTAGCTTTTTTCCATACTTTTGACAAATGCGAAAAGCATTGATGGATAGTTTTTTGTGGCGAGGGATTTATTTTGCAACCACTCTATTATTAAACATTTGTATAGTAAGAATATACGAAGCATCTCAAAGCGGATGGATTTATTTTATTTCAAATAACTTCTATCTGGTACTTTTAATAGGTGGACTAAGTCTTGATTCGAGTGTCACTTATTTTTCTGCAAGCAAACAGATTTCGCATAGCAAACTCGCTTTGTTTTCATTGTCTTGGCCATTGCTTGTTAGTTTTTTCAGTATGCTGTGTACCGGTATTTTAATTTACAACAACTACATTAGTTCAAATTACATTTTCTTGTTGGTTGCTGGTGCAGCTTACACGTTAGGTATTTCCATGACTAATTTTTTCACTTCCTTGTTTTATGCTCGGCATAATTTTGCTATGCCCAATATTTATATGAGCCTAGTAAACATTTGCATTATTATTCTGATACCATTTTTTGCAAAGGGTTATTGGGGTTTAAATAAGCACCAGTTTTTGTACATTTATTTTATCCAGTTTATCATTCAAGGTGCTGGGCTTGCCTTCATTTACTTTAAAAATTATACACCCATTCAGGGTTTGCAATATCCCAATTCCGACGAATACAAAAAACTATTCCGGTTTGCATTTATTGCCTTGTCGGCTAACATTGCATATTATCTCATATACCGGATTGATTACTTGTTTGTAGATGCGTGGTGCTCTGCCAAATCATTGGGTAATTATGTTCAGGCTTCTAAAATGGGTCAGTTCCTGCTTATCTTTCCAAGCATTATTTCTAGTACGGTTTATCCTCATTCTGCCAAAGAAAACAACCCCAAATTGGTTAAATTTATTTTGCAAATGTTGAGCTTGTTTTGCGTTCTGTATTTATTCATATTCATGGTGTCCTATTTTGTAAGTCATTCCTTATTTGTATGGATATATGGGGGCACTTTTGATGAAATGTACCTGCCATTTATTATTCTGATTCCAGGCATTTTATTTTTATCCATGCACACAATAATGGCTGCTTATTTTGGGGGTAAGAATAAACCATTTTATAATGTCATTAGCACAAGCATTGGTTTGGTAGTGGTAATTATAGGCGATTTGTTTTTAATAAAACCTTTTGGTATAGCAGGGGCAGCATTTGTAAGTACTTTGGGGTACACTACTTCATTTTGTGTTTCTTTGTATTTGTTTTTCAAAATGACAGGCAGCGGGTTCAGCGATATTTTTTCATCAGATACTTTTAAGTTACGAACGTATACTTCTTTCTTCAATTCATCTTCAAGTAGCAATTGATGCACATAGTAGTATTTCCAGGTTGGTATCCATGCAGAATGGATAAACTAAGCGGAGATTTTATCCAGCGGCACATGGATGCTATTGCTGAATTTACACAGATCACTGTTGTATTTCCTGTAAAAGATGGTTCTGTAAGTAAAGCAGAAGAAATAATCATTGACAAAGGAAACTTGAAGGAAATCTATATTTATTATCCATCTTTTACCAAGATAGCTTGGCTTGATCGCATTTTTTCTTTTTTTCGCTACATCTATCTGTGTTATGCAAAGACAAGAGCCCTGCATCAAAGCGAACCGATTTCCCTCATTCATTTGTATGTGCTGCAAAAGAATGTGATAATGGGTTTTATAGCAAAAATCTCTTTAGGCATTCCTTATGTCATTTCAGAGCAATCAACTTATTATGTAGATGGACGACTGGAAAAAGCCAATTGGTTTTACAATAGAATGGTTGCCTTTTTCTTTAGCAAAGCCAAATCATTTCATGCTGTTTCTAACTACCTTAAAAAAGCTATTGATACTAAACTCAAGGTCAGTAAGCAAAGCGTTGTCATTCCTAATGTTGTAGATATTGGATTGTTTGGTTACCAAGAACGGCAACCCAATCAGCAGTTAACATTCGTTCATGTCTCTAACATGGTTCACCAAAAGAATGTGGAAGGAATGATCGATGCCCTTGCAATTGTAAGAAAAAGAAATCCAAACTTTATATTGAACCTTGTTGGTCCCATGCCCGATAAAATAAGGGAAAAGATTGCGACTTTACAATTGCAAGATCATGTGGTAATATGGAACCAAAGGAATTATGAAGAAGTTGCCGAAATAATTCAACAGAGTGATGTTTTTGTATTCTTTACCCGTTATGAAACCTTTGGTTGTGTTATTATAGAAGCAAATGCCGCAGGACTTCCTGTTGTAGTTACCGATCTGGAAGTAACACGGGAATTGATTACAGAAAATAAAACGGGACTTTTTGTGGAGGATGACAATGTAGTTGGTCTCAGCGAGAAGTTAGCGTTTATGATGGATAATTTTTCAACTTTTAATAGAAGAGAAATTGCTGATGGTACTGCTGGTAGGTTTAATTATTCCGCGGTTGGCCGGCAGTTTTTTGATTGGTATCAATCGATGATCGGTTAGTTTTTGATGTGCTTTTCAAAAATTATTTCAAAAGTTATACACTTATTCCCACTATCGTTTTTGAACTTTCGCAGATTCTTTACATTTGACTTTCATCTTTTTTACCTTTTAAAAAAGCGATTGAAGAACGGCTGTTTAATTGGTTTTTAAATATTATCGTTATGATCAAGAAACTATTGTTTACTTTATTGATGGTGCTTTTTCTTGCACCTGCTAAGTTGTCCTATGCTGCTTTTGTTGTGAAAGACAAAGTTGAAAATACGCCTCCCAATCTTTCCAATGAAGTTTCGAAGCCTTCGATTAAAGATGCGTTGAAGGAGTTTAATGCCTTATCAAAGAAGGAAAAGAAAAGTAGGTTTAAGGAAATGAGAAAAGCGATCAGGGAGTATAAGGAAGCAAAGAAGGCTGGGGGAGATGCTTCTACCAATACATTGTTATTGGTTTTGTTGTCGCTGTTCATTCCACCGTTGGCGGTTTACTTGCACGAAGGCGATACCAATAATCGGTTTTGGATTTCGGTTTTGCTTACTGTGCTTGGCTATGTGTTGTTTGGTTTTGCCGGCATCTTTTTTCTGGGTTCATTGCCGGGGATTATTTATGCTTTGATTGTTGTTTTGGGGTCCTGATAAACTGTAAAATATTCGTTGATTTAGTTAATAATTTTTTGACTGTTTAAGAAATGCTTTTTTGTAATCATGAATATATAACTGTTTGTTGGACACTTTTTCTGATTAGTGAAGACTTTAATGGGTGAATAGACAATTATTTGCAAATTATTCTTTGGCTTAAATCCTACTTTGCATAAATCTTCCTAAAAAAGACCCTTGAAGTAAATACTCATGAAAAATCTGAGTTTTGATTTCCATAAATTGGTTGTTTTTTAGTCAACCTATTTCAGGACTAGATAAAAACTGCCGAACTTTCAACGTCCAGCCCCACTTGCAACAACACCCTTATTATCGACTTTTTTTCTATGGTGTCAAGACAGTTTCAACCAAAATTTCGTTACCTGCTTTGTCGTAATAAGTGCAAGTCATTTTGTCTATACGAACAGCCCATTTCTCAATACCTGATTTAGCACAGTCGCTACAAAAGGTTGGAAAATCTGTTTGTCCTTGTTGGTGTGCTTTCAAATCCATTTTAAACTGTTCAGCGTTTGACTTCTCGGAAATGGCTAAGGTGTCATACTTTGCTACTGTCGAAGTTGTAAAGTCGTTTTTACCATAATAGACCGTGTGTCCGTCTGAAACATAGGTTTCGTAGCCTGATACACCCAACTGTTTTAAGTCGTTGATGTATGTAGGAAAGTCCGCACCCGATTTCACTTTGCTGTGAGCTGATCTGATTTGTTCTAGTGTAAACATTTTTTGTTTTTTTTTAATTTTACTGTTTGTTTTTATTTCTGTCTTTAGGTAACAAATTCCTCTCTTCAAAAGTGTATTTAGTGTTTTCGTCAGCCATCCAATCAATTAATTTTATTACACCCACAACGTTCAATATAATTCCGAGGGCAATACCAATGAAGTAGTCCGTTGGTGTTGCAAGGTGATTGGTATGGATAATTGAAATGAAGAAATAGGCACAAGGCAAAAATAGTAACCAACTTGTCGCCATACCGGCATTATACAGTGTCTTGCCTTTAATATTGAAGAAGGCTGTATGTGCAATTGTATTACCAATAGAAACTATAATAGTCGCAATGCCCAGCCAAATGGCACTTTCAGCTAGGATAGCAGCAAGAGAATAGATTGTCCAGCCAATGACTACATTTACGTAGAATGATGTATTAGTATTTAATGGATAGCGGTCAGGCATTTTACTGTTAAATAAAAAGGAGTTGACCATTCCAGGGAAAGTCCCAACTATCCGATATTCTTCTAACTGGTGTAGAAAAAGAGAAACTAAACTTAACCACATTAAGGTCTGGTAATTTGTCAAATTACTATGGTTTATGAAAATATAAATAGAAACTATGATTGCAGGAAAAGCACCTAAGTCATACCAGTGTTTTCTTAGAAAATTCATATTTCAATTGGCTGTAGTTAGGCGAATATTTTTAGTATGTTGTTTGTTATTTGCAGTATGGTTGTGTGTTGCATTAAAATAGTCGCTAACGGCAGTCTGTGAAAAAACACTGTCATCAAACAAATATACACATTGGTATTTATTTTAAAAGCGAAGGCTGTGTTTTGCTTCATACATTCATGCAGTACATACAAGGTACCAGCCGCTGTTGTAAGCGGTTCTTCAACTACAGTTTACATAGGTCTACAAAATGCTCGGGTTTTCAGGTTAAAGAACCTTCGAATTCTCCACAAAATAACGGCACTCCACTCGACAATATCAACAGGGAAAACAACCCGACAAATCCATAAGATCACTTAAAGACCGGTTTCGTTCTCCGCTGCAGCGGATCATTTCTTGCCCGTTGTGCAAAACGAAACCTTAGTTATTGGCCGCCGTTTTTCATTCAGTCCAGTAAGCAGCCTCTGCTTCTGCAATTTTCCACTCTTTCAAATTTTTTAAATCAAGTAGATAAATGTCTGAAATCCATGTGTCTCGTTTTCCTTGTCTTTCATTCCTTTTTAATAAAAGAAATTTTCCGTCGTTAGGAAATATTGGTTCAGCAAAATCATCTGCTTTAATAGTTGTAATTCTTTTGCAAATCAATTTTTTGAAGTAATGTGTCATCATTAAACTTTAGAAAGCCAGGCAAATAACGAAATATAGAAAATTGTACTGAAGGGTCAAGACGTGGATTAAAATATTCACTTGCGAACTTATGGTCAAAATGTCTAGCATACTTAACTAATAAAGAAGTGTCTGTTTTTTAAACTAAATAAATACTACCTCGAAGAGAGAAAACTAATTTATCTCCAACAGTCGAAACCGAATAAAATCGTGGTTTTAAATCAATATAAGTTATTCCTTCATAAGTAGCTGAATAAACCTTTAATGGCATTGAAGTATCCGACTGAAATGTAGCTTTCCCGTTTGTATCGAGAAGCAGGGTTTTTATTTTCAATCTATCATGACCAAAAGTAGGATAAAGAACTTTTTTTGATAACTATTTGTTTCCGGATTTAAGGTCAACAGAAACGTAATCTTTAAAATATTCTCCCCGATTGAAGCGTTTTTTTTGTTAATGAAATTCAATTCGCCTTTCAATCCGAAGGTTAAAGAATCATTGAATAATTGGTAAGGTTCATTATCCATTTGTCACGATTTCAATTACATTGTACTCAATGATATAAATTGAAAAAAGTCAGAAACCAAAAATGAAGTTCCGTTAATTATAACATTAATTGCGCTTTTAAGAATTCCTATTCTTATCCATGAGCATAAAATAGAATTCACGCATTAAAATAAATACAAAAAGTACTAAATGATTGCTTCATTAGCGAGGTGTGTTGGTGAAAAACGTCATTATAGGCGTAAAGTCTATTCTCTGTTCAGCCTGATAACCCTTGCAACGACTCAGATACAACACCAGGGCAAAAAAGACATATTATAATTTGATTAAAAAATATTGTCCCTTTTTAAATACTGGTAAAAACTCTTTACCTACTTCAGATTCCAAAAATTCACTTAAAGCTAAGTAAGCTCCATATAAAGCCGGTGTACAAGCAGGATCTTCACTTACAATTATACCGCCTTTGGAAATATGTGAAGACACTTTCTTAAGTGCCGCTAATGTAGGTTCATACAGATCAACATCTATATTCGCCACGGCAATTTTATCTATTGCTGCTGGCAAATTGTCAGAGCAAATATTTCCCGCCACTAATTCATAAGGAATATCTATACCCTCAAAAGTTTTGCTTAAATACTTTTTTGTTTCCTCAACACCAAAAAGCCCATGGGAGTCTGCCCAGATAATGTCTCCGCTTTCTTTCGCCTCTTTGTAATTAAATCCCTCAAAAGTATCCATCAACCATACTTTTCTTGGTTTGGTTGTACCTTGATTTTTTAATTCAGTGATATAATTTAAAGCAGTTAGGGCAGACCCACCTAAATAAACTCCTATCTCTAAATAATCTCCTTCAACATTTTTGGTTAATTCTAAAACCTCACATATGTTTTCATGTACAATTGGATATAAATGTGAAATCCTTGTTTCTTTTGACCAAGTATTTTGTATGGCGTTGTAAGCTAATCTGTTAATAAATCTGTAGCTGGTTCGTACGTCGGGATCGCTGAAATGCAAATGGGGTATAAATTTTCCCCCTTCTTGAGTAATTTTTTTTAAAATAGGCAAAGCATCTGAATCACAAGTGAAATACACATAGAATACCGAATCCTTTATTTCGCCTTCCGGTATTTCATCTAAAGATCTGATTACTGGCCCCAATGCTTGTTCAGTGTCTGGAGGGATGATACAATCAGTAATAATATATCTTTTATTATTTGATTTAATTGAAGAAAAGTTTGCAAAAGTCGTCCCATCTTTCACGGTCTTGAAGAGTTCGATAGGTTCAAACCTCGTAAACATAAGATCTTTTTTTTCAACCATTAACCGTGATGTTTTATGAATATATTCTGTTAGGATTGGTGTCTTTTTTAAAAAACCATAAATTGCTTTTTTTAAAAAAGATTTGCTTTTGACCCTCAGGTTTTTAACCATGATAATGATTTTGTTGCAATAATAACCATTATTTACTACACTAAAATAAGAAAAGATTACCCTGTACACTCACCGTTAGATGTAATTTGCAGCTCCACAAAAAATTTGTAGATGTCTGCTTTAAAAGTGGACTCAAGTGTACTTATTAAAAAATTAAAAGAGACCTTGTAGCATCCGCCTTTGGCGGAAAGCCTACTTATAAAAGTGTGCTTTTCAACTTTGTACTCAGAGATGTTGATAGAAATAATGTAAGACCATAACACCATACTACCATACAAATTATTTTGCCAATGATGCAGCGTAAACTCAACATAAAAGAATTCCGTCCGCCTCGAACCGCTGCTCAATAAAGAATTTACAGCCATTAAAAAAGAGGCTGTCCATTTAAGACAGCCTCTTTTTCTATTATATAAAATGCAGTTTTCTTACAATAAATTCAATCCTTTGGCAAAATAAGTGCAATTGAAAGGAAGGACTACCCAGAAAAATTTTGGGGCATATAAACACATGAAAACCAAAGCAACCATTGAAATAAAAAAGTATAGCCAGTATTTTGCAGTAGATTTTGTTGTTTCCATTTTATTTTAAATTTTGGCAAAAATAAGTGCCCGGATTTTTTCTACCTAATATTGTTTTGTGTATTTTGTACACATATTGGCTTGATTTTTCTATTTTCGCCATTATTTATTTTGATTAATACTGACTAACGACCCTACTATGCCCTCGAAAGAAAAGAAAGTAGCTGCTGCTACCAAAATTGAAGTCAATATAAAACCGGAGACCAAACCGGCAGCAAAGTCGATTGCTAATGGCAGTCAACCACAAAATGCAATGCTTGCTTCGATGGACAAAAAGGAAGCAAATGCTGAAAAACCATTAAATGCCAATGGGGCTCCAACACCAAAGGCTTCTTTAGTAAAACCAATAGCAGAAGACCAAAAGGAAGGGGTAGCAACCGCAAAGGCTGCTGCCAAAAAACCGTCGACAGTACCAGTAAAAACACCACAAGTAAAAAAGGTAGTTGATAAACAGGCACCTGCTAAACCGGCTGTTGCTAAAAAAGCACCCGTTAAAAAAACGGCTATAAAAAAAGAAGCAGCAGTTGCTACAAACAGGGTTGATGCCAAACAAAGCGATAAGAAATTTCCCGCTGTGACAGCGAAGGAGGGATCGGCAAAGCAATTAAAACGGATTGCTTTTCAGGTAAGGTATCATACTTCACCCGGACAATCCATTTTTGTAACCGGCAATCATTCGTTGCTGGGCAACGGAGATTATGCCAAGGCATTTCCATTAACATACCTTAATGAGGATTATTGGTTTGGAACGTTAGAAGTAAATGAAGCGCTTACTTCAGACATTGTTTACAATTACCTGCTTGTAAGCACCAACGGCACTACAGCCGTAGATTGGGGTAGTGACAAAGTTATTCAACCTATGGGGTTAGCAGCAGAAGAGGTTTTATTGCTTGATACCTGGAATGCGCCTTCGCTCATGGAAAATACGTTTTATACAGAACCTTTTCAAGAGGTATTGTTGAAGGATAATTTTACAGAAGTTACTGCTAAGGTACCTTCTAAAATCACCCACACTTTCAGGGTTAAAGCACCTATTCTTCAAAAGGGACATGCGGTTTGTATTATTGGGTCCATAGAACAATTAGGTGAGTGGAATTCAGCAAATCCTTTGTTGCTTTCCCAAAAGAAAGGAAACCCCTGGCATACAGTTTCCATCGATTTGGGAAAAACAAATTTCCCTTTTTCCTATAAATATGGTGTCTACAATACAATTTCTAAAGAGTTTATTCAGTTCGAAAACGGCAACAACCGATCTATTTACGATGGAGGTGTTCCTAACCGGTTAACCATCGTATCTGATGGCTTTGCAGGTATTCCTTATAAGGGTTATAAAGGTGCAGGCGTTGCAATTCCTGTATTCAGTTTGCGTACTGCCAAAAGCTTTGGAGTGGGAGAGTTTACAGATCTGAAGTTGTTGGTTGATTGGGCCAAAAGTGTTGGAATGAAACTCGTACAACTGTTGCCGGTAAATGACACGACAGCTACCGGAAGTTATACAGATAGTTATCCGTATGCGGCTATTTCAGCATTTGCGCTGCACCCACTTTACCTCCATTTACCGGGGATTGTAAACAAGCCACATCAAAGTCTGTTAGCTGCAATAGAGGAGCAGCGGCTGGAACTAAATGCCAAACCTGCGGTTGACTATGTAGCAGTTATGGCAGCTAAGTGGGCATTGATCCACAAGATTTTTAATTCGCAGAAAGAAGAGACATTTAAAAACAGCGGTTTTGAAGCATATTTTCAGGAGAATGCACATTGGCTTGTTCCTTATGCAGCCTTTTGTTATTTCCGCGAAAAAAATAAGACCTCAGATTTCAACCAATGGGAAACCAACCAGGTTTATCATTCAGAAACTATAAATAGGCTGGCTGCATCTCCTATGTTGGCAGATGAGGAGCTCAGCATTCATTTTTTTGTACAATATCACCTTCATTTACAATTACAGGAAGCTACTGCCTATGCACATCAGAATGGCATTATTGTAAAAGGAGATATCCCAATAGGAATTTATAGAAACAGTTGTGATGCATGGCAAGAGCCCGACTTGTACAATATGGATATGCAAGCCGGGGCACCTCCCGATGATTTTGCTATCAAAGGACAGAACTGGGGCTTTCCAACTTACAACTGGCAGAAGATGCTGGAAGATGGATTTAGCTGGTGGAAGCGTCGGTTTAGCCAAATGAAATACTACTTTGATGCATTTAGAGTAGATCATATCCTCGGCTTTTTCCGCATCTGGAGTATTCCAATGGATGCTGTAGAAGGTATTATGGGACATTTTGTACCTGCATTACCCATACACATCAACGAAATTGCGGAAAGAGGCGTTCAATTTAATTACGATAGGTTGTGTAAGCCATTTATCAACGAAACCATTGTATGGGACTTATTTGGAGAGGACATTGAGTTGGTGAAAAGTTCGTTTTTGAACGATGCCGGCTACGGAAACTATACATTAAAAGCTGAATACGATACCCAAAGAAAAGTAGAAAAACATTTTGATTTGCTGGCGCAATCAGATCAAAATGTAAGGTTGAAGCAAGGATTGTTTGACCTGATCAGTAATATCATTTTGTTTGCTGATGGTACAGATGGTCAACAGTACCATTTCCGCATTTCAATGGAAACAACGGCTTCGTTCCGATACCTGGACGGACATACTCAATCGGTATTAAAGGATTTGTATGTTAGTTATTTCTTCCGCAGGCAGGATAATTTTTGGGCAAAAGAAGCCATGCAAAAATTACCTGAATTAAAGAGAAGTACCAATATGCTGATCTGCGGCGAAGACCTGGGTATGGTACCCGATTGTGTTCCGGGTGTTATGAAAGATTTGGCAATACTCAGTCTGGAGATACAGCGAATGCCAAAAGATCCGAAGCGGGAATTTTTCCATCCCAACGACGCACCTTATTTAAGTGTGGTTACGCCATCTACGCATGACATGAGTACCATCCGTGGTTGGTGGGAGGAAAGCAGAGACACTACACAACGATTCTTTAACAATGAGCTGGGGCAGTGGGGTACTGCACCCTATTTCTGTGAGCCTTGGATTAGCAGGATTATATTGATGCAACATTTTTATTCGCCTGCCATGTGGAGCATATTTCAGATGCAAGATCTGATGAGTACGAGCATCAACCTCCGTCGCGACAACCCTAGTGAAGAAAGAATCAATATTCCTTCGGATCCCAAGCATTACTGGCGCTATAGAATGCACATTGGCTTAGAAGACTTGTTAAAAGAAACGGAGTTTAATAATGAAATCATCGATTACATAAACCAAAGTGGACGGTAAACGACCCTTCAACTAATATTTGATAAAGCCATTGAAAGAACCATTCAATGGCTTTATCTTTAGCAACAAAACATATAGCCTTGAAATTAAAATATTGGAAGCATGAGCTTCCTTTTAAATATCCATTCACCATTTCAAAAGGTACAAAAACCCATCAACCAACATTGTTTGTTGAGTTGGAATTAGGGCCATTCAAAGGTTATGGAGAGGCCCCGGCTATCAATTATTACAACATTACAGTTGATCAGATGATTGCAGATTTGGAAGCAAAGAAAGTTTTTGTAGAAAAATTTGCGCTTACAGATCCGGAACGTTATTGGCACTACTTACATCACTTGTTTCCTAAAAATCCTTTTCTGGTTTGCGCACTTGATATGGCAGGTTGGGATCTTTGGGGCAAGATGAAAGGCAAACCTTTGTACAAGCTTTGGAATACAGAATTTACAGAAAATTTACCGGTTACAGACTATACCATCGGATTGGATACCATCGAAAAGATGATTGAAAAAATCAGAGAAAAACCCTGGCCGGTTTATAAGATCAAAATGGGAGTGGAGGGCGATGTTGAAATGATAGAAGAAATTAGAAAACATACAGATGCCATATTTAGAGTAGATGCCAATGAGGGTTGGGACACTGCTGAAATGGCAATGGAGAAAATAACCAAACTGGCTAATCTGGGCGTAGAATTAGTAGAACAGCCATTGAAGAAAGACAATTGGGAAGGCATGAAAATATTGTACGATCATTCGCCCATTCCGTTGATAGCGGACGAGAGCTGCGTATTTGAAGCGGATGTTGAAAAATGTGTCGGTTTCTTTCATGGCATCAATATAAAATTGACCAAGTGCAGTGGCATTACTCCGGCAAGAAGAATGATAAAAAACGCCAAAGAAGTAGGTTTAAAAGTAATGATGGGCTGTATGAATGAAAGTTCCATAGGGTCTGCTGCTATTGTAAACTTCAGCCCACAATTGGATTATATGGATGCTGACGGACCATTACTGCTTAGCCAGGATGTAGCAGGTGGTCTTGACTATTCTTTCGGTGCAATTGCGCTGGGTAAATATTCGGGATTGGGCATCATAAGCCATTTATAATCATTTGCAATTTTGCTAATCGCATTACTGTTCTCCTTTCAATCCCATGTTGGGAAATACTTTTTCAAGTTTGGATGTTTTGAGAAGTAAATAACTTCGTAAGTGATTGATTTTCACTAAATTTTTTGTTGGCACTAATGTAGTTATGACCATGAATACCTAAAAACCAATATCATGAACATAACTTGTACTCAGCAAAATTTTCTAATTGAAAGTTGCATCAAAGGAGAAAGGAAAAGCCAAAAAGAATTGTATGATTTATTCTCGCCAAAAATGTTTGCGATATGCCTTAGGTATGCAAAACAACAAATGGATGCTGAAGATATTTTACAAGAAGGCTTTGTAAAGTTGTTTAATAACCTACATAGATTTAGAGGTGAGGGTTCGTTTGATGGTTGGGTAAGAAGAATATTTGTAAATACAGCTATTGAGCACATTCGTAAGAAAACAATCAGCACTGATGTTGGTGAAGGATTGGAAAATTCAGTTGCTGATAAACACTACAGTGTATTGGAAAAAATGTATGAAAAAGATTTGATCAAAAGTTCTAAGACGCTAAGCGAAGGATATAGGACGGTCTTCAATTTGTATGCAATAGAAGGTTACTCTCACAAAGAAATAGCAACCCAATTAGGCATAACAGAAAGTACGAGTAAGTCGCAGTTTTCCAGGGCAAAAGCATTGCTGCGTAGCATGATACAAAATAGTGCAAGCAAAAACAATCCTGCCATGGCATAATAGGTCAATTGTTCAATGATTTATAAGAACGTATAGTTTTGGTAAAATCATTTGCGGGAATTTGATTTTCCAATTCAAAGATTTATATTTTTTAAAAGGATATCAAGGAAGGTTTACTTTTTGTAATCAAAGAAATGACATCAATATCCTTTATAGTGCCCTTTAAAATATGAGAAGAGAATAGGCATCTACTTTGCTTCCTTTATTATTTTAAATGTTTCCTTGTATTTTTCTTGGATGATTGTTACGAAATAGGTGCCGTTTGGAAATTTTTTACCAAATTTTATTTTACTATTGTTTAATGCAGAACCTGCATAAACTTTTTGTCCAACCCCATTAGTTACTGTAAATCCTATAGGAGCATTTGAATCCAAATTAACAACAATGTTAAACTCATCTTTTGTTGGATTTGGAAAAATATTTACACTACTTGATTTTGTTTTAGTATTTATTTTTAATATCCCATTTTCAAGATAATTATAAGTTGCAGGATGTATCCCATCCCAGGTATAAGGCACTAGGATAATAGAATAAGTAGTGTTTGTTTTGAGTTGGGAAATATAAGCTACGCTTGGAGAAATGCCGGGTAAACTAAAATTGATAAGTTGTCCTATCTTTCCACTACGGATAACATCCTCGGGCCTTTTACCATCAGGCAGTGTTGCAAAAACGGGATTGTCATTAGAGATAATTAAAAGATAACCTCCAAAACTTGCTCCAGTATTAGGAAATATGGCGGGTTCCCATTCTAGCTTAATGCTATTTTCACTTGAAGTTGCAAATAATTCTTTTGGAGGTGAAACTATAGACCTTGATAAAGTATAGAAATTTCTTTCTGGGCTCATTCCAATTTTATTATTGCTAATTGCATAACCTCGGTAGAAATAATTATTTTCGGGATTGAGGCCAAATCTATAATCGGCAAAAGGACCATTGGTTAACGGCCCATTCGTTTTAACCGGAAACCCTTTATAAAATTCTGGTAAAAATAAATTTTCATTTAGATAACATAAGGTACCGCGCTCCATAATTACGCCACTATTTTCTTCAATTGTTGAGCCAATTTTAGCTGAACTATCTGTTATATTATCAAACCAGGAATTATATAAAGTTGGCGGGCCTTGCAACGCATAACCGTTCAAGACGTTTAACAATTGTTGCCGAATTAATTTTAGCTCGGGAGAAAGGATATTATCAGACAACGGATTGATTTGCTCTGGATCATTGAGAAAATTATAAAATAAATAAGTGCCGAGAGAGTCAACAAGTTTATATTTTTTGGTTTGAGCCCATCTTAAAACTTTGCTATTACCTGGGTGATGATCGTAATAATTAAAAATCCATTCTCGTGGAATACCATTGTTACCCAAAAGTTTTGGCGAAAAACTTATTCCATCTAAAGTGTCATCTATTGTTGAAATGTCAACTTTTGAAAGGCTGGCGATGGTTGGGAAAAAATCTGTAAAATCAATTAAGTTACTATTAATTGTTGAAGGAGAAATTTTAGTCGGGCAATACACAATCATTGGCGCCAATGTGCCAGCTTCTGTTGTTATACCTTTTTTGCCTTGCGAGGGGACACCATTATCTATATAATCAACTACGTTGTTTCCACTTCCGTTATCAGTTGTGAAAAATATGATAGTATTGTTTTGCAAACCAGCATTTTTTACCTTTTCAATTATTTGTCCAACCTTTTTGTCCATGTACTTTACCATAGATGGAAAATAGGAGCTGTCACTGACTTCCGTATTCCATGTTTGA